>JBBSCC010000015.1:0-28830 GCA_038250735.1 Sphingomonadales bacterium | reverse complement strand
TTATTTCGTCCCTGACGTCAAAGCGGCAATCTCATCCGGGCGTTTGCTCGGCTGAGGTTTTAGCGGAACCCCACCACCTTGACGGGGCTTCCAAGGCGCATCTTGTTTGACATGGTAGCTGTGGCACATAGCGCAGCCCGAAGGCACCTTTGCCGTCGACGCTTCTCCGCCGTGGCAGCTACGGCAGGATTTTAAATCAGGCAGGATCAGGTCGGTGGCCTTTACCGATTGCTTGGCGGCATGACAGCTTTCGCACGTCTCGGTCGTGTGCGCGTTATGATCGAACCACCCGTGCATCATATAGCGCATCGGCTGATTGACAGGCACAACCGACCAGTCGGCTGCGCCGGCACCCGGTGCCTTGACGATATGGCAATCATAACAGGCCCCGCCGGGGGAGAAGACTGTCCGGACGGCGGCATCACCGGCTGACCCGCGGGCACCGGCTGCCGAGAAATACGCGTTATAGACCTGACCTTGCGCATAGCCGCCGGGGCGCCGCCGAACCATCCCACCAAGTTCGGCAGGGCGTGGCGGGCTGGTCGAACGATAAAATGCGCGAAGATCCGCGATCATCTGGCCGGTATCACCATGCCGTAAGGTGCGCGTGATGCCGCCGATCTTATCAAACGCAAGGCTATGACAGGCTTGGCAATTCTGCTCCATATCAACCGGCTGGAACCGCGTGCCGTCTGCAGAAGGCGTATGGCAATCGGCACAGACGAGAACATCGCCATACCCCTTGCTCGCGTTCAACGTGCGCGCCATCGCCGACACACCGCTACGCCCATCAAGATGCAGCTTATGGGGAAATTTCAGACCGCTCTGATCGGTCGGGTGGGCATCGAGTGAGGCGCGTGCCAGGATGGGCTTATCGCCTGGGACAACGCCAACCAGCGGCCGGAATTGTGGATGCTGCGTTCCAAAATCGCCTGCGTTTGGAAGCTTGGTATCCGTTAAACGCTGATCAAGGCTGCTATGGCAATCGGTGCAAAACGCTTGGGCGGTTACCTTCATCGGTCCGGCGCCTTCGTGCTCGCTATGGCAGGAAACGCACGAACCCGGTCCTTCCTTCCCGAATGCCTTGGCCACGCCAGCCAGCATCTGCCCGCCAGCGCCGGGAATGGCACGCGACTTATTGATCCGCGCCGCAGGTGCATGATCATGCACGTCCTTGTGGCAAGATTGGCAGGTTGCATCACGCACGGACACAAACGGCTTGGTGTGGCACGCTTCGCAATTTCCCTCGAGCGCATGATGCGCGTCGCTCAACGGACCGCTGGTCCACGAACCGTCGGCAGTTGACTGAACCTTGTTGACCTTGATTGCGCGGTTCATCGCCTCGGTCGCCGTCAACGTCTTGCCGCCAGCGTTGGCCGCAACGGCCGGGGGCTGTTTGTATAATGCGGCCCAGATGGGAATCGCGAGAAACCCGATCAACACCGATATTGCGAGCACCCAAGCGGTGCTGCGTTTGTCCGGCATAAGCCCGGTGAGGGAGAATACCCGCCGCTCGTCGCGCTCTTCTGCCGCTTTTGAAATCGGCCCGACGCGCTGCACCGTCAGCACAACATCCCCGCCGGGTTCGCGCGATACCGTGATCTGATGGCTGCCCAGCGTGACTTCGCCGCCTTCGGCTGGATCGATCGTTACTTTCCGACGCTTGCGGCGCCCCGATTCAAAACCGCTGGAGCCAACTGCAGTAACCAGCACCTGTCCGTCGCTGGACCGCTCAATTTGCGCATGATCCGGATCCACACCCAGATCGGGCAACGCGATGTCGTTGGTGACGGCCCGACCAACGGTTACCAGAGGACGCGGCGCGGGGGCATCGCGAACGATTTCCCGACCGTCGGCGGTGGTGCTGATGCGGCGGATCAAAAAGGGCTTCATGCCAGGGTCACCAATAGAAAAAGACGCTGACGACATGCGCGGTAAGCGCCGCAATCAGGATGAAGGTCACTGGGATGTGGATATACAGCCACATTTCGAGCAACGCCTTTAGCCGCAAATGCCGACGCAGCTGTGATAGTGCCGCTCTTTTGCGATCAAGCAGTTCGTCGACACGCTTGATAGCATCGCCGCCCGGGCCGCTATTGTCGCTCGATTCCAGCCGCATGGCTTGGTAGGCACGGTTGGTCGCACAACGCGAATCACGGCCGCTCAGCCGAACCAACAACCCGCCCGCAAACGGATCCTGCCGAAGCGACGCCAGCACCAGCGCCGACATCGACGCATTCAGCGGCTGGGCCGCGTCATGCAGTTGTCGGTCGATTGAACGAATTGCCTCGAGCATTTGGCCCTCCGTCATCGCCTGGCGATTATTGCTGAGCGCGGATGGGATCGTTGAATAGCCAACGACGCCCCATATGCCCGAAAGGATGACGACCATCATCAGCGCATAAGCCAGGGTATGAACATTCCAGCCAAGCTGAAAGCCCGTGTGCAGCGTCGCAATAACAATCAGGCTGAGACCAAGATAGACATGCGCGCTCGTCCAGGCCTTTAGCGACCAGCGGCCACTGGTCATTGCGCGCTTGCGCACGCCCAGCATGGTCAGCCACAAGATCAGTACAACGCCAATCGTGCCCAGCGTATAGCCATACCAGCTGCCGCCATTAGGGCGCGGCGTGACATCGATCAGCATATAGCCGAGCAAAGCAATGATGCTCAGCGAGAGCGACAGCTTCAGCCAG
This sequence comes from Sphingomonadales bacterium, assembly GCA_038250735.1. Lineage (GTDB taxonomy): Bacteria > Pseudomonadota > Alphaproteobacteria > Sphingomonadales > Sphingomonadaceae > Sphingomonas. Next base: position 26,134 of record JBBSCC010000015.1, on the reverse strand, counting down.
CGGAAACCGGCATACCGCAAAAATCCCTCATGCCTGGCGTCACCCGGCTTGCGACCGGGCGTTCCTCCTGTTGCGCGGGTAGCTATGACCGGTCCTCTTCCTGAATTTTCGTCATGGTAAGAAAGCTTTCCGGCGAGACGCGAATGGCTGCCCCGGTCGGGCAGGCCCGCACACAGGCAGGACCGCCCTTGATCGAGGAGCACATGTCGCATTTGACGGCCTTTTTCGGCACATCGACGCCCGGCGTGGCATTCTTATAACGCCATTTTTTTGATGGTTCGCCGGGCCCCGGGCCCGATCCAAGCATCAACCAGCCAAACAGACCGGGTTTTTCGGGCGGGCGTTGCTCCATCCGGATCACACCGTACGGGCAGTTGCGCTGGCAATTGCCGCAGCCAATGCAGGTGTCATCAATGTACACTTCACCGGTCTTGCCGCGCTGTATCGCGTTAGGCGGGCAATCCGCCATGCAATGCGGTTGTTCGCAGTGGCGACAGCTGATCGGCACATGGAGATGGGCATAGGTGCGGCCCGCTTCACGATCCAGCCGCGACAGGCCCTCATGGCTGTCGGCGCAGGCCTTTTCGCAATTGTCGCAGCCGACACACAGCGTCTCGTCGATCAACAACACATCGGTCGCCTCGCCAATGCCGTTATCGACCAGAAACTTGGCGGTTTCAGAATGGGTGTTGAAGATTGCCGAATGGCTGTCCTTGCGGCTTTCGACAAAGGCCTGCGTATTGGCCGTATCTGCCGCCTCGTTCCGCACCTTTTCCATCAGCGCAGGTTTGGCCTGAAGCAACCGACGAAATGCCGCACCTTGCAGCTTGATCACTTCAGATTTGACCGCCGCTTTTACCGTTTTGGTCCGCCGCCCGCCAGTAAGCAGGTTCTGCGCACCCACATAGGTGCTGGCGGGCATGTAGGAAATAAACACCGGTTTACCAGCAACTTCTTTCTCGATGATCATGCTGCCAATGCGGATCACATAAACGTCATCGCTGGCTTCGCCTTCTTTGAAAACCGCCTCGCCCGCGCGGACATTGACGATTTCATGCGTGTCCAGCAGCTCGACAATGTCGCTCGCCAGCAGGCCCGATTTGAACATCTGCAGCAGTTGGCGCTCAACTGAAATACGCGTGACGGCGCGCTTAGCAGCTGGCACCGATGCCATCAGCTTCAACGCAGCCGTACGCGGCACTTCGACGATGACACAATTGGTGCCCGCGCGCACCGTCGCGCCGCGACGACGCCCCGAAATCAGACCGACTTCACCAAAGATCGATCCCTGCGGGATCGGAATGGTGATTTTTGGGTCGGTCGGGTTGACTTCAACCAGCACAGACCCTTCGGCGATGCAGAGCAGAGACGATCCCGGCTCGTTCCGTTTGATGATGGCGTCGCCCGCTCGGTATAGCTTTATTTCGGAATCCAGCACGAATTCGCGCATCTGCAACGGCGAAAGGTCGTTCAGAATCGTGATGTTAGTGCGCAACAGGTCAAGCCACTGATCAACCGTCCGCCGCGCCTTTTGCAGCTCGACAAACTTGCCCTCAAGCAACGGCTCGTCAGCGGGCTTCAGCGACGTATTGCCATTGATGAACTCGAGCACGTCATAGCCCTGGTTCATACAATGCTTGATCAGCGGATAACCGGCGAGTGCGCCGATCACGAAAATGCCCTTTTTCGTCGTCTCAAACTCGGGCGACAATTGGGGAAAGGCTTCGCGGTCGCTGCTGGTAAATTCGATCCCGCACGATTCAATAAAGGCGCGCGGCGCGGCCGAACCCATCCGGGCGATGATGCGGTTGCACTTGATCGTCTCTGTACCCTCGCGCGTTTCGAGCACCAGCTCGTCCTCGCGCACTTCACCGGGCGTCGTGTTCAGGCGGACGGTGATCCGGCCCTGATCGGCAGCCTCGTTCAGCAGCTTCACATTCGCGCTTTTGGCGCGGGCAAAATCGGCCGACCGGTTCAAAATGGTGACGACGTTGCCCTGTGCTGCATCGGCGGCAAGCCCCAGCGCATTTTCAATGCCGGCATCGCCCGAACCGATAACCGTGATATGTTCGTCGACATATTCGCCTGGATCATCAAGCTGATACTGAACGTGCGCCTGGTCAGCTCCGGTGCAGCGCATCAAATTGGGGTTGCCTTGGGTGCCGATGGCAAAAACAACGCATTCGGCGTGCACCACGGTACCGTCTGTCAGCGCGAGCGAAAAATCACCCCGTTCGCCCGTAATAGCCTTTACTTCGCTGCGGTAACGAACGTTGACCTTATTGCTGAGCGCCTGCTTATCCCAAGTGCCCAGAATAGCCTCGCGCTTACCCGCGTCGAAATCGAGGTCAGACCGCAGCACGAGCTTGGCGGGAGTCGCCATGACATGCTTGCCCTTCTGATACTTATAAATTGTATCAGACAAATGGTCCGTTTTTTCGAGAAGAACGTGGGAAACGCCTAGCTGGGCCGCGCGCGCAGCCGCACTCAACCCTGCCGGACCAGATCCGATAATCGCGACACGCACGCGATCCGCCATGATGACTGTCCCCCAAGTCCGGCGAGAAGTGGCCCCCGCCGACAATCCCTAAAACGAAATACGCTTTACCCCAATCGCTCTAGCACTACCATGGACATCGAAGCGCGTCACCCCTGTCGGACGCGCAGGACAGGCAGAAATTGTGGCGAGAAATTTTCCAATGGTAAAAGGGCAATGGGCGTTGGCGGGGGCAGCAATCGCGCTGATTCTTGCCGTGGGGTATTCGGTGTCGCGCAACTCGGGGGCCGCGCCGCCGCCTGCAATTGCTGCAAAATCAGCCGTTACCGCGAATCAGCCAGCCGAAATCGAGACGCTTCGTGCCCGTGCCCAGGCTTCTCCCGGCGATGCCAATGCCTGGGCCGCGCTGGGCGAATCACTTTTCGCCAGAAGCCAGTTTGATGAATCCGTTCAAGCGTTCCAAAAAGGGACGCTGGCCAACCCCAAGCGCGCTGATTTATGGTCGGCGCTGGGCGAGGCGCGGGTGATGGCCAGCCCGCGTGATCCAATGCCGGCAGCGGCCCTGACGGCCTTTCGATCTGCGCTGGCGATTGATCCAAAAGATCCTCGCAGCCGATATTTCACGGCAGTCTCGCGTGATTTGGGGGGCGATCATCAAGGCGCGATCGACGATTGGATGGCGTTATTGAAGGATACGCCACCGGGCGCATCATGGGAAAATGATCTGCGCCGCACCATCAGCCAAGTGGCCAAGATCAACCGAATCGATGTTGCTGCCAGGCTTGCCGCGCTGAAGCCTGCGGGTAACCACCCGCCAATGGGGTCTGGCGCGCCGATGGGCCTTTCGGGCGTTGCGGCCATTCCCGGCCCGTCAGCCGAACAGATGCGCGCTGCGGCGGCGCTGACGCCAAGCCAGCAGGATATGATGGCGCAACAGATGGTCACACAGCTGGAGGGCAAGTTGCGGACCAATCCCGGCAACATCGACGGATGGGTCATGCTGATGCGCAGCCGCAAAACATTGGGCGAAAATGCCAAGGCATCGCGCGCGCTGGCGGATGCGGTTGCGGCAAATCCCGCTGCCGCCAACCGGTTGAAAAGCGAGGCCGCAGCCCTTGGCATTGCAGTGATGTAAGTGCCGTTACGCCGGGGCTGTGATGTAAGGTCGGCTGCAGCGGTTCATTCGCCACGATCGACACTGACAATGATGGCTTTTCCATCGTGGCTGGAGCGGGCGAAGGGATTCGAACCCTCGACCCCAACCTTGGCAAGGTTGTGCTCTACCCCTGAGCTACGCCCGCTCTGGCGACTTCGCCCGGGCATGGCCACGGACGGGGTGAGGGCGGGCTGTTAGCATCGGCTTGGGGGTACGGCAAGCCCGGATACGACCTATCGGCGCTTTGCACTATAACCCTGTGTCGCGGCGCGCCAATTCCGCCAGGATCCAGGCCCCAAAATGGTCTAACGGGGGTTGCGATGTCGAAAAGGGTTGGCTTCACCCGATAAGCGCCCACATAAGGCGCTGACCATCATTTCGCCGCAAGGCACAGGAGCGACACTTGGCTACTCTGGGCATGTCCCCCGCTGAACGCGAAGCAATTGAGGCGTTTCGCCGTGACGTTGTAGAGCCGTCGATGACCAAATTGGTCATTATCGATTTTTGGGCGGAATGGTGCGGCCCGTGCAAAGCGCTGGCGCCGATGCTCGACAAGATCGCCGCAGCCTATGCCGATAAGGGCGTGGTGTTGGCCAAGATCGATACCGACAAGAACCAGTTTATCGCCGCGCAGTTCCAAATCAAATCCATCCCCACTGTCTATGCGATGTTCGAAGGCCAGCTGGTCGCTGACCTGACGAGCGCGCGCACCGAATCGGCGATGCGGACGATGCTCGACCAGCTTTTGCGCCAGCTTCCTGTTCAAGCCGAAGGGGTATCGGCAGAACCGGATATTGAGCCGGTGATCGCAATGGCTGAACAGGTATTGGGCGATGGTGATGGCGAGCGTGCGCTGAGCATTTTTGACCAGCTGTTAGAAATGGCGCCCGATCATCCCGGCGTGTTATCAGGCCGCATTCGCGCGCTGATCGCCAATGGACAGCCCGACGAAGCCGAAGCAGCCATCGCGGCATTGCCCGAAGACGTCGCTAAACTGCCCGAAATCAGCCGCGCCCAAGCGGCGCTGGCGCTGGCGCGCGAGGCAAAGCCGGTCGATGATCTGGCCGGACTGGCAGCAGCGGTTGCAGCCAACCCTGCTGACATGCCCGCGCGCTTTGAACTCGCCGGTGGGCAAATGGCCGCGGGGGACCGCGATTCAGCGGCCGATACACTGCTCGCCATGATCGCCGATGACCGCACCTGGGAAGAAGGCGCAGCGCGCCAACGCCTACTGAAATTATTCGAGGTGGTCGGCCTGGAAGACCCATGGGTATCGGCACAGCGTCGGCGCTTGTCGGCGATTTTGTTCGGATGACGAGCGATCGCACCACCACCCGGCTATCGGTTTTCCCGTTACCCGGCGCGCTGCTATTCCCGCGCATGCACTTACCGCTCCATATCTTTGAAGAACGATACAAGGCGCTGATGAGCGATGCGATGGCGCGCGACCGGCGCATCGGCATGGTGCAGCCGCGCGCAGAGGGGAATCCGCCGCCGCTGTTTCAGGTCGGCTGTGTTGGCAAAATAGCGCAGTTTGAGATGCTTGATGACGGGCGTTATAATCTTGTGCTCGAAGGACTGTCGCTGTTCCGCATCGTCCGCGAGCTCGATGTCGCCACACCGTTCCGCCAGGTGGAGGCGGAGCTGATGCCGACCACCGGGGAACAGGAAATACTCTCACTGTCAGGCCGCGCCGCGCTTGAGATGGAATCGCGGCGCTTTGCCGATATTCAGGGCTACGCGGTCGATTGGGAAGCGGTGGCCCGGCTCGACGACGAATCGCTCGTCAATGGCGTGGCGCAGATTGCTCCCTTTGATGTCGCTGCAAAACAGGCGCTGCTCGAATCGCAAAGCCTGGAGGATCGTGCGGAATTGATCGTGCAGTTGATGCAGTTTTTCGGGCGGCACGACGGCGAGGAATCGGTCACGTTGCAGTGAGCAATGCGGCACTGATTGACCCGTGGTTGCTGTCAGTGCTGGTTTGCCCGGTGACGAGATCGCCGCTCCGCCTTGATGCAGATGCGGGGGAATTGATTTCGGATGCCGCCGCTTTGGCCTATCCGATCCGCAACGGCGTGCCGGTGATGTTGGTCGATCAAGCGCGAGATTTGGCGGGAACGGTCTGATGCGTGGCAAAAAGAAGCGTAGCGGATCGATTGGCCTGGGATTGTGGATGATGTTCGCCAATCTGTTCGAACCCCGAAAAGTGGCAGCGATGGAGCAGATTAACACCGTCCGCCGCACCGGCAGCGATGCGGCCCGCACCGCCCGCGCCGCCGCCGATAAACCCAAAACAGATTAAACCACCTCGCCCTGCAACAGCTTGGGCAGGTCGCCGCTTTCACCGCGTGCTTCGGCCATAAACCGGGCCTTGAGCGGTGGGATCGCCTGCACCGCGCTTAGCCCGAACCGGCGTACCGCGCTTGCGGTTTTGCCGGGTACCCCGAACAGGCGGTTCAGCGTGTCGGTTGCCATGGCCACCATCAACGTATCCAGCCCGCGCCACCGCTCATACCGTGCCAGCAAGCCGGGGTCGCCCAGATCAAGCCCCAGTCTTTTCCCGTCGACCAACACCTCGGTCAGCGTTGCCACGTCGCGGAAACCCAGATTAAGCCCCTGCCCGGCAATCGGGTGAATGCCGTGCGCTGCATCCCCCACCAGCGCCAGCCGCTCTGCCGTGATTCGCGCCGCATGGTGGAAGCCAAGCGGATAGGTGGAGCGCGGCGCAAGGTTGCTGAGCGGCCCCAGAAAACCGCCCATCTGCCGCTCTGCCTCTGCCAGAAACCCGCGGTCGGACAGTTTCAGCATGCCCGGCGCGTCGCCCTCACTCACGGTCCACACCAAGGCTGATCGGTTACGGCCATCAACCGGCAACAGCGGCAGGATGGCAAATGGCCCGGCGGGATAGAAAATTTCGAAAGCGCAATTTTCATGCGGGCGGGCATGGTCAAATGCCGTGATGATGGCGTTATGATGATATTGCCAATGCGCAATCGTAATGCCGGCGGCAGTGCGCGTGGGGGAGTTGCGCCCTTCTGCGGCAATCATTAGCGGGGCGGCGATTTCTGCGCCCGAATCAAGGGTCATCCGTACCCCCGCGCCATCGCGCGTTACTGATGTCGCGCGGGTTCGCATCCGCAGATCGACCAAATCCGCCGCCATCGCCGCCTGGTGCAGCGTGGTGCGCAATAACCGGTTCTCGTACATGGTGCCCAATGCGCCGTCGCTGGCATCTGGCGCGAAATCGAGCGCGCCGGGGGCCAGCCCGTCGCTGACGCGGATCGATTCGATCGCGCAGCCCTTGCCCGCCAACCGCGCGCCAACGCCAATCGCGTCGAGCATCCGGTGGCTGGCGCTGGCAATTGCCGATGCCCGGCCATCAAAGTTCGCCGCCAGCGTGACCGCCGGATCGGCGGGATCGACCACGATGGTGGAAATACCATGCGCTGCCAGCGCCAGCGACAGGCTGCACCCGACAAGGCCCCCGCCCAAAATGATTACGTCTGCTTGCTCCATGAACCGGTCCTAGCGGCCCCAATGCGTGCTGCCAATTCCCCCGGCCAAAGCCGGTATTAACCCACGCCATCTTGACGCGAGACTCGCGCGGGGCGATTGTGGAACATCAAGCGTACATTTGTGAAGGAAACGCACATGGCGAGCCAGGCGCAACCGCCTTTGTGGCGCGAAACCATGCGGCATGGTGCCCGCCGCAGCCGATCCCTGATCGCGGCGATGGCGATTGTTGCGGTCACCATCATGATCGCCGCCTGCCTGATCAGCTATGCGCCCGGCGATCCGTCGCTCAGCACCGCTGCTGCAGGCCCGGCGCGCAATATGATTGGCAGCCCAGGCGCGATGATTGCCGATGCGCTGCTCGCGTTGCTGGGCTGGCCGGTGGTGCTGATGCTCCCTTTTGGGCTGGTGCTGGCCGCGCGACTGTGGCGCGATGTGCCGGTGCAGGGCTGGGGCCGCATGGTCCTGAAAGGATTTGGCGGCACGGCGTTGATGGCGACGGCTTTTGCATTTGTGTCATCGACGGCGGTTAATGCGCTGCCGGCGGGCTATGGCGGGGCGATTGGCCTGTCGCTTGCCACGCTGCTGCGCTGGGGCACCGCCCAAATTGGTGATCCGACCGCAATCCTGTGGGTCGATCGCGCGCTTGGCCTGATATTGGGGCTTGGCGGGGTGGCGCTATATGCGTGGAGTTATGAAATCGACCTTAGCGAGCGGCAATGGCAGTTTCGCTTACCCGCGCCCCGCGCCGATGCGCTGCCCGACCTGCTGGCAGAAGAATCGCTCGCCGTACCGCCGCGCAAGCCCATACCGCGACCTGTTGCCGCACCCGAGAACCGGCCTGGCCCGGTAATCGCCGAGCGCGCACTGGCCCCGTCCACCGCCAAACCGCGCACCAAGCAAACCTCGCTTGATCTGCGCGACAATTACCGGCTGCCGCCGCTCGATCTGCTGAAACCATCCCCCAAAAGCGGCAATCCGGTGGTGGATAAGGCCGCGCTGGAACGCAATGCCCGGCTGCTCGAATCGGTGCTCGACGATTTCCATGTGAAGGGCGCGATTGTGGAGGTGCGGCCCGGCCCCGTCGTCACGATGTATGAACTGGAGCCTGCCAGCGGGATCAAGGCCAGCCGCGTCATCCAGCTCGCCGATGATATCGCCCGCAACATGTCAGCGATTTCGGCGCGTGTTGCGACTATTCCGGGGCGCAGCGTGATCGGCATTGAGCTGCCCAATGCGCGCCGCGAATCGGTAAACCTGCACGAACTGGTCGGCAGCCAGAGCTTTGAGGATCAATCGGCGCAGCTGCCGATCATTTTGGGCAAAAACATCGCCGGTGATCCGGTGATCGCCGATCTTGCGCCCATGCCGCATCTGCTCGTTGCGGGCACCACCGGCTCGGGCAAATCGGTTGGGCTGAACTGCATGATCCTGTCGTTGCTCTATCGCCTGACACCTGATCAGTGCCGGATGATCATGATCGATCCAAAAATGCTCGAACTGTCGATGTATGCCGATATTCCGCATTTGCTTGCCCCTGTGGTGACCGAGCCAGCCAAGGCGGTACGCGCGCTGAAATGGGCGGTGGAGCAGATGGAGGATCGCTACCGGATGCTTGCCTCGGTCAATGTCCGCAGCTTGGCCTCGTTCAATGACAAGGTGCGCGCCGCCAAAGCGAAGGGTCAGCCACTCGGCCGCAAGGTGCAAACCGGCTATGATCAGGCAACTGGCCAGCCGATTTACGAAGAAGAACAGCTCGATTTTCAGCCGCTGCCGCAAATCGTGATCATCGTCGACGAGCTCGCCGATCTGATGATGACGGCGGGCAAGGAAGTCGAATTCCTGATCCAGCGGCTGGCGCAAAAGGCGCGTGCAGCGGGCATCCATCTGATCATGGCGACCCAGCGCCCGTCGGTCGACGTCATCACCGGCGTGATCAAGGCCAATTTGCCGACCCGGATCAGCTTTCACGTAACCTCAAAAATCGATTCGCGGACGATTTTGGGCGAACAGGGAGCTGAACAGCTGCTCGGCAAGGGGGATATGCTGTACATGCCGGGCGGCAAGCAGATCGCCCGCGTCCACGGCCCGTTCGTGTCAGACGACGAGGTACAGGCGGTGGCCAACCATTGGCGCAGCCAGGGGCAGCCCGATTATATCCAGTCCGTCACCGAAGAACCCGAAGATGGCTTTGCGCTCGACGGCGCGCCCGATGGTGAGGATTCGGCGGAGGATCAGCAATATCGCAATGCCCGCCAGCTGGTGGCCGAAAGCCAAAAAGCGTCGACGTCATGGCTGCAGCGCCAATTGCGCATTGGGTATAACAGCGCGGCCCGGCTGGTCGAACGGATGGAGAAGGATGGGCTGGTATCAAAGCCCGATCATGTCGGCCGGCGTGAAGTGCTGATGGATCAGGAAGGCCGTCCGCTCTAACCACCATCGACAATTCGGTGGCGAAACCCGCTAGTTCACCACCCGTTCAAGCCAAAGCGCCGATGGTGGTGCAGTTGTTCCTCGCCATGCTGGAGAAAGATCGCGTGACATTTCGGCCCTTGTTTGCGCTGCCGTTGATCCTGGCGGTGCCGGTGGCGATCGCAGCACCGGCGACTGGCGACCTGGCGCTGGTGCAGGATCATTTGCGCTCGGTTGAAAGCTTGACCGCCAATTTCAGCCAAACCGACCGCAATGGCAAAACGCTGGACGGCACGCTGACGCTGAAAAAGCCCGGCAAAATCCGCTTCCAATATGAAAAGGGTGTGCCCATCCTGATCGTGGGTGATGGCAAGGCCCTGTGGTTTCTGGATTATTCGGTTCGCCAAAAACAACGTTGGCCAATCGGCAACTCACCGCTGGGGGTGCTGCTTGATCCCAACAAGGATATCACGCGTTTCGCCAAGGTGGTGCGCACAGCAGACCCGCGCGTTATCTCGGTTGAGGCAAGTGACCCGCGGCATCCCGAATATGGGCGAATCACCCTGGTTTTCGCGCGCGACGCCAGCGCGCCTGGCGGGTTGATGATGCAGGGCTGGGTCGCGCTCGATGCGCAGAACAACCGCACGACCATTCGCCTGTCGAACCAACTGTTCAATGGCCCGGTTGCCGACCGCGCATTTCGCTGGAATGATCCAACGCTTCGTGGGGGTCGAAACTGATCGCTCGATCGTTTCGGTTTATCGCGGTTTTGTTCCACCCCGCGACTTCATTCATATTGGCGACAGGTTTAGCGCGCTAAAACAGTTCTGCGAACGGAGCGATGCCGGGTTTTCCCCCTGTTACCCTGCACCATCCGTTCTGCCTGCGTGACGAACGCTAGGTCGGCCCTCGCTCCAAGCCCCCGGAGCGGGGGCCTTTCTATATCCGTCGCTTTTCTGGTCCGCAGCCAACCGGCTGGCTAGCGGTGGGCCGATCACGGGGGTACATCGCGGCATGGCCGAAACAATCAAGATCGCTTCATGGAACATCAACTCGGTGCGGTTCCGCATCGATATTGTCGAACGCTTCCTGCGCGAATCGGCGCCCGATATCTTGTGTCTGCAGGAAACCAAGGTGATGGATGGCGATTTTCCGGCTGCGGCCTTTCGCGCGCTTGGCTATCCCCATCTCGCGCTGAACGGCCAGCGGATGCACCACGGCGTGGCGATCATCAGCAAACTGCCGCTGCACGCGCACGACCGGCTCGACTGGCAGGCCAATGGCGAAGCCCGGCATTTGGGTGTGCGACTCGACAACGGCATCCGGATCGAAAATGTCTATGTGCCGGCCGGTGGTGACATCGCCGATCGAGAGCTGAACCCCAAATTCGGCCAGAAGCTCGATTTTCTGGAACGGATGACGCGGTGGTCAGAAGGGGTGACAGGGCCAACGTTGCTGCTGGGTGATTTCAACATTGCGCCGCTCGAATCGGACGTATGGAGCCACAAGCAGCTCATCGACGTGGTCAGCCACACGCCATTGGAGGTGGACACACTGGCGCAACTGCAAGCCGCGGGGAACTGGACGGACCTTGGCCGCTACTTCATCCCGGCGCCCGACCGCCTGTTCACCTGGTGGAGCTACCGCGCGAAGGACTGGGCTGCCTCTGATCGTGGGCGGCGGCTAGACCATATGTGGGCAAGCAGCGACCTGGCCGCCACGGCAACGCGGCACCATGTGCTGGAAGACGCGCGAAGCTGGCTAAAACCGTCTGACCACATCCCGATCACCACCGAGTTCACCTTGTGAGCGCGCGGCTGGTCGCCCAGGCGATTGATTCGCTGCGACGCGGCTGGCCCGTCGCTGTGCGGACAGACCAGGGCATGATCGCGGTACTCGCGATTGAAACGGCTGATCCGGTTCGGCTGGGCGCATTCGACCCGCAAGGGGCGGCGACGGTGTTGATCTCGTCGGGCAGGGCCGCGACGCTGAAGTTGACCAACCAAGCCCCCGCCGCAGCCCCTGAATGCCCGGTGATGATAGATCGCGCGCCGTGGCTTGATTTTGCCATCGCCACTGCGCTGGCCGATCCGCAATTTGATCTGCTTACCCCGTTCAAGGGGCCCTTCCGCACCGCAGAGATCGCCAATCGGTCAGCGGCTGCGGCCGCGTTACGCCTTGCAACGATGGCGGGAATGCTGCCGGCGTTTTTTGTTCTGGATGGCGCAGACGCTGGATTGATCCTGTCGCCCGAAGACATTGACGAACATCAAGATGCCCAGCGCCTGACGATTGCGGCGCGCGCGCACCTGCCGATTGCCGGTGCCGAATCGGCCGAACTGGTGGCCTTTCGCACGCCGGAAATGCCCGGCGAACATGTCGCGCTGATGATCGGTGCACCCAATGGACAGCCCCCGCTCGTCCGCTTGCACAGCGAATGTTTGACGGGCGATGTCCTCGGCAGCCTGAAGTGCGATTGCGGGCCGCAGCTTGATGCCGCCATCGCCGCCATCGCTGCCAGCGGCTGGGGCATTTTGCTGTATCTGCGGCAGGAAGGGCGCGGGATTGGGTTGATCAATAAACTGCGCGCCTATGCGCTGCAGGATCAGGGATTCGATACTGTTGATGCCAATACGCGGTTGGGATTTGCCGTAGATTCGCGCGATTTTGGCGTAGCTGCGCGCATGTTGGCACTACTTGGTCAACGTTCTGTCCGGCTTTTGACCAATAATCCCCAAAAAGTGTCGCAATTGGCAGCCGCCGGAATCGGCGTGATTGAACGCGTGCCGCACAAGCTGCCCGCCAACCCGCATAACGAGCGCTATCTGGCCACCAAGCGCGATCGCACCGGCCACGAATTTTAGGCCAAGGCTTTCAGCTGACCAGCCGCGCCACTTCGGCGAAGTCGTGCGCAATGGCATTGACACCAATATCCCGCAGCACCGCCGCATGATCGGCCCCGCAGTGCATCCCCGCGCATAAGCCGATCACATACGCGCCCGATGCCACCGCCCCGCGCGCGCCCACCGGTGAATCCTCCAGGATCACACAATCTTCTATCGGCACGCCAATCGCCGCTGCGGCATGCAAGTAGAGGTCAGGCGCGGGTTTGCCCCGTTCGACATGTTCCTTGCCGCTGAAGATGTGATCACCAAAGGCCCCGCGCAGGCCGATATGATCGAGATGGCGCGTTATCCAGCGCGTCGAGCTGGAGGAGGCGATGGCGCGGGGCAGCATGGGTGGCAGCGATTGGACAAAATCAATCGCGCCGTGCACCGCATCGATCCCCTCTGCCATCACCCGGCTATCCTCGGCAGCGCGCGCGGTGTGGAAATCATCGGGCAAGGGGCCGCCGATCCAGTTTTCAACAGCGGCATGAAAATCGCGATCAGCAAGGCCCATAAACTGCGCCATCGACTGTTCGACCGTCGTGGGGTGCCCCGCACTGCTCAAAAACGCTGCAATCTGGCTGTTGCCAACATATTCACTGTCGATCAGCACGCCATCAAAATCAAAGATGATCCCCGCAAACCTCATCCCCGTGCCCCAAACAGCGCGCTGCCAACCCGGACATGCGTTGCCCCCAGCGTGACCGCGGTTTCATAATCGCCCGACATCCCCATGCTGAGCCCCGCCACACCATTGTCACGCGCCAATTTGGCGAGCAGCGCAAAATAGGGTGCCGGTTCAAGATCGGCAGGCGGCAGGCACATCAACCCCGCAATCGGCAAACCAAGCCGCCGCGCGTCAGTGATCAATCGGGCCAGTTGTGCGGTGGGGACACCGCCCTTTTGTGCCTCATCGCCAATATTGACCTGGACAAAGCAGGCCGGTCGCCGGCCAATTTTATCCATCGCCCGCGCCAGCGCATCAACCAGCGATGGCCGGTCGACACTATGGATGGCATCAAACAACGCCACCGCCGCCTCAGCCTTGTTCGACTGAAGCTGGCCAATCAGGTGCAAAGCCACACCCGGCGCTTCGTCACGCAGCGCAGGCCATTTCTGTTCGGCTTCCTGTACCCGGTTTTCGCCAAAAACCATCTGCCCGGCTTGAATAAGCGGGCGGATCGCGTCTGCGGGCTGGGTTTTTGATACCGCGATCAGGGTTACATCCACGGCGCGGCGGCCAGCCAGCGTCGCCGCGGCGGCAATGGCGGCATGCACATCGGCAAGACGTTCGGCAGGATCGCGGTCTATCATCGGCGTGCTATAGCCACGCGCATGCAGGCTCGTCACCCCCGGATTCCCACCCAGTGGCTGATGACCGATGAACGCATGGGCGACGCATTATGGGATGCGCTTGAGCGCGTACCACGCGGGCAGGGCGTGATCTTTCGCCACTACGCCCTTGAGATTAGGGCGCGACGCAGCCTGTATCTGCGGGTGGCAAAGGTTGCACATCGGCGGCGGCTGATGCTGATCGTGGCCGGGGGCGATGTTCTTGGGCCGGGGAGCGCGGGCAACCATGGCCGCTCCCCAAAACGCGCGCGGGGCATCCGGACGTGGCCGGCGCATACCCTGCCAGAGCTGATCGCCGCGAACCGGGCAAAGGCCGATGTGGTGCTGATCTCACCCGTTTTTGCTACCCGGTCGCATCCGGGGACGCGAACGCTGGGGCTTGCCCGGGCGGCATCGCTTGCGAAACAGGCGGATATGCCGGCAATTGCCCTAGGCGGGGTTCAAAAACGCCATTCACGGCAGCTGAAATCTGCTGGATTTCACGGATGGGCTGCGATTGATTCCTGGATTGAACCGGATGCTCGACCTGCGGGTCGTCGCTGGCCCTAAGGCCAAGCCGCCACCCTAAGCCCTTAGATTAGAACCGCAGCGCAGTACCGATATAGACGGCCTGGCTATCACGCCGGTTATCGGCCAGCCGGTCGAGCCGATTATTCAGTTCGCGCTTGTAGCGAAGCCCGGCGGTCAGATCGATATTGCGCGCCACCGAATAGGCGCCGCCAACGTCAATCGCCATGCTGGGATCATCCGAGATAAATTTCGGGGCATCGCCCAGCGGCCGATCAGCGGTTGCGCGCAAGCGGGCCGATGCGCGCTTGCCCGAATAACTAACGCCAATACCCAGCGATTCGCGGCTGCCCGGCGCGCCACCCAGATCAAGCCGGGCAACATCACCCGATAGCGCAAAACGCTTCCAGCCCACCGACACGCCCAGATTATACGCAATCGGCGCAAGCCCAATTGATGCACCCGGCGCCAATTCGGCAGCGCCAGCCGTCTGCGAGTCGCGCGATAGCGTGATCGAGCGCGCGCGAACGGCAACGGTCACTGCCCGGCTGCCGTTGCGACGCGTTTCAGACGGCGTGAAGCGGAAATCGCTGTCGCTGATGCCGCTGCGGGCTAGCAAAGCGGCAAGCTTTGGATCAGCGGATGCAGGCGTGAAGGTTGCAAAGCTGCGGGTAACGGCGCGCTCGGCGGGCACCAGGCGACGGGCACCCTCTGATGCGCCAAATGCTGGCACGACCAGACCGGCGACGATCAACGTCCCCAATATGGATCCAGCAATGATACGGCGCTTCAACACGGCGAATCCTTCGACTCCGAATATCCTGTATAGGGATTTGCGAACGCCGCACCACCGGGCGATGTCGCTTTGTGGAAGGAGTGTTGCAATCCGCCCACAATATATCGGCAATCAACGGGCCGTTCAGTCATTGCGCGCGATGCTTGCGGGCTGGCGATACGATCTGTAGAGGCCAGAGGACCATTTTTCATTCGTCCAGGGAATAGCCCATGACCCGCCTGTTGCGCACCGCGTTCGTGGCCTCGCTCGCCCTTCCTCTCGTTGCCTGTGGCGGCGGCTCAAAGGATCGGCCTCGCAGCGATCTGGCCGCATCGCAAATCACCACGATTGGCGTGAACAGCTATCTGTGGCGCGCCTCGCTCGACACGATCAGCTTCATGCCGTTGCTGCAAACCGATTCAAACGGCGGCGTGATCGTCAGCGACTGGTACATTAACCCAGCCTCCCCCGCCGAGCGGATGAAGGTGACGATTTCCATCCTAGACCGTGATTTGCGTGCCGATGCGCTGCGCGTTGCCGTTCAACGCCAGATCAACCGCAACAGCGAATGGGTTGACGCACCGGTACGCGCGGCCACCGCGCAAAAGCTGGAAGACATCATCCTGACCCGGGCCCGCGATTTGCGGCGCACCGCCATCGCCGGCTGATCGGATGACAACGGCGCCGCGCTTCAACGCGCTGAAGGCGGACGCGGCCTGGCAAAAGATCTGGGACGAGCGCCAGACCTTTGCGGTCAAATCAGGCGCATCGTCAGCGGGCGGCAACCGGCCAAAATCTTATGTGCTTGAGATGTTTCCCTATCCATCGGGGCGCATCCATATGGGCCATGTCCGCAATTACACGATGGGCGATGTCCTGGCGCGCTATCGGCGGATGACGGGCCATGATGTGTTGCACCCGATGGGGTGGGATTCATTCGGCATGCCCGCCGAAAATGCCGCGATGGAAAAGGGCGTCCACCCCGGCGACTGGACCCGCGCCAATATCGCCAATATGCGCCGCCAGCTAAAGCAATTGGGCTTTGCGCTTGATTGGTCACGAGAGCTTTCGACCTGCGAGCCCGAATATTACGGGCATGAACAGGCCCTGTTTCTTGATCTGTTGGCCGCCGGGCTGGTGTATCGCCGCGAATCGGCGGTGAACTGGGATCCGGTCGACATGACTGTGTTGGCCAATGAACAGGTGATCGACGGGCGCGGCTGGCGATCTGGCGCGCTGGTGGAACGCCGCAAGCTGAACCAGTGGTTCCTGAAAATCACCGATTTTGCCGATGATCTGCTCGCCGGGCTCGGCGGGCTGGATGCGTGGCCCGACAAGGTCAGGCTTATGCAGGAAAACTGGATCGGGCGCAGCCAGGGGCTGGCATTTCGGTTCGCCCTGTCGAACGACGGTGATGTTGAGGTGTTCACCACCCGGCCCGACACGATTTTTGGCGCCAGCTTCGTCGCGGTCGCCGCCGATCACCCGATTGCGCGTGCTGCGGCTGAGGCTAGCCCTGATGCCGCCGCCTTTGTCGAACGCTGTCGCAAGGGCGGCACAACCGCTGCGGAAATTGAAACGCAGGAAAAGCTGGGCTTTGATACCGGGCTAACCGCGACGCATCCGTTTGATCCCAACTGGCAACTGCCGGTGTACATCGCCAATTTCGTGCTGATGGACTATGGCAGCGGCGCGGTGTTCGGCGTGCCCGCGCATGACCAGCGTGACCTTGATTTCGCCCGTAAATACGGCCTGCCCGTCACCCGCGTCGTCTCTGATGGTCATGAAGAAACACCGATTTTTCAGGGCGATACCGCCTATACTGGTCCCGGCACGCTGGTGAATTCGCATTTCCTTGACGGGATGGACATTGAGGATGCCAAGCGCACCGTGATCCGCCGGGCAGAGGATGACGGTTGGGGCACCGGCCGCACAATCTTCCGTCTGCGCGATTGGGGGGTCAGCCGCCAGCGTTACTGGGGCACGCCAATACCGATCATCCACTGCGATGCCTGTGGTGCCGTGCCGGTGCCGCGTGAGCAGCTGCCGGTGGTGTTGCCCGATGACGTGACGTTTGACATCCCCGGCAACCCGCTGGACCGGCACCCGACATGGAAGCACGTGCCCTGCCCGTCATGCGGTGCAGCGGCGCGGCGCGAAACCGATACGCTGGATACCTTCGTCAATTCATCCTGGTATTTCATCCGCTTTGCCAGCCAGCCGACCGACCAGCCATTCGATCAGGCGGAGGCTGAAGCGTGGTTGCCCGTGGGCCAGTATATTGGCGGCGTGGAGCATGCGATTCTCCACTTGCTCTACGCGCGGTTCTGGACGCGCGCGTTGCAGCATATCGGCCGACTGAACGTCGCCGAACCCTTTGCCGGGCTGTTCACGCAAGGCATGGTGACGCACGAAACCTATAAATCGGTTGATGGCCAATGGCTGTCGCCTGATGATATCGCCAGCATTGACGGTCTGCTGGTTGAGCGCGCTGGCGGTAAGCCCGTCACCGTTGGTCGCATCGAGAAGATGTCGAAATCGAAAAAGAACACCGTCGATCCCGAACCGATTGTCGAGCAATATGGTGCCGACGCTGTGCGCTGGTTCATGCTGTCAGACTCGCCGCCAGAGCGCGATCTTCCGTGGAGCGAATCGGGGATTGAGGGATCGTGGCGCTATATCCAGCGGCTGTGGCGGCTGCTCCAGTCCGAAAGCGGCGCCGAAACTGGCGCTGAGGGCCAGGATATCGCGCTCGATCGCAAGCTCCACCAGACGATTGCCGGCGTCAGCGCCGATATCGAAGCGCTGGGCTTTAACAAGGCCGTGGCGCGGCTGTACGAGCTGACCAATGCGATTGACCGCGCGCCGCCCTCTGCATCGCGCACCGCCGCCATTCAGGGGCTGTTGAAGCTGGTATCGCCGATGGTGCCCCATGTCGCCGAGGAAGCCTGGGCATCGCTTGGCGGTGAGGGATTGATTGCCGATGCGGCGTGGCCCAAGGTTGATCCGGCGTTGCTGGTGGAGGACGAAGTGACAATCGCGATCCAGATCAACGGCAAGCTTCGCGACAAACAAGTGGTTGCCAAGGGCATGTCACGCGACGCGCTGGAGGCAATGGCGCTCGCCAATGCCCATGTGCAGCGTGTGCTGGACGGCGCAGCGCCGAAAAAAATCATTGTCGTCCCCGATCGTCTGGTCAACCTGGTCGTATGAAGCGGTTTGCCCCCCTGTTGCTCCTCGCCCTGGCCCTTGCCGGGTGTACGCTGCGGCCACTCTATGCAGGCGGCAGTGGCGGCAAGGTTGCCTCTGTTCTGGCGCAGGTGGAAATTGCGCCGATTGAGGGGCAGGCGGGATATCTGGTGGGCAATGCCGTGCGGGATCGGCTGGCGGCAACACCGGGGTCGAAGGCGCTTTACCGGCTCGAAGTGCGGCTCGATGATCGGATCATCGGGCTGGGCGTGCGGCTTGACGATACCATCACCCGCGAGCGACGCACGCTGCGCGCGCGCTATCAACTGATCGATCTGGCAAATGGCGCGGTGTTGCTTGATGCGACAGCTGGTTCTGATGCGGGCATTGATGTCGTCGGATCGGAATATGCCACAATCGCGGGGGAAAACACCGCATTGGAGCGGCTGTCGGCGATCGTCGCGGACCAAATCGTCGCACGCGTGGCGCTCTATGCCGAACGGACGAGCCCCACCGGACCGTGAAGGTCAACGCCAATCAGATGCGTCAGGCGCTGGATAGCGCAAACCCGGCAACCCGGCTGTACCTGCTCCACGGCCCCGATGAATCGGGCGCGCGCGATCTGGCGGTGCGGCTTGGGCGCGCAATGGGCCCCGAGGCAGAGCGGATCGACCTGGACGGTGCCGCGCTGAAAGGGGATGTGGGGCTGTTGGCGGCAGAGGCCGCGTCATTGTCGCTGTTTGGCGGCGCGCGGTATATTCGCGTGACCAGCCTTGGTGAGGAAAGCCATGATGCGCTCGCCCTGTTGTTAGCTGCCGAGCGCGCCGGCAACCCGGTTGTGGCGATTGCCCCCTCGCTAAAGGCATCGGGCAAGGTGGTGAAACTGGCGATTGCCGCCGCCAATGCCATGAGTTTCGCCTGTTATCTGCCCGAGGCCGCTGACGCAGACCGGCTCGCCGCCGCGATTGCCAGCGAACATGGGTTGCGCACAACCGGCGGCACCGCCGGTCGCCTGTTCGCCGCCGCCGGTGGCGACCGCGCGATACTGACCCGGGAAATCGAAAAGCTCGCGCTGTACCTGGATGCTGCACCCGAACGCCCGGCGACGCTTGACGATCAGGCCATCGATGCCGTCGGGGCAGATGTAGGCGATGCCGAAATGGGCCGCGCAATCGAGGCTGCGATTGCGGGCGATCCGGCAACGCTTGGCCACGAACTGGCGCGCCTGGCAGAGGCGGGCGTCTCCCCCATCCCTGTTTTGCGCGGGCTGGTCCGGCGGTTGATGACGCTGGCCGAGCTTCAGGCGGAAATCGCAGGCGGCGCATCAATAGCCAGCGTGATTGAAGGGCCACGGGTATTTTTCAAGGAAAAAGCCAGCACTGGTCGTGCGTTACGCCAATGGAATGCCGTCAAGCTCAGCGGCGCGATCGATCATGTCCGCCAGGCAGAGCGCGCGATGATGGCGGCTGCAACGGCGGGCCCGGTTCTGGCAGAAGCCGCATGCATCGCGGTTGCGCGCGCGGTACAGCGCCAGCGCTGAGGCTGGTTTTTGTTAAAGCTGGTCGCCGCTTAGCCGCTGGCAGATCATGTCGAGCTGATCCAGCGTCGAATATCCCAACGTCAGCGTGCCGCCCTTGGTACTGAACGCAATCCGCACCGAAAGACCGAGCAGATCGGCAAGCTGATTTTCCAGCGCGGCAATATCATGATCAGGCCCCTGCCCTGCGGCCCGAGCGCCCCGCCCCGTATCCGGCTTGGCCGCACGGGCCAGTTTTTCGGTTTCGCGGACCGATAATTGCCGGGCAATCACATCACGCGCCAGCGCCTCAACATTGCTCGCGCCAATCATCGCGCGGGCATGGCCCATGCTGATCTGACCTTCGACCACCATTGTCTGCACCGGCGTGGGCAATTCCAGCAGGCGCATTAGATTGGCGACATGGCTGCGCGACTTGTGGACAATCTTGGCCAAAGCCTCCTGCGTATGGCCGTAATCACCCACCAGCCGCGAATAAGCCTCTGCTTCTTCAATCGCGTTCAGATCCTGGCGTTGAATATTCTCAACCAGAGCAACTTCCAGCGTCTCTGCATCATCAAAGTCCCTAATGATAACAGGTACTTCGTGAAGTCGTGCACGCTGCGCTGCCCGCCATCGGCGTTCGCCGGCGACAATTTGAAACCCCTTGCCAAACGGCCGCACAACGATGGGCTGGATCAATCCGCGTGCCGCAATGGAGTTTGCCAGCTCGTCCAGTGCAGCTTCATCAAAACGGCGGCGTGGCTGGCCAGGATGGGGTGACAGCGACCCAACCGGCAGCATCCGCAATCCAGGCCCCGGCACAGCACCGGGAGCGACGGGTTCCTCGCGCTGGATGTCGCCCATCAGCGCGCTTAGGCCCCGGCCCAATCCCGGGCGCGCCTTGCGGATTGCAGCGGTGGGCGCGGGCACAGTAATGTCAGTGGAATCGGTCATGCAGCCTGGGCGTCCCTTGGCGCTGTTTTCGGCAACCGCGCGATCAATTCACGTGCCAGCGCAATATAGGCCTCTGATCCGGGGCAGCGGTGATCATAAATCAGCGCGGGCAGCCCATGGCTTGGTGCCTCAGACAGGCGAACATTGCGGGGGATCACGGTATCAAACACCACCTTGCCCAGCACGGCCCGCACATCTTCCGACACCTGCTCCGTCAATCGGTTGCGGCGATCATACATGGTCAGCGCGACGCCCAGGATCGACAGGCCCGGGTTAAAGCGGGTGCGGATCCGTTCCACGGTGTTGAGCAGCTGGCTAAGCCCCTCCAGCGCGAAAAATTCGCATTGCAACGGCACCAACAGCGAATCCGCCGCAACCATGGCATTCATCGTCAACAGCCCGAGTGAGGGCGGGCAATCAATTAGCACCACATCCCACCGGTCACCCGCGCGCGAAAACACTTTGTCGAGCCGGTGGGTGCGTTCATCAAATTCGACCAGCTCGATTTCCGCGCCAGACAGATCGGCCGTGGCCGGCACGATATCCAAATTGGGAACGCGGGTGGGAATATAGCTATCCTCCAGCGCCGCCTCACCAATCAGCAGATCATAGGAAGACCGATCTCGATCAGCGCGATTTATGCCCAGCCCGGTGGAGCAATTGCCCTGCGGATCAAGATCGATCAGCAGAACACGCATCCCGGTGGCGGCAAGCGCCGTGCCCAGGTTGATTGCGGTGGTTGTCTTGCCCACACCGCCTTTTTGGTTCGCGATCGCAATGCACTTCATCGTCGGGCAACACCCTTTGCGGTGATGATGAGCGAATGTGGATCAGTGATGCTCTGTTCCACGTGAAACGTCCCATGCCATGTCTGACGCGCGGCTGCCACTTCTTCCTCTGCGCGTGGGCCCTTTGGCAATATCCACACCGTCTTTGTTGTGGATAAATGCGCGCCCGTCGCGAGCGCTTCCGGCAGCGCCGACAGTGCACGGGCGGAAATCACCGCAGCGGTGCCCCGATATTGCTCGGCGCGCGCACAAATCACTGCGATCCGTGAGGATAGCCCAAGCGACGCGACAACCGCCTCCAGAAAGGCAGCGCGTTTGCGTCGAGGTTCGATCAGCACCATTGGCCGATCGACGAGAATCCCCACCACCAGGCCGGGAAAGCCCGCCCCTGTACCAATATCAATCCAGGGGCCGTCGAGGTTCCCCGCGAACGCAACAAGCTGTGCCGAATCGACAATATGCCGCGCCCAGATCTGGCCGATGCTTGATGCCGAGATGAGATTTTGGTGCGCCGTCTCCGCCACGACGGCATCGGCAAAATGCGCCAACAGCGTTTCACGTGGAACATCGTAGCGCGTCCTAATCCACGCCCTTGCCTCTTCCTCGGTCATGCGGCCCGCTTGCGCACGTGGAGCAAAATGGCCGATAGGGCCGCAGGCGTTATCCCCCGCACCCGACCCGCTGCGGCAAGCGACACCGGCCGCGCTACGCCAAGGCGCTCCACCATTTCATTCGACAAGCCGGGTACAGCGCCGAAATCGAATTCTGTCGGAATCGGCAGCGACTCATCTCGGCGGATCGCGGCAATCTCGGATTCCTGGCGATTGATATAGGGTGCATATCGCGCATCTTCGGCGATTTCGTCGACCAGCGCCTGATCGTAGACCCCAGCAAGCTGCGGCGCGACATGGCCAATCTGCACACCCGGGAATCGAAGCCAGTCATAGCCGGATCGGGTTGCCCCATCCTCGACAACCGGCGCCCCTCCAGCCAAAAGCGTCCGCGACGACAGTGGCACTGCCAGCGCCGCTTCAATCAATTCCCGCGCATGGACGCGCGCCGCCAACCGTTGCTGCCGGGCATCGCCAAGGCACCCCGCCGCCAGCGCAATCGGGCCCAACCGTGTCTCGGCATTGTCAGCGCGCAGGCGGAGACGATATTCTGCCCGCGCGGTCAGCATCCGGTACGGCTCGGTTACCCCCTGCAGCACCAGATCATCAATCATCACCCCCAGATAGCTGCTCGCTCGGTCCAGAATAACGGGCGCCAGCGATAATGCATGCGCCGCCGCATTCAGCCCCGCCAGCAGCCCCTGCCCCGCTGCCTCTTCATAACCCGTCGTGCCGTTGATCTGCCCGCAGCAGAATAGCCCAGGCATCGCCTGCAGCGCCAATGTCGGCGTCAGCGCGCGCGGATCGATATGATCATACTCGACGGCATAGCCCGGCGTCACAATCCGCGCCCGCTCCAACCCTTCGATTGATGCAATCAGCGCGGCCTGAATATCGGCGGGCAACGACGTCGAAATGCCATTGGGGTAGACGAGATGATTGTCGAGACCCTCTGGCTCCAGAAATATTTGGTGCCCGTCCCGGTCAGCGAACCGGTGAATCTTGTCCTCGATCGACGGGCAATAACGCGGGCCGGCCGCCCCGATTGCCCCGGTGAACAAGGGGGAACGGTCCAGCCCCGAACGGATAATGGCGTGAGTGTCGGGGTTAGTCCGCGTGACAGCGCAGAACAGCTGTGGCAACGCACGACCCTGCGTCAATGGTGACATCGTCCACGGATCGGCGTCAGATCGTTGCTCATCCAACCGGGCCCAATCAATCGTGCGGCCATCAAGTCGTGGCGGTGTACCCGTCTTCAGCCGCGCCATGGGCAGGCCAAGCGCGCGCAGCTGGTGGCCCAGCACCGTCGCGGCCTGTTCCCCCCACCGCCCGCCGGCATCACGCTGGTCGCCACAGAACAACCGCCCGCCCAAAAAGGTACCCGTCGCCAAAACAACGGCGCGTGATGAGAGCGCACGGCCATCGGCCAATAGCACGCCGGTAACCCTGTCACCCGCCACCGTCAGCGATTTTGCCTCTCCCGCAACGATCTCCAGCCCCGCCTGCCCCGCCAACATCGACTGGATTGCGCGCGCATAAAGCTTGCGATCAGCCTGCACGCGCGGGCCCTGAACCGCGGTGCCCTTGCTGCGGTTTAGCATCCGGTAGTGGATGCCCGCTGCATCGGTGGCGCGGGCAATCAGGCCGTCAAACGCATCCACTTCCCGCACGAGATGGCCTTTGCCAAGCCCGCCAATCGCCGGATTGCACGACATTGCACCAATGCGCGCAGGATCGAAGCTGATCAGAGCCGTGCGGGCACCCCGCCTGGCAGCCGCTGCCGCTGCTTCGGTCCCGGCGTGACCGCCGCCGATGATGATCACGTCAAAGTCCATTGCCGTCCGCTATGCGGTGTCGTGCCGCAAGTCAAAAGCGTTCGGCGCAAAGCGTTCCACGTGGAACATTACTTCCCGATACAAAATCGCCCGAACAGCGCATCGAGCATCGCCTCAACATGGGTGGCACCGGTAATCCGGTCGAGCGCAGCGCGCGCAACCCGCAATTGCTCCGCGACGATCAGCAGGTCATCTTGGTCGGCAATCTCCACCAACGCCGCGGCGCAATCGCCGCACAAGCCGCGTTGGCGTTGATTGAGCGCCAGTTGGTCATCACGCGGCAGCAACGCCTGGGCAGCAGCACCAACCGCTGCCCACAATATATCCAGCCCCAGGCCAGATTGCGCGGACACTGGAATCCGCCCTTCCGGCGCGATGGCTGACCGCCCCGCCATATCTGCACGCGGCCATAGCCATAGCGTACAACGCCCAGCTTCGGGTGCATCATCGCCCAGCCACAGAATGATGTCCGCCGTCGCCAGCGATGCCCGCGCCCGTTCAATCCCCATTGCTTCAATCGGATTGTCCGTCGCGCTGGCCAGCCCGGCGGTGTCTGTCAGCAGATAGGCAACGCCGTCGCGCACCACGCCCGCCTCAATCCGGTCACGAGTCGTACCTGCAATGGGGGAGACGATCGATACGTCACGATCAGCCAGCGCGTTCAACAACGTCGACTTACCGCTATTGGGTGGGCCGGCCAGAACCACGCTAATCCCGTGATGAAGCCGCTCAACCGGGGGTACAGCCAATATCGCTGCCAAATCAGCCGCCAGCAATGCAACCGACGCGTGGATGCCATTCAACGACGCCTCGCCAACATCATCTTCGTCAGAGAAATCCAGCGCCGCCTCAACCTGCGCCGATATATCCAGCAGCCGCGCAGACCAGCTGCCCACCGCCCGACCAACCGCGCCGTCAACCGATGCGATTGCGGCCCGGCGTTGCGCCTCGGTCTGCGCGGTCAGCAAATCGCCAAGCCCTTCGGCCTCGGCCAGGTCGATGCGCCCCGATATCAACGCCCGCCGCGTAAACTCCCCCGCTTCGGCAGGGCGTAGCCCCGGCATGCAGCCAAGCGCCGCCGCGACCGCCGCAATTACCGCCCGCCCCCCATGGAGATGAAGTTCAACCATGTCCTCGCCGGTCGCCGTTGCCGGGCCGGGAAAATGGATGACCAATGCACGGTCAAGCAGATCGCCCGTGGTCGGCGCGCGCAATGCCCGCAACGATGCGTGGCGCGGTGATGGCAGTGGCCCGGCAATCTCCACCGCCGCTGCAACAGCATCAGGCCCGCTGATCCGCATGATGGCAATCGCTGCTGGTGGCTGCCCGCTTGCCACCGCAAAGATCGTGTCGTTGGCGCTCGTCACCGCCTAGCCCTTCGGCTTGATCGATCCATCGAACAGCTGGCGCCAAAAATTCATGCCCGCCTCACCCATCGGCGCCCAACTACGCATCACCGCTTCCAGCATTTCAGGCTTGATCTTGCCCTCCATCGAGTCGGTGAGCGTCGCGATGTATTTTTCATGGACGGGCGTGAAATCGGGCAAGCCCATCAGCCGTCGCGCTTCTTCCGGCGTGCATTCCACCTCGACATTGATCTTCATCGGCCGGTCCCACTTCTCTTGAGCATTGATTGGCTGCGCGCCATAATCGCCCCATGTATGCGCGCGATCAGGCCATTATCGCAACGCCCATTGGCGTGGTGCGGGTTGTTGCCACGGCAACCCATATTGTTTCGCTGTCAATCGAGCAGGGCAATGCGCTGATCGCGCCTGTTTCGCCGCTGTTAAATGCCGCAGAAACACAATTACATGAATGGTTTAGCGGCACTCGGCGAGAATTTGATCTGCCGCTGCTGCCGTTGGAAAGTGATCGCGGTAACGCGCTGCGCCAGGGGATGATCGCAATCAGCTTTGGCGCGACCACCAGCTATGGGGCGCTTGCCCGCATGCTGAATTCAAGCCCCCGGGCGATTGGCCAGGCCTGCGCGCGCAACCCGCTGCCCATCATCGTGCCCTGCCACCGGGTTTTGGCGGCAGGCGGGGTGCTGGGTGCTTATTCCGGGGGCGATGGACCCGTGACCAAAGCGTGGCTGCTCGCCCATGAACAACGATATGCGCCTGCCCCATCAGGACAG
>JBBSCC010000014.1:0-31076 GCA_038250735.1 Sphingomonadales bacterium | reverse complement strand
CAGCACATCACCGAGCGTGATCGACGCACCGGCTTCACCGTCGAGCTTTTCGACGACGATCTTGTCTCCAGCGGCAACGCGGTATTGCTTGCCGCCCGTGCGCACGACTGCGAACATGGCTAAAATCTCTTTCCAATAGATCACCCCACGCACGGATCACCGGCGCGGAAAGAAGGGCGACCTATGCGACGGTCGTGATTCTGTCAACTACACACCAGCACCCGGCACACACCAGCACCCGGCACAAAGCAGCACTGGGAGGTAAGAGCACCGGGCGGCAGGTTGGCCGCGCCAATGACGGCTGAATTGTCGACCAGGGGCCACTGCGGCGCTTCCATCGCTGTTATGTTGCTGCGCAGCAACAGCCGGGTGACAATCGCATGACAATGGTAAACGCACTATTGTTACGCATCGCCATGCCGCTAAGATATATTGCATGCAGATTTTGCTATTTTGACGAAATTTTTGGGGGGATTAGATGCGCATCCAATTGTTAGCCCGCTTGGCTGTTTCGGCTTCGGTCATGGCGATTTCGCTGGCAGTGCCAGCCCACGCCCAAACGGCACCCGCTGCGACGCAGGCAGCAGAGGATGAGGCGGATGACGCAGCCATTGTCGTTACCGGATCGCGCTTTGCCGGGCGGACCGCCGCCGACAGCGCGGTGCCGATTGATGTGATCGCTGCCGAGCAGCTGACCCGCGGCGGCGCAACCGAGACGAACAAGCTGCTGAGCCAGCTCGTGCCGTCATTCAACTTCCCGCAGCCTTCGCTTACCGACGGCACCGATTCGCTGCGCCCGGCAACGCTTCGTGGCCTGGCTCCAGATCAGACGCTGGTGCTTGTTAACGGTAAGCGCCGCCACACCTCGGCATTGCTGAACCTGAACGGCTCAGTCGGTCGCGGCTCGTCGGCGGTCGATCTCAACGAAATTCCGGCGGTTGCCATTGAACGCATCGAAGTGCTGCGCGACGGTGCCTCGTCGCAATATGGCTCTGACGCTATTGCCGGCGTAATTAACATTCAGCTGAATAAAAAGCCCGGCGTGCAGACGCTGGTCACTTATGGCCGGTACATCACAACGCTTGATGGCGTGCCGGACGTAACGGGCGTTGCAACGGGTGCCAATGGCTTGCCAATCGTGGCAACCGCAGGCGGCACGACCAACGACATCCTTCAGCTGACATCAACCGGTAAGGATCGTTCGGTTGGCGATGGCAACACCGTCACCGTTGCAGCGCGGGTTGGCTTGCCCGTGGGCGACAAGGGGTATCTGGTGTTTTCGGGCCAGTTCCGGGATCGGGACCCAACCAACCGGTCGGCCGCCGATCCGCGTCGCCAATATCCGACCGTCGGCGATCCGCGTGAATTGACGATCAATCGTATCAATCACCGTTATGGCGACGGCCAAGTTGAAGAATTCAACTTCTTCGCCAACGCGGGCTATGACCTGCTGCCCGATGTCGAGCTCTACGCCTTTGGCAGCTATGGTATTCGTGACGGCAATGGCGCCGGTTTCTTCCGCCGCCCGAACGATGTCCGCAATCGCGATTTCGCCGCATCAACCACAACCTTTGTGCCTTTCTACGCAAACGGATTTCTGCCGCTGATTGAATCGCAGATTGAAGATGTATCGGGCGCGATTGGCGTAAAGGGCGATGTCGGCAGCGGGATCATGGCCGATTTGTCGGTCGTTTATGGGTCTAACCAGCTCGATTATACCGTTTCCAACAGCTTCAACGTTTCACTGGGCGGCCTGAACAGCCCGCGCGTGTTTGACGCAGGTGGCCTGGCAGCCGGGCAGACGGTGGTGAACCTTGATTTGAGCAAGAAGTTCGACGTTAGTTTTGTCGACAGCTTGGGCATCGCCGTGGGCGGCGAGTTCCGGGATGAGAATTTCAAAATTCGCGCCGGCCAAACCGCCAGCTTCATCAACGGGCCATTTTCTGTGGCGCCTTTCAACGGTGCCGGTGGCGCGCAGGTGTTCCCGGGTTTCCGCCCCAACAACGCGGTTGATGTCTCGCGCAACAGCTTTGCGTTCTATGGCGAAATCGACACCAGCATCACCAAGACGCTGACCTTGCAGGTCGCTGGCCGGTATGAACGTTTCTCTGATTTCGGCAGCACGGTGAACGGCAAGGTTGCGGGGCGCTGGGAATTTCTGCCGGGGTATGCAATCCGCGGTTCGATCTCCACGGGTTTCCGTGCACCCAGCTTGGCGCAGCAATTTTTTGCGACCACATCGACCAATAACGTCAACGGCAATCTGATTGAAATCGGTACCTTCCCGGTTTCCGATCCGGTGGCGCGGGCACTTGGCTCACAGCAGCTTCAGGCTGAAAAGGCGACCAACTTCGGCGGCGGTTTTGCCATTGAGCCGTTCGACGGCTTTTCGCTGACCGCAGATTATTACAACATCCGCATCCGCGACCGTGTTGTGCTCACCGAAAACCTCACTGGCGCGGCAGTGGTCGGCATTTTGACGACGGCGGGTATCAACAACGTCACGTCCGCACGTTTCTTCGTCAACGGGATCAACACCAAGACGCAGGGTGTCGATATTGTCGGCACTTACCGGGTGCCTGAATTCGGCTTGGGAACGTTCCGGTTGACGGCGGGCTATAACTATAACGAAACATCCATCACGCGGCGTGCTGCATTGCCGACCTTGCCTGGATTGGTGCTGTTCGGCCGTGCAGAATCGTTCCGGATCACTGACGGACAGCCGCGTGACAAGCTCAACTTGGCGGTCGACTGGAGCCTTGATCGTTTCTCCGCCACGTTCCGCACCAACCGCTTTGGCTCGGTATTTCTACCAGGCACGTCAACCTCGCTCGCGGTTGCCCGCGGTGCCGGTCCCGCCGATTTCACGCTGTCATCGAAGTGGATCAGCGACGTCGAAGTGCGCGCAAAGGTGTATGAAGGGATCGAACTGGCCGTGGGCG
This sequence comes from Sphingomonadales bacterium, assembly GCA_038250735.1. Taxonomy (GTDB): domain Bacteria; phylum Pseudomonadota; class Alphaproteobacteria; order Sphingomonadales; family Sphingomonadaceae; genus Sphingomonas. Next base: position 28,134 of record JBBSCC010000014.1, on the reverse strand, counting down.
CCGATAACGTGTTTGACGTGTACCCTGATCGCCTGCCGGCAGGCGGCGTATTCGGCAACAACGCGTTCTTCTTGCCGTATTCCAGCTTCTCGCCATTCGGCTTCAGTGGCCGCTTCCTCTACGGGCGTATCTCTGCCGCGTTCTGATCTGATCGGGGCAGGCAGCGAAAAAGGGGGCTGGGAGGCCCCCTTTTTTGTTCCTGCAGAATCCTTTGTTCCTGCGCAGTCCATTGCCGCGCTCTGACGCTTCAAGGCTAAGCAGACGCACAACAGGTTGGCGAAGGCGCATCGATGACAAACCTAACCAGCCGCCTGGCCCAACCTGCGGATATTGATGCGCTTCGTGTGGTGATGCAGCGCGCAATCACTGAACTGCAAACCGGCTTCCTAACCCCTGAACAAATCGCGGCCAGCCACTTGGTGATGGGCCTCGATACCCAACTTGTCGCCGATCAAACCTATTTCGTGGTGGAAAGCGCAGGCACGATTGCGGGATGCGGCGGCTGGAGCTGGCGGGCCACACTTTATGGCGGCGATGACAGCATCGTGGTGCGCGAGCCCGTCCCGCTTGATCCTGCACGGGACGTCGCCAAAATCCGGGCGATGTACACTGATCCAGCCTTTGCCAGGCGTGGCATTGGGCGGATGGTGCTGGGTTTGTGTGAAAACGCCGCGCGGGCCGCCGGATTTCGCCGTACCGAGATGATGGCCACAATGGCAGGTGAACCGCTGTACCGCGCCGTCGGCTATCTGCCGGTGGAGGCGGTCAACTCGGCCCCCGTCAATGGCGTCACGGTGCCGCTGTTGCGGATGGTAAAGCGGCTTTAGCCCAACCCGACAGCGCCAAACTTAGTGGCGGTGTTCACGCCGCAAATTGTACCGGCCATCGGCATATTCGGTAAACAGCCCGGAAATTGCGGGGTGATCGACCGGCTCTTCGCTGTCGTCGAGCACAAGATTCTGCTGGCTGACATAGGCGACATAGCTGCTTTCCACATTTTCGGCGAGCAGATGGTAAAAGGGCTGGTCTTTGCGCGGGCGGATGTCGAGCGGGATTGCATCATACCATTCTTCGCTATTGGCAAAGACCGGGTCGACGTCAAAAATCACCCCACGAAAATCAAAAACACGGTGCCGAACCACGTCACCAATGGCAAAGTTTGCATGGGCAACCGGCGGCAGCACGATGCTGGAATCGGAGGGTAGGGCGGGGATGTGGGCGCGGTGCATGGGTGTAATCTAGTGGTTGTTCTGCGCTGCACAAGCGGCATGCTTGTATCGCGCGAATGATTGGGCTAAGGCGCGCCCTCGTCGACCTGCGATTGTGCGTTTTTAGGCGCATGATCGTGCGAAATTCCCTCACGGAGAGGTGGCAGAGAGGTCGAATGTACCGCACTCGAAATGCGGCGTGGGTGCAAGCTCACCGTGGGTTCGAATCCCACCCTCTCCGCCAGTTTAGAATGTAGCTGGGCACGGCGCCTGTCATCGCCCGTCAGCGTTTGACCTTTTCGAACAGGTCGATGAGCTCGCTGAACTTGGCGCGCTGCTCGGTCGCGTCGCCCGATGCGATCGCCTCTGCCACGCAGCACGCCGCGTGATCCTTCAGGATTTCGCTCTCTGCCTTTACCAACGCCGCCTTCACGGCCTGCACCTGGTGCAGAATGTCGATGCAATAGCGATCGTCCGACACCATCTGCGCGACCCCGCGTACTTGCCCCTCGATCCGTTTCAGGCGGTTCAGGATCTCAACCTTGTGCTTTCCCATCGTGCGTAGTTCCCGGCTTGAATACCCATGGGGGGTATAGTATCAGGCGCCGGAAGGATAGGCAACGGCATGCAGCACGACATCTCTCGGCGAAACGTCCTTGGCGGTCTTGGGGCTGGTGCATCGCTTCTCGCCACGCCCGCATGGGCGCGTGGCCAGAATATGCATGCCGGGCACGGGGGGCATAGGGGACATGGCGGCGGGGCCGGGGGCAAAACGCTGATCCCGGCGGGTTTCGACGAAGTGTCGGGCGATGTCATCAATCTCAGCATAGGCAACGGCCACCGGATCATCGAGGGTCGGCGCGGCCCCGGCGTTGCGGTAAACGGCAGCGTGCCGGGTCCGCTGCTCCGGCTGAGGGAAGGGCAAAATGTCCGCTTAAACGTCCTCAACACGCTTGACGTGGATAGCTCGGTTCACTGGCACGGGCTGCTGGTGCCGTTCCAATATGATGGCGTTCCGGGCATTAGTTTTCCCGGCATTTCCCCCGGCCAGACGTTTGCTTACGAATTTGCGGTCCGGCAATCCGGCACCTATTGGTATCACAGCCATTCGGGGTTGCAGGAGCAATCCGGGCACTATGGCCCGATGATCATCGAGCCGCGTGGCGGGGATCCTATCCGCGTCGACCGCGACTATATTCTGCTGCTCAGCGAATTCACCACGCTCGACCCGCATTTCATCATGAACCGGCTGCGCACCGGCGGGGGCTATTTCAACTATCGCCAGAATACGCTGACCGATGATTACCCGATGTCAGCCGAGGAACGGCGGATGTGGGGCAAAATGCGGATGATGTCCACCGATATCGCGGATATTGGCGAGCCCACCTATACCTTCCTCGCCAACGGGCGTGGCCCATCTGAAGGGATGGAGTATCTGTTCCGCCCGGGTGAGCGGCTGCGGCTGCGCATCATCAACGGATCATCGCAAACCTTTTTCAATGTCCGCATTCCCGGCCTGTCGATGACGGTGGTGGCAACCGATGGCCAGGCGGTGCGCCCGGTTGAGGTTGATGAATTCCAGATCGGCACCGCCGAAACCTATGACGTGATTGTCGAGCCCGGCGCCGGTGTGGACGCGGCGGGGGCCTATACCATCGTCGCGGAATCGATGGAGCGATCGGGCATGGCGCTGGCGACGCTGGCAAGCGCGCCCGGCGCCCGCGCGCCGGCGCCTGCGCTGCGGCCGCCGCCCGTGCTGACCATGGGCGACATGGGGATGAATCATCGCGGCGGCATGAATCACGGCGCAATGGATCACGGCGCCATGGGCCATGACAGTGCCCCTTTGCCCAAAGCCAGTCCGGACATGGCGATGAGCATGGACGGCATGAAGATGCGCGATACCACGCTGTTGCCACCCGATGTTGCGATCGGGCCGGGCATCGACATGGTATCGATGGCACCAGTTGATAAAATGAACGATCCGGGCCTGGGGCTGCGCGACGTGCAGCACCGGGTTTTGAATTACGCCATGCTGGCTGCGCGCGATCCGCATACCGAGGTGCGCGAGCCTTCGCGACTGCTGGAGCTTCATCTGACCGGCAATATGGAACGCTATATGTGGTCGTTTGATGGGCGCATGTATTCAGCGGTCAGCGATATCCCCATTCGTTTCGCCTGGAACGAACGCGTGCGGGTGAAGCTGATCAACAATACGATGATGGCGCACCCTATCCACTTGCACGGCATGTTCTTTGAACTGGTCAATGGCCAGCCCGCCGCGTCGCAGCCCCGCAAAAACACCATGATCGTTCAACCGGGTGCCAGCGCGCAGTTTGATCTCACCGCAAACGAGCCCGGCGACTGGGCATTTCATTGCCACCTGCTCTATCACATGCACGGCGGGATGATGCAGACGGTGACCGTGGTTGGCCCCGGAGCAGCGACGTAATGCGCACGGCCTGGTGGGGTATCGCGGCGGCGGTGGCGGTGTCGTTTACAGCGCCCGCACCGGCGCAGGATCATAGCGGACACGCGGCGCATGCCGACCATGCCATGCCAGCCACGGCAGCGCCGGTATCTGCAGAGGCTGATCCCATGAAGAATATGGATCATCCAGAAGCGGCTGCGCCGTCGCCCGGCCCCGAAATGGAAACGCCGCCGCCGCCGGAGACTGGGAGCGGGCCACCGCGCGCAGCCGATGCGATTTGGGGTGCAGATGCCATGCGCGCCTCGCGTCGCGAGTTGCAGCAAATGCATGGCGATTACCCGCTTCTCTGGCTGCAGGCGGATCGGCTGGAAGCGCAAATCGGCGATGGCGCTGACGGCTATCTGTGGGATGTGCAAGGCTATTACGGCGGCCCGACAAATCGTTTCTGGTTCAAAAGCGAAGGCGAAGGAAGTTTCGGTAAGCAAATCGACGATGCCGAGGTTCAAGCGCTTTACGCGCACGCGATTGCACCGTTCTTTGATGTGCAGGCAGGATTGCGGCACGACGTTGCCGGGCCGGACACGACCTACGCCGTGCTCGGGATACAGGGCCTTGCACCCTATATGTTCGAACTCGACGCTGCCCTTTTTCTGTCGCATCGCGGCGACCTTACCGCGCGCGTGGAGGCGGAACTTGACCAGCGGATCACTCAGCGCCTGATCGTGCAGCCGCGTGCCGAGCTGAACCTTGCTGCGCAGGATGTACCACAACTCGGCATTGGCGCGGGGCTCGACAGCATCGAGATCGGCGTTCGGCTCCGCTATGAAATCGTTCGGGAATTCGCACCCTATGTCGGGGTGGAACAGCGATGGCGCACTGGCCGCGGGGCAGGCTATGCACGCGCCGCCGGGGATGGCCCCAGCGCAACCAGGTTCGTCGTCGGTGTGCGGTTGTGGCTTTGATGTCGGCATATCTTGAAAGGAGCGATTACATGCGTTCACATTTTTCGTTCGCCACCCTGATTGCGGCGGCGCTGTCGGCTTCATTGGCACCAGCGGCGGCTTTTGCGCATGCGCACGTTGTCGCTTCCACTCCCGCCGAGGGAGCCACCGTCGCGCGGCCACGCACTGTTGCGCTCACGTTCAGCGAAGCGATGTTGCCGCCAAGCGTGGCGACCAGCATCGTTATGACCGCGATGCCCGGCATGGCTGATCACCCGCCGATGACGATCCGCAATTTTCAGTCGGCATGGTCGAACGAGAATCGCACCGTGACGCTCTCGCTGCGTCAGCCACTGGTGATCGGCTCCTATGATTTGCGATGGCAGGCGGCGGGTGCGGATGGCCACCGGATGACCGGGAAGATCAGTTTTTCGGTTAAATGAACCCCGTGAAGCTAGCGGCAAGCGGATGGCGCCACGCTTGGCTTAACATGATTCAATCACCCGGCTGGTAAGCGGCGCGCAGCATTCCCGCAGGCAACGTTTGTATGTGCATGCGGGCGCGTCTGTGCTTGCCCGGATCGCCTGGGGCGATTAGGTTCGCGCTTCGTTCCGTTGAAAGGCTGGCTGTGGACCCGTTGGTAATCGTCTATGTGCTGGTGTCGCTGGTCTTGGGGCTAGGCATCGGCTGGGTGCTGGGCGGGCGCGGCGCAGCGCAGGCGCGGGCAGAGCGTGATACGCGTACCGAGGAGTTTCGCCGCGCCATCACCGATCTGGCCGGCGCAGAGGAGCGCGCCAAGGGTGTCGCCAGCCTGGCCGCATCGCTGGAACAGGTGCGTGAGGAGCGCGATGCCGCGCGGACTGATCTGGCCACGCTAAAGGCGCAGGCGGGTGCCTTCGAGCAACGGCTGGCGGAACTGCGTGAGGCCAAGGAGATGATGGCCGCGCAATTCGCCGATGTCTCCAACCGACTGCTGAGCGAGGCGCAGGAAAATTTCCTGAAGCGCGCCGATGAACGCTTCAAGCAATCGGAGGAAACGGCGGGACAAAATCTGCGGTCGATGCTGCAACCGGTTAGCGACCGGCTGTCGCTGTATGAGGAAACGGTGAAAAAGGTCGAGGTTGATCGCAGCAGTGCGTTTGACCAGTTGAAGGGCCAGTTGGAGGGGCTTCGGATCGGCCAGGAGAAGGTGTCGAGCGAGGCGGCAAAGCTGGTCAATTCGCTGCGTAACGCGCCAAAATCGCGCGGGCGCTGGGGCGAGCAGCAGTTGAAAAACGTGCTGGAGACGTGCGGGCTGGCCGAACACACCGACTTCCAAACCGAGGTGAGCGTTGCGGGCGGCGATGATGAAGGCGGGCGGCTGCGCCCCGACGCTATTGTGCGTGTGCCGGGCGGGCGGGCGCTGGTGATCGACGCGAAGGTATCGCTCAACGCCTATCAGGATGCGTTCGGCGCGGTGGATGAGGCGGAACGGCTAAAGGGGCTGGCGCTGCACGCGGCATCGATGCGCGCGCACGTCAACGGGCTGGGCAACAAGGCCTATTGGAGCCAGTTCGCCGATGCGCCAGATTATGTCATCATGTTCGTGCCGGGTGAGCATTTCCTGTCGGCAGCGCTGGAGCATGATCCGACGCTGTGGGATTTCGCGTTTGAAAAGCGCGTGCTGCTGGCGACCCCCACGAATTTGATCGCGATTGCGCGCACTGTGTCAGCGGTGTGGCGGCAGGAAAAACTGGCCAAGGAGGCGCGGCAGATCGGCGAACTGGGTAAGGAGCTGTATGATCGGCTGGCCAAGGCGGCGGGCGATTTGCGCAAAGTGGGCGGCGGGCTGACCAGTGCCGTCAATAACTACAACAGCTTTGTGTCCAGCTTTGAAAGCCGCGCGCTGGTGACCGCGCGCAAGTTCCGCGACCTGAATATAGAGGCCGGCGCACGCGACATCGAAGAAGTGCCCCCGGTGGAGGCGCTTGCGCGCTATGGAGGCGCGTTGCCGCTGATTGAGGATCTGGGGGAGGCGGTGGAATAGGGGGGGGCGCGCAGCGTGGATTGTGGCGCCACGATTCGCATTTGATACAATCCGCACCAATTGCCCGAGGCTAATCAAGCCCCCCATTTTTCGCAGATTGTTCCCCCGCGAAGGCGGGGGTCCAGGCTGGGCTCCCGCCTTCGCGGGAGCACAATTAAGTTGTCCTTTGATCGAGCGGGATACCTGCTGAATTGAGCCGGGGTGACGGCGCTTTTTGGTTTAACGCGCAGCGAGTAAACCGTTGCGTGGCAAAGCCGGGGATAGCACTGCGGTGTTGGGCGCTCACCGCCCCCCCAGCACCTGATACGCCATCACCGCCGTCGCTACCGCCGCGTTCAAGCTGTCGGCCTTGCCCAACATCGGGATTTTGACGAGCAGGTCGCATGCTTTGGCATACTCGCCCGGCATGCCTTGCGCTTCGTTTCCGGTCAGCAGGAAGGTGGGGGTGGTGTAGGTCGCGGCGCGGTAATCGGTGTCGGTATCTAGGCTAAGGCCCACCAGCTGCCCCGGCCCGCTGCGCAGCCAGGTGAGGAATTCGGGCCATTCGCACTGCACCACTGGCACCGTGAACAGCGCCCCCATGCTCGCGCGCACCGCCTCCACGGAGAACGGATCAACACAGTCGCCGATCAGGATCAGCCCGCCTGCACCCACCGCATCACCGGTGCGCAAGATGGTGCCCAGATTGCCGGGATCGCGCAGCCGCTCGGCCACCAGCCAGACATCGGCACTCGCTCGGTCAAGCGAAGCAAGCGCGCGCGAAAATTCGGTGAACACGCCCACCACCGCCTGCGGGTTATCCTTGCCGGACAATTTCGACAGGATATCGGCCACCGTTTCAATCGCCTCACCGCCCGAGGCCTCCACATCGGTGATCAGCGCGCGGACCAGCGGGTGATCGGCACTGTCGCGCGCATAGAACAGATACTGCGGCAGCCGCCCTGTTTCGCGTGCCTCGGTAAGGATGCGCAGCCCTTCAGCCAGGAACAACCCCTCCTCGCGGCGATGGCGTTTGTCGCGAAGGGTGCGGATTCGCTTGATCAGCGGATTGGAATAGGCGGTTATTTCACGCGGCATTGGCGGGGTTAATCCTCGCCGAACTTGGCCTCGACCAGCTCGGCCAGTGCATCCACGGTGGCCTGCGCGCCTTCGCCCTCGGCACTGATGGTGATGTGATCGCCCATCGCCGCGCCCAGCATCATCAGCCCCATGATCGACGTGCCGGTAACCGGCGACCCATCCTTGACGACCGCGACTTCAACCGGCTGGGTTGACGCCAGCGTCACGAATTTCGCGCTCGCCCGGGCGTGCAGGCCGCGACGATTGGTAATGGTAACGGTGCGGACAATTTTGGTCACGCTGCGGCTTCGCCCAACACTTCGGACGCGACCGAAATATATTTGCGCCCCGCTTCCCGCGCGGCGGCGACCGCATCGGTAACCTTCATCGATTTGCGCGCGCCTTCCAGCCGAATCAGCATGGGCAGGTTAATGCCCGCGATCACCTCTACCCGGCCCGTTTCCATGAGCGAGATCGCCAGATTAGAGGGCGTGCCGCCAAACAAATCGGTCAGCACAATCACGCCCTGGCCGGTTTCCACTTCGGTGATGGCGGCGGCTATGTCTGCGCGCCGACCCTCCATATCATCCTCTGGACCAATCGAAATCGTGGCAATCCGCTCCTGCTTGCCGACGACGTGTTCCATCGCCGTCACAAATTCCTCGGCCAGACGGCCATGGGTAACGAGTACCAGCCCGATCATCGCCGCCCGATCACTTCAGAATAATCCCCGTTATCAACATATCTGTGGCCGTCATACGATCACCGGTATCGTCGGCGCGCCTTCAAGCGCGTCCTGCGACGCCGCCGCCAAATCGCGGTGCGTAACCGTGGGCGAAAATCCCGCGCCGCGCAACTGCTTCGCCATGCGTTCGGCAACATGCACTGATCGGTGTCTCCCCCCGGTACAGCCGAACGCTATGGTAACATAGGATTTTCCTTCGGCGCGGTAGCGTGGCAGCAACAGCAGGATCAACGTATCAATTGCGGCCATGGCGGCATCATAAGCCGGATCGGCAGCAACATAGGCGCTGACGTCTTCGTCAAGGCCAGTGCCGGGGCGCAGCGCATCGTCCCAGTGCGGATTGCGCAGGAACCGCATGTCGAGCACCAGATCGGCATCGCGCGGCAGCCCGCGCGCAAAGCCGAACGACATGACCGATAATGTGGGCGCGCTCAGGCCGTCGCGCGCGAAACTGGCGCGAATCTGCTGCGCCAGCGCGTTGCTCGACAGGTCGGTGGTATCAATCAGCCGATTCGCCCAGCGCCGCAGCGGGGCCAGCAGTTCACGCTCGCGCGCGATGCCGTCCGATGCGGGCCGGTCCAGCGCCAGCGGGTGCCGCCGCCGCGTTTCCGAATAGCGCCGCTCCAGCTCGCCGCCCGCGCAATCGAGAAACAGCGTGCCAATGTCATGTCCATGATCGGACTGGAGTTTTTTGATCCGCTTGACGATCTTGTCAGGATCAAACCCGCGCGTTTGCGCACCGATGCCAATCGCCAGCGGGCGATCATCATCGCCTGATCCTGCCGGCAACTCGGTCGATAACAGCCGATCGAGCAGCAGCAGCGGCAGGTTATCCACCACTTCCCAGCCCAAATCCTCCAGCGTTTTCAGCGTGGTCGATTTGCCCGCGCCCGACATGCCGGTAACCAGCAGGATATCCTTGGGTGACTGGGTCATGGCGTGGATAGCGCAAGGCGCTTCAGCGCCAGCTCAACCTTGATCGGGCCGGATGCGTCATGCCCGTTCATCGCCACGACCGGCACGTCGATGCCTGCGATCCGGCGCATCTGGGGTTCGGGCGGCATCCGTTCGACTTCGTCGACCAGTTCGACCAGCAGGGCAACGGCCACCCGGTCACGATACGGCATGTCCAATATGCCCAGCCCGCGCACCTCGATTTTGCCGGCAATCGTGGCGGGCGGCGTGGCGACCAGCTTGCGTGCGGATCGCATCAGGACGGTGTAATCATCGCTGACAAGCGCGGCGCCGCGATCAATCAGCCGCAGCGCCAGATCGGATTTTCCCGCGCCTGATCGCCCCTCGATCAGCACGGCATGCTCGCCAATCGCGACGCATGATGCGTGGAGTGTTTCAGACGAAACAATGGCCATTACGGCTCCTGAACCATAGCGTGCGACAATCGAAAGCGTACTAAATCAATGCGTTTCGGCGCAAGGCAATCTGACAATAAAGCGCGCGCCGCTAAGGGCATCATCACGCGATTCGACCGCGATTTCGCCTTGATGCCCCTCAACGATGGTCCGTGCAATGGCAAGGCCTAGCCCGGAATGCTTGCCAAATTCTTCATTTTCGGGGCGGATCGACTGGAAACGCCGAAACACCTGGTCACGCGCTTCGGGGGGAACGCCGGGGCCGGCATCTTCCACTTCCACCACAATGTCGCGGCCGTCGCGCTTCATCGCGATGCCGATCAGGCCATCGTCGGGGGAAAAGGATATGGCGTTGTCGATCAGGTTTTCGAACACGCGTTCAAGCCGCCCATCCTCGCCCATGATCACGACCGGACCGTCGATTCGGCGATCAAACTGCATCTGCACCCCGCGCTCAATGCCGCGATCAATGCGCGCGGCAAGCAAAGCACCGATCATCGCGCCGATATCAACGGGTTCAAACTTCGCGCGACTCAGCTGGGCGTCAAGCCGGGATGCTTCCGATATGTCGCTGATCAGACGATCAAGCCGGTGCACATCGTCGCGCACAATCGCCAGCAGCCGGGCCTGCAACGCAGGATCGCGCACGTTGCCCAGCCCCTCCACCGCTGATCGCAGCGAGGCGAGCGGGTTTTTCATTTCGTGCGTCACGTCGGCGGCAAAAGCCTCTGTCGCGTCGATCCGCGCGCGCAGCGCCTGGCTCATGTCTGAAAGTGCGCGCGCCAGCATGCCAATCTCATCCCCGCGCGAGGGCAGGCGGGGCACCACAACTTCGCGGGCACGCCCCAAACGAACGCGCACTGCGGCGCGTGCCAGGCGTCGCAAGGGACGAACGATCGTCCTCGCCAAAAACAGCGACAACAGAATCGATGCGATCGTCACGACCAGAAGCACGATGCTGAGCCGGAAACGCTCGATTCGTACCGTTGCGGTAATGTCGCGCGCGTTGACCGCCGTCATCACCGCTTCATTCCCCGGTAGTGGCGCGGCGGCGGTGATGACGGGGGTGCGATCCGGCGCGCGCCATACCGTGGCCACCGGTGCATGGCTGCGCTGCGCCGCCGGCACGTCCGGCCATGTCTGGCCGGTGCGGCGTTCGCGGTACAATGGCGCGCGTTCAGCACCCACGACCGTATCGATCATGGCATCCAGAAACCGGCCTGCCGTGGGCCCCCAACCTTCCTTGTCGGGATCGATCAGCGCGAAATTGCGCAGGCCCATCGCCCGCGTATCTCCGGTCTGCGCGCCCTGCGCGTCGAACAGACGAATGCGGGTGCCCGTGCTCTGCGCGAGTTCAAGCGCCAGGGCGGGCCGCCGATCAGCGCTGGCGGCGGCCAGTGCCTCGCCAATCAACCGCGCCTCGCGCTCCGCCTGGGCCACGCGGCTGTCAACGATTCGGCTGCGATAGCTGTCGAGATAGAAAAATCCGCCCGCCAGCATCGCCAGCGCGAAGATGTTTACCGCCAGGATGCGCCGGGTGAGCGAAACCCGGCCCGACCAGCGCAACGACAGATCGTTATCATTCTCGTCATTCTTCCGAGAATCGATAGCCTGCGCCATATAACGTCTCAATCGCATCGAATTCCGGAGCCACTTGGCGGAATTTGCGACGAACGCGTTTAATATGGCTGTCGATCGTTCGGTCATCGACATAGATGTCGTCCTGATAAGCCGCGTCCATAAGCTGGTTGCGAGTCTTCACGATTCCGGGCCGCTGCGCCAGCGTTTCCAGGATAAGAAATTCAGTGACCGTTAGCGTGACGGGCAGGTCTTCCCATGTCACGCGGTGGCGCGCGGGGTCCATCGCCAGCCGACCGCGCTGCAGAATTTCGGTTGGCGCGGCCTCTTCACCCGGCGCGGGCGGCTTGGTTAGCTCGGCGCGGCGCAGGATGGCGCGGATGCGCGCGATCAGCAGCCGCTGCGAAAATGGCTTGGCGATATAATCGTCCGCGCCCATCGCCAGCCCCAGCGCCTCGTCGAGCTCGTCATCCTTGCTGGTCAGGAAGATCACCGGCAGCGCGCTTTTCTCGCGCAGGCGGCGCAGCAGCTCCAGCCCGTCCATCCGCGGCATTTTGATGTCAAAAATCGCCAGATCGGGCGGGTTGTCGATCAACGCCTTCAGCGCGGTTTCCCCATCGGAATAGACCCGCGTCAGAAACCCTTCGGCCTGCAGCGCGATCGACACGGAGGTGAGGATGTTGCGATCATCATCGACGAGCGCGATTGTAGCCGTCATCGGCAGCCAAATCCTTTGTTACGGCCGAACGACTTAGGCCAAAGCGTGGTGCGGCTCAACTGCCCCGCGTATGGGCCGTGTGCGGGGAGTGTGCAGGCCGATGGTGATTGGCCTATCGCCGCACTGTTTGACCGGCTGGTCGATGGGCGATATGCGCCACGATATTAAGATTTACCGCCGCAAGCGATGCCGCTTTCCAGGAGAGAATATCGTGACTGAGCGTACCCCCCATAAGGGCCTTGAGGCCCAGGGTTTCGCCACCAATGCGCAGGTTCACTGGAACCTGATCACCCCGCCACTGGTAGAACAGGCGATTGCGCGCGGTGAAGGGCATCTGGCCAATGGCGGCGCGCTGGTGGTTGCTACGGGCGCAAAAACGGGTCGATCAGCGACCGACAAGTTTATCGTGCGCGATGCCGAAACTGAAAACACCGTCTGGTGGGGCAAATCAAACGCCGCGATGGACCCGGCCCATTTTGCCGCGCTGAAAGCTGATTTCGTGGCGGCGCTGGCGCAAAAGGATACGCTGTTCGTCCAGGATCTGTTTGGCGGGTCGCAGCCTGAACACCGCGTGCGGGTGCGCGTCATCAACGAACTGGCGTGGCACAACCTGTTCATCCGCACGATGCTGGTCCGGCCTGACGAATCTGCGCTGCCGGGTTTTGACCCCGAATATACCATTATCGATCTGCCCAGCTTCCGCGCAGACCCTGCGCGCCACGGTTGCCGCAGCGAAACCGTGATCGCGGTGAACTTCACCGAAAAGCTGATCCTGATCGGCGGCACGGCCTATGCGGGTGAGATGAAAAAGAGCGTGTTTGGTCTGCTCAACTATCTGCTGCCTGTCGACGGCATCATGCCAATGCATTGTTCCGCCAATATCGGCCCCAAGGGCGATACCGCGGTTTTCTTCGGCCTGTCCGGCACCGGCAAAACGACGCTGAGCGCCGATGCCAGCCGCACGCTGATTGGCGATGACGAACATGGCTGGTCCGACACGGCGGTCTTCAATTTCGAAGGCGGGTGCTACGCCAAGATGATCCGCCTGTCGGCAGATGCTGAGCCGGAAATCTATGCGACCACCAAGCGGTTCGGCACGGTGCTGGAAAACGTGGTGATGGACGCAGACACGCGCGAGCTTGATCTGGATGATGCGACATTGGCCGAAAACAGCCGGGGATCTTACCCGATCGACTTCATCCCCAATGCGTCTGAGCATAATATGGGCCCGGTGCCGCAGAATATCGTGATGCTGACAGCGGACGCGTACGGCGTATTGCCCCCCATCGCCAAGCTGACGCCTGATCAGGCAATGTACCATTTCCTGTCGGGCTATACCGCGCGCGTCGCCGGCACCGAAATTGGCGTGACAGAGCCTGATGCGACCTTCTCCACCTGTTTCGGTGCGCCTTTCATGCCGCGCCACCCCAGCGTTTACGGCAATCTGCTGAAGGAGCGGATCGCCAAGGGCGGTGTTGATTGCTGGCTGGTCAACACCGGCTGGACTGGCGGCAAATATGGCATTGGCAGCCGGATGCCGATCAAGGCGACGCGCGCGTTGCTGAACGCGGCACTCGACGGCAGCCTGAACGACGCGGAATTCCGCACTGACCCCAATTTCGGGTTCAAGGTGCCGACCAGTGTTCCGGGCGTGGACAGCGCGATTCTTGATCCGCGCGGCACCTGGGCGGACACGGCGGCTTATGACGCGACGGCGGCAAAGCTTGTCGACCAGTTTGTCGAAAATTTCGCGCAATTTGCAGATCATGTCGATGAGGGCGTTCGACAATCGGCCCCCAAGGTTCACCAGCCCGCCTGATCGGCCCGCGCATCACCGGGCCTGTTCTCTGCAAGGAAAGCCCGATGACGACCAATCCAGCGCCCAGCACGCCCGTGCGCCTCTTCCCCACCGACGCTGCCGTCCGGCACGTCGGGCAGGGGCTGTTGGCGCGCACGCTGCCGCGCGCTGAATGGACGCATGAGGGGCATCTGGCAGCGACGATGTGGCTGGTGGTTGAGCGACCCGATATCGACCTGGACGCCGATCTGCGCGGCATCATCTCTGCTTATAATGAAAGCGTTGGCGGCGTGAATGATGCGGCGCAGGGCTATCACCACACGATCACCTGTTGCTTCCTGAAGGCCGTGCGCGACCATGCTCGCGAAACCGCCGGGCAGGTGCTGGCCGACCGTGTCAATGCGCTGCTGCTGTCGCCGCGAGGGCAGCGCGACTGGCCGCTGCGGTTCTATACGCGCGAACGGTTGTTCTCGGTCGAGGCGCGGTTGGGGTTTGTCGCGGGCGATGTGGCCGGCGCGGTGACAAATTGAGCGCGCTTGCGGGGTAAACTAAGCCTGTTGCTGCGCTGCAAAGGCTGATAACGTTCTTTTTATGTACCATATATTTCAACCGTCACGCGCGGCTGCGTTGGCGGCGCTCGAAGCATTTTTGCCGCAGGCCGGGCGTCGTTACACCGAACAGCGCAATTTCGATCACGGCCCTGGTAATCGCGCCAACATATCAATGCTGTCACCCTATATCCGGCATCGGATGATAACCGAGCAAGAGGTGATCAAACGCGTGCTGAGCCGCCACCGTTTCGCCGATGCGGAAAAATTCATTCAGGAGGTTTGCTGGCGAACTTATTGGAAGGGCTGGCTGCAGATGCGGCCAGCCGTCTGGGCGCAATATCAGGCAGATGTCGCCAGCTTACCCAGGCCTGCGGGCTATGACGCCGCATGCGCCGGAACGACCGGGATTACGTGTTTTGATGCGTGGGCGGATGAGCTGAAACAGACCGGCTACCTCCACAATCATGCGCGGATGTGGTTTGCCAGCCTTTGGATTTTTACGCTGGGCCTGCCGTGGCAACTTGGCGCGGATTTCTTTTACCACCATTTGCTGGATGGCGATCCGGCATCGAACACGCTGTCATGGCGCTGGGTGGCCGGGTTGCAGACAGCGGGCAAAACCTATCTGGCGCAGGCCGATAACATCGCCAAATTCACCAATGGGCGCTTTTCGCCAAAGCCCTTTGTCCATGGTCCGGGGCCGGTGATGGAATTGCCAATTGCGCCAATGCCGATCCCGGCCGCGTTGCCGCTGCCAAAGGGCGCTGTTGGCCTGTTGCTGACCGAAGAGGATTTGCACCCCGAAAGCCTCGATCTCGGCAGCTTGCGCGTAACGGCATTGGCCGCCGCGACCCTGCCAGCGACCCTTGCCCCGACTCGTTCAGTGATGGTCAGCGGGTTTACCAAAGCGGCGCTGGGTGAGGCGCTTGCGCGCGGTGCATCACTGTCGCGGGCGTCCAGTACCATGCTAGATAATTTCGACAGCGATGATGTGATTGCATGGGCACAGGCAAACAAGCTGAAAGCCATCGTCACGCCCTTTGTGCCGACCGGCCCGGTCAGCGATCAACTGGCGGCCATCGCGCCCGTGCTTGCGGCGGCCGGAATCGCGCTGGTGTCCGTGCGGCGCGATTGGGACAGCGCGGCTTGGCCGCATGCGGCAAAGGGATTTTTCGCCTTCAAGGAAAAGATACCCGGCTTAATCGGAGTTTGATCGGAGCATGACGGTTGGTGGACGACCGCGCAGCGCAAAGCTGGCACCACGGCCGTGGTTAACCGGCAAACCCGATAAAGGTCGTCGCTTCTTCGACCGGGCGTCGCTCTGATACCACGGCATTGGCGGGGAAGCCGTGATCGGGCCAGCCCAGCGCGATGCTTTTCATGATGACCTGATCGGCGGGAATGCCGGCATGCTCGCGCACCACGGGGGATTGCATGATGCCCTGGCTGTTGATCACCGTGCCAAGTCCGCGCGACCATGCCGCGTTGACCAGCGCAGTGGCAACCGCGCCGCAATCAAAGGCGGTATCGTCGCTGCCCGCCAGATCGCGATCATAGGTGATGATGACGCACACAGGCGCGTCGAACTGGCGAAAACCCCGCAACACCCAATCGCTGCGCGCCGCCTGATCGTCACGGGCAATGCCCATGGCGGTAAAAAGCTGCTTGGCAACGCCAATCTGGCGTTCGCGGTGCGGCCCGGCAAAGGCATCGCCGGTACGAAACTCGCGCGATTGCGGCACGCCAGCCACCATCCGTTCGGTATTCCCGGCGCGGATTCGGTCCAGCGCCTCACCCGTGATCACATAGAAATGATAGGGCTGGGTGTTCATTGATGAGGGCGCGCGCATTGCCAGCGCCAGCACTTCTGCGATCAGCGCCTGCGGCACTGGTTCTGGTTTATAACCGCGAATGCTTCGCCGCCCCAGAATCACGTCATCAAAATACAAAAACCCCTCCTCTGCGGTGAACCCGCCGTTTCAGCCCGCCAACACCGTGGATTTGGCAGCAATCAAGCGGTAAAGGAACCTCGCAATCGGCAAAATCCCCGCAGAGCAAAGGAATTATGCGACATGTTCAGCCACATCATGGTCGGCGCCAACGACCTTAGCGCGTCCAAGAAATTTTATGATGCCACGCTCGGCGCGCTTGGGTATCCGGCGGGCAATCAGGATGACAAGGGCCGGGTGTTCTGGGTCACCCCCACCGGCATCTTTTCCATCTCCACGCCGATTGATGGTGCGCCTGCCTGCCACGGCAATGGTTCCACCGTTGGCTTTGCCGCCGCCACACCCGAAGCTGCCGATGCGTGGCACGCCGCCGGGCTGGCCGCAGGCGGCACCGCCTGCGAAGACGCACCCGGCATCCGTCAGGGCGCAATGGGGGCACTGTACCTGGCGTATCTGCGCGATCCCGATGGCAATAAATTGTGCGCGCTGCACCGCGTAAAGGCGTAATCTAGCCAAGTCGCCCGCTTACACCGTCGCCGGTGCAAGCGGGCGTCCGTTAGTTGGCGCTCATCCCGCGCTCACGCGGCTGCGCCCGGCGGCGACGGCTGCCGCGCTTGCCAACGCATCGGCGCGTTCATTTTCGGGGTGGCCGGCATGGCCCTTTACCCATTGCCATTCAATCCGGTGTGGTTTGGCGGCGGCGAGCAGCGCCTGCCACAGATCGGCGTTTTTCACCGGCTTTTTGTCCGCCGTGCGCCAGCCATTGCGCTGCCAGCCGTGAATCCATTTGGTCAGCCCGTCCATAACGTAGCGGCTGTCGGTTGACAGCGTGACCCGGCACGGCCGCTTCAGCGCGCCCAGCGCCTCCACCACGGCCATCATTTCCATGCGGTTGTTGGTCGTCATCCGCTCACCGCCGGACAGTTCCTTTTCCACGCCGCCCATCCGCAGCAACGCGCCCCAGCCGCCCGGGCCGGGGTTGCCCTTGCATGCGCCGTCCGTCGCGATTTCCACTTTTGGGAGTTCGGCGGGAACGTCGCTCATGCAAAAAGCCCAGGATTGGCGCGATAGAAATCAAGACGGCGCAGATACGCCAACGGGTCCTTGCGCGTTACCAATGCATCGGCAGGCGTGTTCAGCCAGTCCCACGCGCGGGTGAGTAAAAAGCGGATGCACGCACCCTGCGCCAGCACGGGCAGCGCGGCTCGCTCTGCGTCACTCAGCGCAAACGCCGCCGCATAGCCCTCCACCAGCGCCGCACCAATCGCGGCATCGGCCGGCGTTCCGCTGGCGTCAAAGGTCCAGGCGCTGTGGGTAACAGCCAAATCCCAGGCGCGAATTTCGGTACAGGCAAAATAGAAGTCGATCAGCCCGCTTACCGAATTGCCCAGCATCAGCACATTATCGGGGAACAGATCACCGTGGATTGTCGCGCGCGGCAAATCGGCGGGCCAGTGGGCGAGTGCATCCGTCAGCGCTCGATCGACCCGGTCGAACAGGCCGGGCGTAATCTGGTCCAGATCGCGTCCGCACCGTGCAAGCAGCGCGGGCCATTCGCCCGGACCCTGCGTGTTGGCGCGTTCCAGCGTGAAATCGGCAAGCGCGCCGTGCATCACGCCCAAAGCCTGCCCGACCGCGCCTGCCTGGATAAAATTGGGGTGCGACACCGATACGCCCGGCAGGAATTCGATCAGGCAAGCCGGCCGCCCGGCAAGTTCGTGAATCGCTCGCCCGGTGCGGTCCGCCAATGCCCGGGGCACCGCACAACCGCGTGCCGACAGGTGATCCAGCATGGCCAGAAAATAGGGCAGATCGCCTTCATCGACGCGCTTTTCATACAGCGTCAGGAAAAAGCGCCCCTTGGTGGTATCCAGCATGTAATTGCTGTTCTCCACACCCTCGGCAATGCCCTTGGCTGACACGAGTTCGCCAACATCAAACCGCGTCAGGAAATCGGCCAGCGCCTCTGCAGAGACGTGGGTGTACACCGCCACCGGATCATACCCCCCGGATCAGGCGGGCACTTCGAGGCCGCGGGGCAGCTTGAACGATATGGTTTCGCGGGTCGTTTCTTCCTCGCGCTCGGTGATTGTGTAGCGTTCGGCGAGGCGCGACACGAGTTCGCGCACCAGCACTTCAGGCGCAGAGGCACCGGCGGAGATGCCCAGGGTTTTTACACCTTCCAGCCAGGCGAAATCGAGGTCTTCTGCGCGTGGAATCAATTTTGCCGGAATGCCGTGCCGCTCTGCGACTTCCACCAGCCGAAGCGAGTTGGACGAATTGGTTGCGCCAATCACCAGCATCGCATCGCATTGCGTAGCGATGGCCTTTACCGCTGCCTGCCGGTTGGACGTGGCGTAGCAGATATCCTCCCCGCGCGGCGCCTTGATGCCGGGGAACCGCTCAACCAGCTTGGCGACGATGTCTGCAGTATCATCCACCGACAGCGTCGTCTGCGTCAGGAACGACAGGTTTTTGGGGTCAACGGGGACAAAGGCGACCGCGTCTTCAATCGTTTCAATCAGCGTCATCGCGCCGGGCGGCACCTGGCCAAAGGTGCCGATGACTTCGGGGTGGCCGGCATGGCCAACGAAGATGATGTGCCGCCCGGCATCAACCAGCCGTTCGGCCTGGCGGTGGACTTTTGATACCAGCGGGCAGGTGGCGTCGAGATAGGCTAGGCCGCGATCCTCAGCCTCGATCGGTACGGATTTGGGCACGCCGTGCGCGGAAAATACCACTGGTACACCGTCCGGCACCTCATCGAGTTCCTCGACAAAAATCGCGCCTTTTTCGCGCAACGTGTCGACCACATACTTATTGTGGACGATTTCGTGGCGGACATAGACCGGCGCGCCATATTTCTCGATTGCGAGTTCAACGATGTGGATGGCGCGGTCGACCCCCGCGCAAAAGCCGCGCGGCGCGGCGATCAAAAGGTCGAGGGTGGGTTTGAGAGCGCTAGTCATACCCCATTCCTACGCGATTGCTTGCGCGTGCGAAAGCCGGTTCCTATGCTATACGCCTTAAAGGCCGCTGCTTGTGCAGGCGGCGGCCCCGTTCACGTCAAATCCCGTTTTTTGTTAAACCCGTTTTTTTGTTAAAAAGGTGCGTACGCTTGTGACAGCCCGGAAAATCGCTCTCCCCGTCGCCCTTGCTCTGGTTTCCATCGGGCTTTCCTCAGGATGTACCCAAACCGGTGAAGTGACGCTGGGCGGCATCACGGCCATCCGTACCGCGTGCCCTGCCGTTGCGGTGCCAGCCGGGACGGGGGATATCACCCTATTTAACCCCACCTCCAGCCAGGATCTCTCCGCGCTCGACGTGACGGCATTGATGACGGAAGTCCGATCAGCGTGCACTGATGTGGGGGCAAATGTGCAGACCGTCGTCAGCTTTGAAGTGCGCGCCCGCCGCAGCAATGCCCAGGGCGCGCGTGACGTAACCTTGCCCTATTTCATCACGGTCGTGCAGGGCGGCACGGCGGTGGTCGCCAAGCGGATCGGCCGGGTGTCGGTGCATTTTGATGATGGCCAGCTGCGCGGAACGGTGACCGGGCAGGCAACAGCCAACGTCCTGCGTTCAGCGGCAACCCTGTCGCCGGAGATTCGCAAATCACTCACCCGGATTCGCAAAGCCGGGGCCAATGACGCAGCGGTTGACCCGCTGTCGCGCCCCGAAATCCGCCAAGCGGTGCAGCGCGCAAGCTTTGAAGCGCTGGTGGGTTTCCAGCTAACCGACGACCAGCTGAAGTTTAACGCGACGCGGTAAGCCGCACCCGATTGACTCGCTTGTTGCGGCGCGGCAATGCTGCATCGTCGATGGCGGGTAACCGGCATGGGTAAGCGCGGGAGAGCGTTTCGGGTAACCCCAAAGGTTGGCCGTAACCGCCGAAGGAGCAACCGCCCCGGAATCTCTCAGGCAATCGGGACCGCGCTGACCTGAAACGATACTCTGGAAAGCGGCAGCGCGGCGTTCGCGGTGCCCACCGAAGGGGTAAGCCGGCCTGGCATAAAGCGGGCGGCGAAAGCTCTCAGGTTCCGTGACAGAGGGGGCGACACGTCGCAGCCGGGAAACCGCGCTCGGCCAGTCGTAACCACCATGTGCGGAAAAGGCCTGTCATGAGCGACCAGATCGAATTCATCGACACCGTTGAAAACCTGCCGCTGGATGCATGGCACCGTGCGCGCGGCGCGCGAATGGTAGAGTTCGCCGAATATTACATGCCCATCCAATATGATGGCATCATGGCCGAACATTTGTGGACGCGCGAAAATGCGGGCCTGTTTGATGTAAGCCATATGGGGCAGTTGCTGTTTGCCGCTGATGGGAACCGCGCCGATGTGGCGACGGCGCTAGAGGCATTGCTGCCCGGCGACATCAAGGGACTGGCGGCGGGCCGGATGCGTTATTCGCTGCTGCTGGCGGACAATGGCGGGATTCTGGATGACCTGATGGTAACGCGGCTGCCCGATGAATCAACGTTCGATGCTGCATTCTACATGGTCGTCAACGGCGCGGTGAAGGCGGACGACATCGCTCATTTTGTTGAGCATTTGCCCGATGATGTGCGGCTGAACCACCTCGACGAACAGGCGCTGCTGGCGTTGCAGGGGCCAAAGGCGGTGAATGCGCTGGCGCGGATCGTGCCGGGCGTTGAGGCGCTGGTGTTCATGACGGCGGCGGGGTTCGACTGGAACGGTACGCCGCTATGGGTAAGCCGCTCGGGATATACCGGCGAAGATGGCTTTGAGATTTCGGTGCCTGCCGACGCGGTTGAGGCGCTGGCCGATGCATTGTGCGCGCAGCCAGAGGTGAAACCCATCGGGCTGGGCGCGCGCGATTCGCTGCGGCTGGAGGCGGGGTTGCCGCTCTATGGGCATGATCTTGATCCAGAGACGACGCCGATCATGGCCGATTTGGGTTTTGCCCTGTCAAAGCGCCGCCGCGAGGAGGGGGGATTTCCCGGTGCCGAACGGATTCTGGCGGAGCGCGCTGCGGGTGCCGCCACCAAGCGCGTCGGGCTGATGATCGAGGGCAAGCAACCCGTGCGCGAGGGTGCCGAGGTGATTGGCGCTGATGATGCCCCGGTCGGCAAGTTAACCTCTGGCGGGTTCGCGCCCAGCGTCGGCGCGCCAATTGCGATGGCCTATGTGCCCGCTGACATGGTCGCACCCGGTACGCAGGTCCGTATTGCCCAGCGCGGCAAAATCCATATCGGCACCGTCACCGCGATGCCCTTCATCCCCCACCGCTACTTTCGAGGAGCAGCGAAATGAGCCGTTATTTCACCGAAGATCATGAATGGGTTGAGCTTGACGGCGAAATCGGCACCGTCGGCATCACCGAATACGCCCAGGAACAGCTTGGCGACATCGTGTTCGTCGACACGCCTGAAGAAGGCAAGGAGTTGACCAAGGGTGACGAGGCCGCCGTGGTCGAATCGGTCAAGGCGGCGTCCGACGTCTATTCGCCCGTTTCCGGCACGGTGATTGAGGGCAATGCCGCGCTCGCCGACGCGCCAGCACTCGTCAACGAAGATGCCGAGGGCGACGGCTGGTTCTTCAAGATCACGCTGACTGACCCGAGCGAGGTCGAATCGATGATGGACGAAGTCGCCTACGAAGCATTCGTCGCAAAGCTTTGAGAAACTAAGCCCCTCCCCCCTCAGGGGAGGGGTTGGGGGCCGGCCTGTCCTTCCCCACCGAATGCCCACCCCCGGCCCCTCCCGCAAGCAGGAGGGGGGAGAATCAGATGCGTTATCTGCCGCTTACCGACACCGACCGCGCCGCGATGCTCACCACCATTGGGGTGCCGTCAATCGACGCGCTGTTTGCCGATGTGCCTGAAATTGCGCAGCTTGATGGCCCCATTCACGGCCTGCCGATGCACGCCAGCGAAATGGCGGTTGAGCGGCACATGACGGCGCTGTCGCGGCAAAATCTGGTGGCCGGCGATGTGCCGTTTTTTCTGGGCTGCGGCGCTTACAAGCACCACGTGCCGGCCAGCGTTGATCACCTGATTCAGCGAGGTGAGTTCCTGACCGCCTACACCCCGTATCAGCCGGAAATCGCGCAGGGCACGCTTCAGATGCTGTTCGAGTTCCAGTCGCAGGTCGCGCGGCTGCTCGGCACCGATGTTGCGAATGCATCCATGTATGATGGATCGACGGCGTGCTGGGAAGCGATCGTGATGGCGCGGCGCATCACCAAGCGCGGCAAGGCCATTCTGTCGTCAGGCCTGCATCCGCATTATGTGTCCGTTGCCAAAACAATGGCGACCTTTACCGGCGACGCGCTGGAAACCGCCGCGCCGGTGCTGAGCGCCGCGACTGATGCAGACGCGCTGATCGCGGCGATTGATGACGATACGTCCTGCGTGGTGGTGCAATATCCCGATATTCTGGGCCGCATCACTGATCTGGCGCCGATTGCGGCTGCCTGCCACGCGCACAAGGCGCTGCTGATCGCGGTGGTGACTGAGCCTGTGGCGCTGGGCGCGATCAAATCACCTGGCGAAATGGACGCCGATATCGTGGTTGGTGAGGGGCAGTCGCTGGGCGTCGGCCTGCAATTTGGCGGGCCCTATGTGGGGCTGTTCGGCTGTAAAGAGAAATATCTGCGCCAGATGCCCGGGCGGTTGTGCGGTGAGACCGTCGACGCGACCGGCAAGCGCGGTTTTGTGCTGACGCTCAGCACGCGGGAACAACATATTCGCCGTGAAAAGGCGACGTCGAATATCTGCACAAATTCAGGACTTTGTGCGCTGGCCTTCAGTGTTCACATGACGTTGCTGGGCGAAAAGGGGCTGCGCAACATGGCCGCGATCAACCACCAGAATGCGATTGCTGCGGCTGACAGATTGGCACAGATTCCCGGTGTAACCGTCGTGAATGACAGCTTTTTCAACGAATTTACCGTGAAGCTGCCCAAAGCTGCACGCGCGATTGTGCGCACGCTGGCCGAACGCCGCATATTGGCGGGGGTGTCGCTGGGCAGGCTTTATCCGGGCCACCCGGAATTGGAAAACGGGCTGGTCATCGCGGTTACCGAGATGACGAGCGCTGACGATATCGAAAAACTGGCGATCGCGCTGACGGAGGTTTTGGCATGACGATCAACGCAAGCGGCTGGCGGCCCAGCATGGTTGGCGGCGCAACCGACAGCCCAGCGACGTTCACCGGCAACAGGGCGCTGATGCTCGACGAAGCGCTGATTTTCGAGATCGGCTCGACGGAAACGACCGGTGTGGACTTTGCTCCGGCAGGCACAGGAGTGTCGCGGTTGGGTGGGCTGGAACGCCGTGTCGAAATCGGCCTGCCCGGCCTGTCCGAACCCGAAACGGTGCGGCATTACACGCGCCTCAGCCGCCAGAATTACGCGATTGATCTGGGCTTTTTCCCGCTCGGCAGTTGCACGATGAAGCACAATCCGCGCCTGAACGAGCGCATGGCGCGGCTGCCCGGTTTTGCCGATATCCACCCGCTCCAGCCGGTGGATACCGTGCAGGGTGCGCTGGGCGTGATCAACGAACTGGCGGTGTGGCTGATTAAACTCACGGGGATGCACGGCGTGGCGATGAGCCCGAAGGCTGGCGCGCACGGCGAACTGTGCGGCATCCTGTGCATCAAGGCCGCGCTGGAAGCACGCGGCGAAGGGCACCGAAATGTTATCCTCGTCCCCGAATCGGCGCACGGCACCAACCCCGCCACCGCCGCCTTTGCAGGCTATTCGGTCGAGGATATCCCTGCCACGCCTGAGGGTCGGGTGGATACCGCCGCGCTGAAGGCCCGGCTCGGGCCAGATGTTGCGGGCGTGATGATCACCAACCCCAACACCTGCGGGCTGTTCGAACGCGATATGAAGGAAATTTCGGACGCGGTGCATGCCGTTGGCGGCTATGTTTATTGCGACGGCGCGAATTTCAACGCCATTGTCGGGCGGGTGCGGCCCGGTGATCTTGGCATTGATGCAATGCACATCAATCTGCACAAAACCTTTTCCACCCCGCATGGCGGCGGCGGGCCGGGCTCGGGGCCAGTGGTGCTGTCTGAGGCGCTTAGTCCGTTCGGCCCGCTGCCCTTCACTGAGCGTTATGCCGATGGCCATTTCACGCTGGTCGAAGAGGAAACGGTGGAGGACCGCCATCCGCACACCTTTGGCCGGATGACGGCGTTTCACGGCCAGATGGGCATGTTCACCCGCGCGCTCACCTATATCCTGAGCCACGGCGCCGATGGCCTGCGGCAAGTGGCGGAGGACGCGGTGCTGAACGCCAATTATGTGCTGCGCAGCCTTGAGGACGTGCTCGATGCGCCCTTTGCTGCGAGCGGACCATGCATGCATGAGGCACTGTTCAGCGATAATGGGATGGCAGACGGCTTCACCACGCTGGATATCGCCAAGGGTCTGATCGATGAGGGGTTTCACCCGATGACGGTGTATTTCCCGCTGGTCGTGCACGGCGCAATGCTGGTTGAGCCGACCGAGACCGAGAGCAAGGCCGCGCTTGACCAGTTCATCGGTGCGCTGCGCCACGTGGCCGAACGCGCCAAGGCGGGCGATCCCGCGCTGAAAACCGCACCGCATTACGCCCCCCGCGCGCGACTGGATGAAACACTGGCGGCGCGTAAACCCGTGCTGGTGTGGAAACCCGCCCCGCTGGCCGCAGCGGCGGAATAGGGTGAACTGGCCCGCCCTTTTTCAGATCGTCAATACCACCGCGCTGCTGCTGTGGCTGGTGTTGATCCTGGCACCGCGCTGGCGGGGCGGGATTGGGCAGTTGCGAATTGCGGGGGCGGGCGGGCTTAGCCTGTTTTATGTCGTGCTGATCACGACCGCGCTGACGGTAGGGTTTGGCGACACTGGCGGCCCGGCACCCGATTTCACCACCATTGCGGGCATTCGTGCAATTTTCGCCACCGATGGCGGGGTGGTGACGGGTTGGACGCATTATCTGGCGCTTGATCTGTTTACCGGGCTGTGGATCGCCGAGGATGCAGATCGGCGCGACATGGGCCGGGTGGTGCAAGCCCCCATATTGGCGCTCACCTTCCTGGCTGGGCCTGCGGGATTATTCCTGTATCTGTTGGTCTCGCGCGCATTTGGGCGGTCAACGGGGGACTGACATGCCAGTTCATACTGCCGATCCGAAACAGTGGATTGGCTATGTCATCACTGCCGTAATCGTGGCCTTTGTGCTGGCGTTCAGGATGCGGCGGATGAGCCGGCTGCGTCCGCTGAAAATCGAGCGGTTGTGGATTTTTCCGGCGCTCTATCTGGTGCTGGCCAGCGTCATCCTGTTCGAATTTCCGCCGGTTGGCGTGCAATGGGCGCTGTGCGGCGTCGCGTTGCTGGTGGGTGCGGCGCTTGGCTGGCAGCGCGGCAAGCTGATGCATATTGAGGTTGATCCCCAAACGCATGAACTGAACCAGCGCGCCTCTGCCGGGGCGCTGATCTTGCTGGTCGCGCTGGTGGCCGTGCGCATCGGTGCGCGAAATCTGGTGGGGCAGGGCGGGTTGCTCCACATCAACGCGCTGGTGTTGACCGATATGCTGATTGTGATGGCGCTTGGCCTGTTCACCGCGCAACGGATTGAAATGTATCTGCGCGCGCGGCGGCTGATCGCGTCGGTGCGCCCCGCCAACGCCTGAAGCAGTGCCGCGGCCACGCTGTGCGGCTGGCGCTGATTGCTAAAGAGACCGGGCTTTATTGTCACGCTGCGCCGAATTTTAAGGCCAAAACCGCATGTTGCACCGCACGGTGCGAACCGTTAGCCTATACCCGTAGTAACATTGAGGGTGTTTGGACATGGCGGTGCCTGATCGGAGGATACCAGTTGATCCCCGACTATGGCGGGACTGGGTGTCCGTACCTGTCGCCAATGATTATAAACCGCATTTTCTGGCCGGCGGCTTTCTGGAAAGCTTTACCGATACCAATTCGGCGATGCACCAGCCCGCGCTCGATCATCATCTTGTCGTGCTGCATCAGCGCGGGCCAAAACGGGTTCAGCGCGATGGCGGCGGCGGGCAGCGGATTGTGGATGTGGAGCTGAATGCCACCACCACGGTGGAAGCAGGCAGCGTCTATCGTTGGCGGACGGAGGGGCCGATTGGGTTTGCGCATCTTTACGTTGCGCCGGATTATTTCGCCACGCTGATCGCCGAAACCTACGGCCGCGCCCCATCAACCGTCAGCTTTGCGGAAACGATTGGCCGCCCCGATCCCCATGCCGCCAACCTGCTTGAACTGCTGCTCGACGGGCGGGGTAATCCTGATTGGGCGCTGTCGGCGGATTGTTATTTTGACGCCTTGCTGGTCAGGCTTGCAGCGACATCGCACTGGGGTGGCGAATTTCGGCAATATCGTCGATTGGCGCTGAGCCCGCACACCCTGTCGCGGGTGCGGGATTTTGTTCGCAGTAATATTGGCGTGCGTATCTCGCTGACGGATCTGGCCGAAGTGGCTGGCTATAGCCGGTTCCACTTTGTCCGCGCCTTCAAAGAGAGCACCGGCCTGCCGCCCTATGCCTATGTTATCCGTGAACGGATTGCAGTGGCGCAGGAGATGATCCGCGAAGGCGACATGCCCATTGCCGAGGCGGCGCGGCTGTGCGGCTTTGCCACCCATGCCCATTTTTCTACCCAGTTTCGATCCATCACCGGGACAACCCCGGCAGAGTATCGCCGCCGCTTCGGGGGGATGGGGGAATAGCGGCGGCGATGGGGCGATCGGCGGGGAAATCAGCACTGTCCAAAGGCGTTAAAATCCCTGGACGAGTTGAACGATGAAGCGTTGTTGAAACGAATCACGCACGGCCGTGACAGGAAATTCCACCCCGGCGAGCAGGAACAGATTGCCACCAACATGGGTACGCATGCCGGGCGTCAGGCTGACGAATGATCGGCCGCCGCCATTGGTTGGTTCCCGCCAATTGGTGGCCAGATACCAGCTGAGATCGCCAAATGGGGCGTCGCTATGCTTGGTGATCGTTTGGCCGAATGTGGCGTTCAGCACGAAATTGTCCGGGCGTCCGCGATTGGCAAATTCATAACCGACCCTGCCGCGCAGTGAAAATCCACGGCCAACATCGCTCCAGAAATTAAGCTGGGGCTGGGCCGCGAACACTTGGTTGCCAAGCTGCAGCGTGCCCGTTGGTAACCGCCAGCCGACACCTGCGTTGATCGATACGTTTTTGGATTCGTGCAGCATCACCTGCGTCGTCAGTGTGACATCGCCAAAATCGCGGATGTTGCCCGATTGCTGGAAAAACGGCACTTCAAGCCCAGCCCAAAGCCGCCGCGAAATCGGATGGTGGAAGCGCGCCAGCACGGTATGCTGATCGGTGCCGTTACCGTTGACATAATCATAAGCGAGATGCGCTTCCCGCGTAAAAAATCCGTCTGCCGTGCCCAGCCAGCCCTGGCGCGGTGCACCGCTATCGCCATTGGGAACGGGGATCCATTTTTCGGTCAGTTCATCGCCGAAACGATTGAAATCGAGCGGGGTCCATTCGGTGGGCGGCGCTGCATCGGCATCGTCAGCCGACGGGGCTGCGACGGGCGGCGCCGTATCCAAATCGGCTGCCGACGCGCTTGCAACCGGCAGGGCCATGACGAACGCAGCAAGCGCGAGCCCCGCAAAACGGTTGGATATGATCGACATAGGCTGCATCGCAAATACTCCTGAGGGCGAGCCACCTTTTAGGGCGGCAGTCAGGGGCACTGCTTTCAAACACGGGACGATTTGTCCGTAAATT
>JBBSCC010000013.1:0-31330 GCA_038250735.1 Sphingomonadales bacterium | reverse complement strand
ATCAGCCGGTCGAGCGCGTCGTCATCATCAAGGTTGATCGGATTACGGTCTCGCGCGTCATATTTCGTCATCGGTGGGGTTTCGAGGATGCGGTACATCGCCTTCACGCCCTTTTTCATCAGCGCCATATCGCGCGGATCGGTGAGGAAGGCGGGATCAATCAATGGCGCGGCGCGCGGGTCAATTGACGCCAGCCGCACCGTCCCTTTGCTCTCTGGCCGCAGCACGCAGACATGGCCTGAAAAACCATGCGCCTTCACGGTTGACCGGCCATGATCCTCAAGCGCTGCAATCACGAAATGCAGCTGCACATCGGGGCAGGGCGCATCGGGGTCCATCGTCAAAAACGCGCCGCTCTCGGCGTAGGGCGATGTCATCGCCCCCTCGCGTTTGCGGAACCACTGCACCAATGCGCGCGCTGAATTGACCAGCCCGGTCAGCGTCTGCCCCAGAAACTGGGTGTTCTTGGTTTCGTATGACGCGACGTAATCGAGATGGTCTTGCAAGTTCTCGCCCACCTCTGGCCGGTTGATCCGCACCGCGATACCGTGTTCGCGCAAATGCGCAGCGGGGCCGATGCCCGACAGCATCAGCAATTGCGGCGTACCAAACACGCCACCCGCCAGCACCACCGCGCGCTTTGCGCGTATCTCGCGCGCCTCGCCATCCTGGCTATAGGCGACACCCCAGGCCTTGCCCTCGTCAAACAGCACGCGTTCGGCGGTAACCCCGGTCATGATCGTCAAATTGGCCCGCTCGCGTGCGGGCTCCAGATAGGCGCGCGCCGCGCTCCAGCGCTCGCCGCCCTTTTGCGTGACCTGATACAGCCCGATGCCGTCCTGCCGTGCGCCATTGAAATCATCGTTGCGCGGGATTTGCAGCGATGCGCCCGCTTCAACAAAATCAATCGAGCCGGGGTTGGGCGATGTCTGGTTGCTCACCCATAACGGGCCGTCGCCGCCGTGGAAATCATCGCCGCCGCGCACATTATGTTCGGCGCGTTTGAAATAGGGCAGCACCTCTGCATAGGACCAGCCGGGACATCCCATGGCGGCCCAGTTATCGTAATCCCAAGCATTGCCGCGAATATAGATCATCGCGTTGATGGCAGATGATCCGCCCAGCCCCTTGCCGCGCGGTTGATATCCCCGGCGGCCGTTCAGCCCGGTTTGTGGCACGGTTTCGAACTGCCAGTTGGTCTTGGGCGTCTGAAACGGGATGAAACCCGGAATACGGGTGCGAAAGCCGGTATTCTTGCCGCCCGCTTCAAGCAGCACGACCTTATATTTGCCGCCCTCGCTCAGGCGAGCGGCAACGGCGCTCCCGCCTGATCCACCCCCGACGACGACGATATCGGCTTCTTCCAAGTCTCTTCCCCTCGGTGTGCCTGGCGATCCTGCCAGTGCTGCTTGATCGATTCCGACGTTTCCCGGCTACCATCATGGCTCCACCCGGGCGGCATGGCGATATACCCGATCTTGGCACGCATGCCGGGTGCTGCCCAGACGTCTTTGGCGATGCCAATCCATTCGTGGAACGCCGCCCATAACAGGTTGAAGCTGCCAAGTTGCTTGACGATGCCATAGCGCGGGCGATCATCATCACGTTCGGCCACATAGCTGCCGAACATCTTGTCCCAGATGATGAAAACCCCGGCATAATTGCTGTCGAGATAGCGCGGGTTGGTGGCGTGGTGGACGCGGTGGTGCGACGGCGTGTTCATGATGGCCTCAAACCAGCGCGGCATCCGGTCGACAATCTCGGTGTGAATCCAGAACTGATAGATCAGGTTGATGCCCGCGACGAAGAACACCATCGCCGGCGGAAAGCCAATCAGGAACAGCGGCAGCCGGAACAGAAACCCCAGCGAGAAAAAGCCGGTCCAGGTCTGCCGAAGTGCTGTCGACAGATTATAGTGCTGGCTCGAGTGATGGATGACATGGCTCGCCCAGAACCAGCGGACGCGGTGCGCAGAGCGATGAAAGGCGTAATAGGCCAGATCGTCGATCACAAAACAAATGACGAACCAATACCAGGCATAACCGATCTTAAAGACCGCGAACTGCGCCACCCAGACCGCAATCGCATAGGCCATGCCGCCCACCAGCGCGCCCGCCACCGTGCTGCCCAGGCCAAGCGATAGTGACGTCAGTGTGTCCTTTGGTTCATAACGCTGTTTGTCGCGCGCCCATGCCACCAGCATTTCGGCCAGCACCAAAATGATGAAGCCGGGCACGGCATATTGAACGGGATCGGGCAGCGTCATTGCGCTTGCTTACACCAGTGTAAGTGGCGCGGCCAGTGCGCGCGCATCATCGGGAAAAACATTGATCAGCGTGACCGCGCCGAACAGCCGCTCGCCGGTATCAATCGTCACGCCTTCGGGTTCATCGCGGATCATCAGCGGGGGCACCAGCCGTCGGGCTGCCACCTTTGCGCCGTGGCGTTTCAGCACCGCGACGGTGCCATTGCCCGCGACGAGGGCGGCATTGCCATCCTTGCTGACGATCGCCCGGCGCGCCTCAAACCCCGCGAGCATTTCCTCCGCGATGCGGCAGGCATCGTCTTCGCTGGCGATCTTGCCCTCCCCCAGCCGCAACAGCCGCGCGACCAGCGCCAGCCCCAACACGCCGACCAGCGAGATGACGAGTTGGATGATGCTCATCAGCGCGTCATGCCCCGCCCGCTAAAGCGTCAAGCGTGGCGCGGATGGCGGAAAGGTCATAGCCTGCCTGCCCGGCCTTTTGCTCCAGCATGTCAGGATCAGCACCGCCCTTGGCCATGGCCAGCGCCCACAGGTTGCAACTGCGCGTGCCCGACCGGCAATAGGCAAGCACCGGCCCGGACGCCTCGGCCAGCGCCGCTGCCATCGCGTCAAGCTGCGGATGCGAGAAACCGGCATGGGTGATGGGGATCGCGACATAGCTGACGCCAATGGCGGCGGCCGCCGCCTCAATCGCGGCACCGGCGGGCTGGTTGTGCTCCTCATCCTCTGGCCGATTGTTGATGATCATCACATAACCGGCCGCAGCAATTTCGGCGACATCGTCGCTTTCGATCTGCGGGGCGACGGCAAAGGACGGGTCGATGGGGCGGATCATATGGACTCCCTGATCACAGCGAGAAAGGCATCACCGTAAGCTTCCATTTTGCGCGCGCCAATCCCCGTGATCTGTCCCAGGGCGACGCGGCTGGTGGGCTTCAACGCTGCCATTTCGCGCAGCACCGAATCGTGGAAGATCACATAGGGCGGCACCTTTGCCTCTGCCGCCAGATCGCGGCGTTTGGTGCGCAGCGCCTCAAACAGCGGATCGTGCGGCATATCTGCCGCTGCCGCCCGCCGCCGCCCGCCCGCCGCCCGCTTTACCGGCGGGGCGACGATCTGCACCGCTGCCTCCCCCTTCAGCACCGCGCGCGCATCGCCGCCCAGGCTCAGCCCGCCATGTTCAGTGGTGGTGAGCATGCCCCTTGCCTGCAGCGCGCGGGAGAGCGGGCGGATCAATGCAGCCTCGGCGCGCGAAACGATGCCAAACACGCTCAACCGCTCATGCCCCAGCTTTTCCACGCGCTCATCGGCAACCCCGGTCAGCACCTTTTCCAGATGCCCCACGCCAAAATTTTGCCCGGTGCGGTACACCGCCGACAGGAATTTACGCGCCAGTTCGGTCGCGTCGATCAAGGCTGGCTTGTCGAGGCAATTGTCGCAATTACCGCATTCGGTGGGGGGGTTTTCCCCGAAATGGCGCAGCAGCATCGCGCGGCGGCACCCGCCCGTCTCCACCAGCGCCGACAGCGCCTGCAATTGCGCGCGCGCCGTCGCCTGACGCTCCGGCTCCACCTCGGCAATGCGTTGCTGGGCGCGGGCAAAATCCTCTGCGCCCCAAAACATGTGCGCGACGCTGGGGTCACCGTCCCGCCCGGCGCGGCCGGTTTCCTGATAATAGGCCTCAATCGATTTGGGCAGCCCGGCATGCGCGACAAACCGCACATCGGGCTTGTCGATCCCCATGCCGAACGCAATCGTTGCGCAGATCACCATATCTTCCGATTCGACAAACGCCGCCTGGTTGCGCGCGCGCACCGCCGGATCGAGCCCGGCATGATAAGCGCGGGTGGGCCGCCCGGTGCTGGCGAGCTGTTCTGCCAGCCGCTCTGTCGCGGCGCGGGTTTGCGCATAGACGATGCCGGGGCCGGGCGTGTCGCGGATCACCTCGATAATCTGCCGCGCGGTATTGTCCCGTGCGGAAATCGAATAGCGGATATTGGGGCGATCAAACCCGGCGATGATCAGCCCGTCGCTGGGAATGCCGAGCTGTTCCAGAATATCGGCGCGGGTATGCGCATCTGCCGTTGCCGTCAGCGCGAGCCGGGGGACATCGCCAAATTCATCGAGCAGGGGCCGCAGCAGCCGGTAATCGGGGCGAAAATCATGTCCCCATTCGGACACGCAATGCGCCTCATCAATCGCGAACAGCGCCAGCGGCGATTGACGCAGCAGGGTGCGGAAACTGTCGTTTGAAGCGCGTTCGGGCGCGACATACAGCAAATCCAGCGCCCCCTGCCGGAACCGCGCCACCGTGTCAGCCTGATTGGTGTCCACCGACGTCAGCGTTGCAGCGCGGATGCCGATCGCGTCGGCCGCGCGCAACTGATCATGCATCAGCGCGATCAGCGGGGAGACGACAACGCACGTCCCCGCCAGCACAACCGACGGCAATTGATAGCATAGCGATTTGCCCGCGCCGGTTGGCATCACCGCCAGCGTATTCTGCCCCGCCATCACCCGCGCGACGACATCGCCCTGCACCCCGCGAAAAGCCGGAAACCCAAAGGTCCTTTGTAGCGTGTCGAGCGTTGTGGGCATAAGGCCTGCGCTACCGGTGAAACGCGGCGTGCCGCAAGGGGTACAATCACGATGACCGCAATCGACCGTGAATTGCTGACCAAGGTGCCCGCCGTCACGCTTGGTTTCTGGGTGATTAAAATCCTCGCGACGACGCTGGGCGAAACCGGCGGCGACAGCGTGTCGATGACGATGGGGCTGGGCTATCTGGCCAGCACCGCGATTTTTCTGGCGGCGCTGGTGGTGCTGGTGGCGGGCCAGATCGCCGCGCGCCGGTTTCATCCTCTGCTGTATTGGGCGACGATCATCGCCTCGACCACAGCGGGCACGACAATGGCCGATTTTGCCGATCGTTCGCTGGGCATCGGCTATGCGGGCGGATCGCTGTTGCTGCTTGGCTGCGTCATCACATCGCTGATCGCCTGGCAGCGGGTAATGGGATCGATTTCGGTTGAGACGCTGCACACGCCGCGCGCGGAAGTCTTTTACTGGATTACGATCACCTTCTCGCAAACGCTTGGCACCGCGCTGGGCGACTGGATCGCTGACGACACCCCGCTTGGCTATGCTGGCGGCGCGCTGGTGTTCGGTGGGGCGCTGGCCCTGTTGGTCCTCGCTTATTATCGCACGGGTATTTCGCGCGTCGCCTTGTTCTGGCTGGCATTCATCCTGACGCGGCCACTGGGGGCGACGGTTGGCGATTATCTCGACAAACCGGTGGTAGATGGCGGCCTGGCGTTCAGCCGGCCGCTGGCTACGGCGGTGCTGGGGGCTGCCATTTTGGGGCTGATCCTGTTGCTCCCGCAGCGCGCTGGCCAACATGGAGGAGCACAAGCATGACCGAACGATTGGCGAACAAGGTCGCACTCGTCACAGGTGCCGCTCGCGGTATTGGCGCGGCGATTGTGCGGGCCTTTGTGGACGAAGGGGCGACGGTGTGGATCACCGATATAGACGGTGCGGCAGGGGCAGCGCTGGCCAATGAGATTGGCGGCAGCACGCGGTTCCTGCCGCTTGATGTGGGCGACGAGGCGGGCTGGGAGGCGGTGGTCGCGGCGCTGATTGAGCGCGACGGGCGGCTTGACGTGCTGGTGAACAATGCCGGGATTACAGGATTTGAGGACGGCACGGGGCCGCATGATCCCGAACATGCATCGCTCGCCGAATGGCACCGCGTGCACCGGGTCAATCTGGACGGGACATTTCTGGGCTGCCGTTATGCGATTCGGGCGATGCGATCGGCAGGGACAGGTGCGATCATCAACATGTCTTCGCGCTCCGGGCTGGTGGGGATTCCAGGGGCGGCGGCCTATGCCTCGTCCAAGGCAGCGATTCGCAACCATACCAAGTCGGTCGCTTTATGGTGCGCGCAGCAGGGGCTGAAAGTACGGTGCAATTCAGTCCACCCCGCCGCGATCCTGACGGGCATTTGGGAACCGATGCTGGGCGATGGCCCTGACCGCGCCGAACGGATGGCGGCGTTGACCAGGGATACCCCGCTGAAGCGGTTCGGGCTGCCCGAAGAAGTGGCGGCAATGTGCATTTTTCTGGCGTCGGATGAGGCGACCTACATCACCGGCAGTGAGTTCGACATTGATGGCGGGCTGCTGGCCGGATCGGCGGCGTCGCCGGGCTAGGTCCGCGCCTTGATTTTGCCGCGCTTGTCGGGTGGAATTCGCCTAGCGTCTAACCATGCCAATGTTCCCAACAGGAGAGTACATGCCCATAGCCGCTCGTTCGCTGGGAACCCTGATGATTGTTCTTGTCGGCGCGATGCCCGGCGTGGCTGACGGTGCCAAACCAGCGCAGGGCGAGTATCTCGTGCGCGGCGACGGGGTGGTGCCGGTGACGGTTGGCAATGTGGCGGGCCGGATGCGGATCACCCCCTGGGCACCAGCCGCACCCACGCTGAACCCCGATTTTGCCAAACAAGTGGGCTTGAAGGGCGGGTTTTTCGGCTTTGCGGTAAAGGTTGGCCCGGTAAAGGTGCGCGGCGAAACCGGCGTTACGCGGTTGCAGTTCGGCAATGCCGCGTTCAAGCGGCGTGTGGTGTGGTTTGAACGCCGCTATGACGCGGGGGCGGACGGCGCGGTGGGGCCGGGCGGGCTGCCGGTGGACGTGATCCGGTTCCAGCTAAAGCCAGATACCGGCAATGAACGCACCGTCACCCTGCCGCTGATCCAACAGATGTTCCGTCCGGCAACCACGCGTGTGATGGTCGCGGGGCGGGCGATCATGATCTATTTTGATCCGCAACATGTGCGCACGGTGGCCACGGCGGGTGCCGCTGCCGCGCTTGCCGAGGGGCTGGGCGGGCAGTTGAGTGGCACGGGCGACAAGGCCGAAATCGCGTTTGGCATCACCCGCCCGGTCCGCACGATCCGCCTCGCCCGCCCGCTGGTGGTGGGCCCGTTGACGCTGGAGACGATGCAGGTTCGCATCGGCGATAATGGATCGGTGGCCGGGATTGCCGACGCCGATGCCGACCCGGACGAAATCGTGGTGACCGCCAAGTCAAAGAAGGACCGGCGCGACGTCATCATCATCGGGCGCGATCAACTGGGAAGCTGTTCATCGATCGTTTTCGACAAAAAAGCCAAAACGATCCGGCTGAGCTGTGCCTGATCGTCGCACGACGCCCTATTCCGCCGCCAGAACACCCTGTTCATCGGCGCGTTCCTGGGCTTGGCGGTTCCACATTTCGGCATAGAGACCGTTGTGCCGCAGCAGCGCGGCGTGGCTGCCGCGTTCGACGACTTCGCCTGCATCCAGCACGACAATCTCGTCTGCATTGACCACGGTGGACAGCCGGTGCGCGATGACGATGGTGGTGCGGCGTTTTGAGATCGCCTCCAACGTATCTTGAATGTCGCTTTCGGTGCGGCTGTCGAGCGCGCTGGTCGCCTCATCAAGGATCAGGATCGGCGGGTTTTTGAGCAAGGTACGCGCAATCGCCACGCGCTGCTTTTCGCCGCCGGACAGTTTCAGCCCGCGCTCCCCCACCCGCGCATGGTAATGGCCGGGCTGGCGCGCGATGAAATCGGCGATCTGCGCGCCGCGTGCAGCTTCTTCAATCTCGGCTTGCGTCGCGCCGGCACGGCCATAGCCGATGTTATAGCCGATCGTGTCGTTGAACAGCACGGTATCCTGCGGCACGATGCCGATCGCGGCGCGCAGGCTGGCCTGCGTTACCTGAGCAATATCCTGCCCATCGATGGTGATGCGCCCGCCGGTCAGATCATAAAAACGGTACATCAGCCGGGCGAGCGTTGATTTGCCCGCCCCCGATGGCCCCACAATCGCCAACGTGTTGCCCGCCGGGATATCAAGATCGATGCCCTTCAGAATGCGGCGTGCCGGATCATAATCGAACACGACATTTTCAAAGCGGACATGGCCCGCGCCCACCGCCAGATCGGGCGCGCCGGGTGCATCCTTCACCTCGGCAGGGGCATCGATCAGGTCGAACATCGCTGCCATGTCGATCACGCCCTGCCGGATAGTGCGATAGACCATGCCGAGCAGATCAAGCGGGCGGAACAATTGGGCGAGCAGCGTGGACACGAGCACTACGTTGCCCGCGTTGAACTCGCCCTTGCTCCATCCCCAAACGACCAGGCCCATGCCGCCTGCCATCATCAAATTGGTGATCAGCGATTGGCCGATATTGAGCCACGCCAGCGAATTCTGGTTCTTCACCGCCGCCGTCGCATAGGCGGCCATCGCGCCGTCATAGCGCGTCGCCTCACGCTCCTCCGCCCCGAAATATTTGACGGTTTCGAAATTGAGCAGCGAATCGACCGCGTGCGCGACCGCCCCTGTATCAAGATCGTTCATTTGCGCGCGCAGGGCATTGCGCCAATCGGTGACGATCCGGGTGAAGACAATATACGCCGCCACCATCGCCAGCGTGCCCAGCACCAGCCAAAGCCCAAAATTAGTGTAGAAAATCTGCAAAACCAGCCCGAGTTCAAGCAACGTCGGCGCGATGTTGAACAGCAGGAAATACAGCATCGTATCGATGCTCTTGGTGCCGCGCTCCACCACCTTGGTCACCGCACCGGTGCGCCGTTCCAGGTGAAAGCGCAGCGACAATTGGTGCAAGTGGCGAAACACCGTTGCGGCCAAGCGCCGCGTCGCATCCTGCCCCACCCGCTCAAACACCGCGTTGCGCAGATTATCGAACAACACCGATCCAAAACGCGCGCCAGCATAGCCCACCACCAGCGCGAGGATCAGCGTGGTCGCACCACGATCGCCCTTCGCCATATCATTGACGATGCCCTGCAGCGCAAACGGCGCGCCATAAACCTGAACCAGCTTTGACGCGACGACCAGCGCCAGCGCGACGACGATGCGAAAGCGCAACGCGGGCTGATCCTTTGGCCATAAATACGGCAAAAACCGCCGCAGCATTGGCCACAGCGGGGGTTCAGGACGGTCAGACGCGGAGGACAGATCAGGCGGCATTGGCCCCCATGTAGGGACAGTGATCGCAGAGCGAAAGCGCCTGTTAAGGAACCAGGTGGCGGGCTGGTCGGTTTATGATCCCGAAGGGAGACGATCATGGACCCGATTTTCTACGTGCTTGCGATCATGGGTTGCGCCGATGGAAACAACCAATGCGCCGAAGCGCGCGTTGAGCCGCCGCGTTATGCCAGCATCCAGGCTTGTCAGGCAGCAATGCCCGCCGCACTCCAGCGCAGCACCGATCTGTCCTACCCCGTGATCGCCGCAACCTGCCGCCAGACCGACGCTCGGGTGATATCGCGTGCTGCCGCGCGGATACCGTCTTCCGCAAGTTGATCAATCACGCGCTGCGCGGCCTGATCCACAGCTGCGGATCGCGCGGCGTGGCTGGATAAAGCTGATGCCGCCGGGCTGCTTCGCTGCGGGCCCGCATGATCCAGCCGATCTTTTCCAGTCCCGATGTGGTGACGCGCCCATCCCAAGCGGTTTCGCCGCGCCGTGCCACTTCACGGCCAATGCCGCCATAGATACCGGCGGCGGCCAGCACTGCCCATGCTGAGCGGAAGGGGAGCGCGGGGGTGCCGTACCGCGCGCTTTGCTCATATGCCGCGGCAAGATCACCCAGCCGCTGGCCCAGTTTTGCCAGCGCTTGCCGGTGCGCTGGGGCCATCATCGCGCCAACCGGGATGTCCATCTCATCAAGCCACGCCGTCGGCAAATAGCAGCGCCCCACACTGGCATCTTCCCCCACGTCGCGGGCGATATTGGCGAGCTGAAAAGCCAGCCCCAGATCGCAGGCGCGGTCCAGCGTTGCTTCATCATCGGGCGATACGCCCATCACCACCGCCATCATGCAGCCGACAACGCCTGCGACGTGATAGCAATATTGCAGCAGATCATCCTGCGTCTGCGGTCGCCAGTCAGCCGCATCGAGCGCGAACCCGGCGATATGATCGCGGGTGAAACGGTGCGGCAGCCCGGTTTCGGCGGCAACGATGCGCAATGCATCAAACGCCGGATCGCCAACCCATTGCCCGGCAAGCGCCATTTCCGTCTGCGCGGTAAGCCGCGCCAGTCGGCTTTGCGCATCGTCGATCACCGTCATGCCGTGGCCGTGATCCTGCCCGTCCGCCAGATCGTCGCACGCCCGGCACCATGCATAGAGCAGCCAGGCCCGTTCACGCATGGCAGGCGCAAATAATCGACTGGCGGCGGCAAAGCTTTTGGATCCGCGCGCGATTGATTCCTGCGCAGTCGCGACAATGGCCGCGCGGCCGGGCAGCACGCTGCTATTCATCACAAGTCTCGGCTGCCGATCTGTGCGATGGTCGTTGC
Organism: Sphingomonadales bacterium; assembly: GCA_038250735.1. Taxonomy (GTDB): domain Bacteria; phylum Pseudomonadota; class Alphaproteobacteria; order Sphingomonadales; family Sphingomonadaceae; genus Sphingomonas. Next base: position 20,682 of record JBBSCC010000013.1, on the reverse strand, counting down.
GGGCACATGCGCGGCCATTTGTGCCAGCAGCCCGTCCAGCGTTGCATCAACGATCATCAGCCCTTGATGCTGGGGTCGGATAAAGCCGACCTCGCCCATCTTGGCGGCAAACGCGACCAGCCCGTCATAAAAACCGGCGACGTTCAGCACGCCAACCGGTTTTGCGTGATAGCCAAGCTGCGCCCAGCTGAGAGCTTCCCATAACTCATCCATCGTGCCCGTACCGCCAGGCAAGGTGACGAAGCCGTCGGACAAATCGGTAAACGCCTGTTTGCGTTCATGCATCGTGCGGCAAACATGCAGTTCGGTCAGCCCCAGATGCGCAACCTCAGCGTCGACCAGGGCCTGCGGGATAATGCCGATAACCTCGCCGCCAGCCGCCAGCGCTGAATCGGCAATTGCGCCCATCAGGCCCAGCCTGCCACCGCCATAGACAACGCCGATTCCGCGCGCCGCCAGCCCGTGGCCAACGGCGCGCGCTGATTCGATATAAATGGGGTCACTGGGTGTTGCCGAACCGCAATAAACGGCGAGTCGCTTCATTGTGGCGGAATCGAACAGGCTTTCGCCATCGCGCTGGCCAACACCGTGCCGGGAACAACGGCATCATAAGCAGGGGTGGGGAATGCATAGGAACGCGTTTCTGCACCCACCGAATCATATTCGGTATAGGATATAGTCTTGGAAATTTCGTCGTGGCATTTGAACAATATCAAGCGCTTGATATCCTTTGCAGGGCCTGCGCTGACCGCAGCATATTGGGTTTTAATCACTGCGCGCCGCACCGTTTGGCCGTCATCATCGCGTTCGTCGCGCAGGCTTTCAGTATCAACATACCAAACCGCGCCTTGCTTTCCTTCCGACACAAAGGCCCAGTTATTGCCCGTGCTCATCATCATGAAAGCCATGCCTAGCTGCAACACGCCGGCGGCAGAAACGATACCCATTATAGCGCCTCCTCCAACATCAGACCTGCGGTCGCCCTTGCGCTGCCAACAACGCCAGGAATGCCCGCACCGGGATGTGTACCTGCACCAACAAAGTAAAGATTCGGAATATTGTCATCGCGATTGTGCACACGGAAGAAAGCGCTTTGCAACAGGATCGGTTCCAGGCTGAAGGCGCTGCCCAGATGGGCGTTGAGATCCGCTGAAAAATCGCTGGGCGCGTAATGGAATTTGGTGACAATGCGGTCGTGAATATCAGGAATGTTCAGCCGCTTGCCAATCTCATCCAGCATGCGCTTTTCCAGAATCGGGCCTACTTCATCCCAGTTGACCGGGAATTTGCCCCGGTGCGGCACGGGCGCCAGCGCGTAAAAGGTTGAATGCCCCTCTGGTGCCATCGACGGATCGGTGATGCTGGGGTGGTGCAGGTAAAGCGAGAAGTCCTCCGGCAGCACGCCGTGATCATAAATATCGGATAACAGGCCTTTATAGCGCGGACCGAACAGAATCATGTGATGCGGGATATGGGGATAATGCCCCTTCAGTCCGAAATGCACCACGAAGAGCGACGGTGAATAGCGTTTGCGCTCCAGCCGCTTTTTGGTGCGCTGGGCACTGCGCGATGATTTCAGCAGGTCGCGGTAGCTGTGCATCACGTCGGCATTGCTGGCGACGGCATCGGCATCGCCGTGCCAGCCGCTCTGCGTTGTTACCCCGGTTGCGCGGTCGCCCAACGTGTCGATGCTGGCGACAGGGTCATTCAGCCGCAGCACGCCGCCAATCCGTTCAAATTGGGTGACAAGCCCCTCGATCAGCTTGTTGGTGCCGCCCATCGCGAACCACACCCCGCCATCCTTTTCCAGCTTGTGGATCAGCGTGTAAATCGCGCTGGTCGTCATCGGATTGCCGCCCACCAACAGCGTGTGGAACGACAGAGCCTCGCGCAGTTTGGGGTTTTTCACAAAGCTGGAAACGACCGAATACACGCTGCGCCAGGCCTGGAATTCCATCAGGCTGGGCGCGGCTTTAATCATCGATGCAAAATCGAGGAACGCTACATGACCAAGCTTTAGATAGCCTTCCTTATACACCCCGGCCGAATATTCGAGGAACCGGCCATAGCCATCGACATCCTCGGGATCGAGCTTGGCAATCTCAGCTGCCAGCTGCACATCATCATTCGAATAATCAAAATTGGTGCCATCGGGCCAGTTTAGCCGGTAAAATGGCATCACCGGCACCAGCGTGACATCCTTTGCCATGTCATGGCCTGACAACGCCCACAGCTCGCGCAGGCAATCAGGATCGGTGATGACGGTGGGGCCGGCATCGAAAACAAACCCGTCTTTTTCCCAAAAATAGGCCCGGCCACCCGGCTTGTCGCGTGCTTCGACGATCGTTGTCTGGATGCCCGCCGATTGCAGGCGGATGGCCAGCGCCAAACCGCCAAACCCGGCACCAATGACGATGGCTGATTTCATGCGCGGGCTAATTTCATGCAGGTTTGCTCCTGAGCGCCTTGATGGCATTCGCAATCGTCACCGGGGGTTTGCCGGTAAGGATCCGCGCCTGATCAACCAATGTGGTCTGCCCGGCATAAAACCGCCCGATCAGGCCGGGATTGAGCCGGTAAAAACGTTCAAGGATGCGATATCGTTCATCGGGTGGCCCGGCGCGATACAGCATTTTGTCTAGCATACGGTAAAACACCCGTTTGCGCCACGTCGTCGCAGCAAAGCCGTGCATCAGTTCGTGCAGGCCCTGGCCTGACAGATCATGCGCCCGCGCGATTAACGCGGCGGTGCGCACCGCATCGGGCAGCGAATAGCCCGTGGTGGGGTGGAACAGCCCGGCGCGCATGCCCGCCTTGGCGACATTATTGCCGCCCGATCGCCAATATTCCTCAAAATCCCCGCCGAGCGCGACCGGCAGCGCGCCGCTTTCCTCGCGCAGCACTTCGCCAATGTGCCACCCTTTGGCCAGCGCATAGGCATCGACGCGGTCACCAATGGGGTCGGCATTGCTGCCGCCGGGCTGCGGCCGATACAGATCGGGCGTGTCGCTATAATAGGTATCCTCGACAAACAGCCGCGTGGCGGAAAAGGGCAGCGAATAGACAAACCGATAGCCGTCAATCTGCTCCACCGTTGCGTCCATCACGATTGGACGTTGCAGATCATGCGGCTCCGTCAGCGCATATTCGCGACCGACGAATTTCTGCCAGCCCAGATCAAGCTTTGATAAATCACCCGCGCCGCGTGCATCGATGACGCCGCCCGCCTCCACCCGGTCGCCATCGGCAAACACCACCGCCTTGGCGCTGGCGCCCAGCACCTTGCGCCCCAGCATCAACGCGCCTTCGGGCAGGGCGGCGCGCACCAATGCGTCAAGCCGTTCGGATTCGATCGAGTAATAGCTCGCCTTGATGGCGCGGCCATGCGCGGGAAAGCGGATGTCGTATGACGTCCAGCCATAGCAAACCAGCGGCGCCACAATCCAGCGATCGGCATCGGCAATGTCACTGGCAAAGAACGACCAGAGGTGATTCCCGCCAATCGACTGCGATCCTTCGATCAACCGGATATCAAGATCGGGGCGCTTTTTGCGGAGTGCGAGCGTGATCAATCCGCCGGCAAGCCCCCCACCGACGACAGCGAGATCGCACGTGATCGTCGTAGCCATAGGATCGCCTAACCGATTTTTGCGCCTGCGCGAAACCCCGTGCGTGATTTTTGCCGTCGCGCGCCAAAAGACGGGACCAAAGTCCAGTTTCGCGATCCGCACGAATCGGCTAAGCGACCACGATGGATACTGCCGTTTCTGCCGGTCTCGCGCTTGCTTATTCCGCCTTTGCGATGACACTGATCGTCGGCATCCGCTATCTGATCGTCAGCGGCGCCTTTGCCGGGGCAACGCGGCTGCTGCATCCAGGGCTCTACAAGGGGCTTGATCGGCAAATCCGCCGCGAAATTGGCTGGAGCCTGGCAAGTGCTGCAATTTACGGCATTCCGGCCGGCATTCTGGCCTGGGGCTGGGAGCATCGCGGCTGGACGCAGGTGTATAGCGATATCAGCGCCTATCCGCTTTGGTATTGGCCGCTGTCAGTGTTCATCTATCTGTTTGCGCACGATACGTGGTTCTACTGGACGCATCGCTGGATGCACCGGCCAAAGCCGTTCAAACTGGCGCATGCCGTCCACCACGCCAGCCGCCCGCCCACGGCCTGGGCGGCGATGGCGTTCCACCCGATTGAGGCGATTACCGGCGCTGTCGTGATCCCGCTGCTTGTCCTCGCGATTCCAATCCATTTGGGCGCGCTTGGGTTGGTTCTGACGGTGATGACGGTTATGGGTGTCACCAATCATATGGGCTGGGAGGTTTTCCCGCGGTTCATCTGGGGAGGGGTATTGGGGACTTGGCTGATCACAGCGAGTCATCATCAGCGGCATCACTCTGAATACAGGTGTAACTATGGGCTTTACTTCCGGTTTTGGGACCATGTTTGCGGCACCGACCGGGGCATTGGCGGTTTTGCGGGGCGGGCAGGAAGCGACCAGCCAACGTCGTTGGTTCGGCCAGCGGCTGGGCGCGGCGCTGATTCTGGTCGCGTTCTTGCCGGGCGCGGCACCGACATCGACGCTTGACGTCTCAATCGACAAATTACGCTCTGACCGCGGTTTGTTGCGGATTTGCCTGACCGCAGACCCAACCAATTTCCCCGGCTGCGTTGATGATGCCAATGCGGTGACGCGAACAGTGCCTGCGTCTGTCCATGCCATTCATTTCGACGGGCTTCCCTATGGCCGCTATGCCGTGGCAGTGATTCATGATGCCAATTCAAACAACAAGCTTGATACGATGCTTGGCATTCCGCGTGAGGGATTTGGCTTTTCGCGCAACCCGGTGATCGGTTTTGGTGCCCCGCGTTTTGCCGCTGCCCGGTTTGAAATCGGTGAGACGCCGCACCTGCAGGAGATTCGGATGCGTTACCTTCTCTAAACGGGGCAGTTTCGTCCAAACCGGGACATAATCGCCTTGCGCTGCGTTAATTCGCAGATAGGCATTAACCATCTTCCCGGAGTGCACCATGACGCAGATTTTGCGCCTTTCCTTGTTGGCCACCATGTCGCTTGGCATCGCTGGCCCCGCTCTTGCCCAGGAAGCGGACCCGCGTCCCGCGCCCCGGATAGAGGTGGATGCGGCGGCACTTGATCGCGATACGATCACCATTGGCGGCGGCGTAGGATATGTTCCCAGTTACGAAGGGTCCAATGACTATGTCGTCATCCCCGTCGGGGCGGTGCGCGGCCAGGTGAAGGGCTTCAACTTTGCAACGCGCGGCCTGCAATTGTCGGTGGATGCCGTGCGTGATCATAACCCCTCGGGCATCAACATCATGTTTGGCCCGGTGGTTGGCATCAATTTCAATCGCACCAACCGGATCGTTGACCCGCAAGTGCGCGCGCTGGGCACGCGCAGGACCGCGATTGAGGTTGGTGGCTATGCCGGCATCAGCAAAACAGGCGTGATTACCAGCGCCTATGATTCGCTTTCGGTGCGGGTCAGCTATGTTCGCGACATCACGGGGGTGCATGACAGCTATGTCCTGACCCCGATGATCGAATATGGCACCCCGCTTAACCGCCGGACCTATGTCGGCTTTGCCGCATCGGCGGCAATTGCGGGGGACGGGTACGCGCAAACCTATTTTGCCGTGGATGCCGCCGGGTCAATTGCCAGCGGGCTACCCGTTTTTGCCCGGCCAAAGGGCGGCCTGAAAAACTATAGCGGCACATTTTTGGGCAATTACGCGCTGTCGGGCGATCTGGAGCATGGGCTGCAGCTGTTCACCGTGCTGTCTTACATCCGGTTGCAGGGTGATTTTGCGCGGTCGCCAATCACCAGCATCGCGGGCAGCCCCGATCAATTCTATGGCGCGGTTGGCATCGGCTATACATTCTGATCGGCTGATTGTACCAAGGCATATCCCCGGGGGGCCGCTGAAGGGTCCCATCAAATTGGTAGTTTGATGGGTTCCCTGTACGGCGGCTGAGAGGCAGGCACGAGCCTGCGACCCGTTTGAACCTGATCCGGTTAGCACCGGCGGAGGGAGGGAGCGGCTTTCACCCGAAATCCGTGCCCCCGCTCCGATTTTTTTGGAGCGATGATCGATGGCCGATATTCCAGCCCGCACTGAAATTGGCGTCACCACCGGGCCCATTCGCGGCAGCCGCAAAATTCACGTCACCTCGCCCAGTATCCCCGGCGCGGGCGTTGCCATGCGCGAAATCATGCTGGAGCCAAGCTGTGGCGAGCCGCCGCTGCGCGTGTATGACACCAGCGGCCCGTATACCGATCCCGATGCGATGATCGATATTGCAGCGGGCCTGCCCTCGCTGCGCCGCGACTGGATTGTCGCGCGCGGTGATGTGGAAAGCTATGACGCGCGTGAACTTCGCCCGGAGGATAACGGGCTGTCGGGGCCTGATCGTTCCGCTGGCGTCCCGCAATTCCCGCATGTCGTGAAGCGACCCTTACGCGCCAAAGCGGGCATGAACGTCAGCCAGATGCATTATGCCCGGCGCGGCATCATCACGCCGGAAATGGAATATGTGGCGATCCGCGAAAATCTGGGCCGGGCGGCTGCCAAGGAAGCGCTGGTCCGTGACGGGCAAAGCTTTGGCGCCAGCATCCCCGATTATGTGACGCCTGAATTTGTGCGCGATGAAGTGGCGCGCGGCCGCGCGATCATCCCCAACAACATCAACCACCCCGAATCCGAACCCATGGCGATTGGCCGCAATTTCCTGGTGAAGATCAACGCCAATATTGGCAACTCCGCCGTCGCCAGCGACGTGGCGAGCGAAGTCGACAAGCTCGTCTGGTCAATCCGCTGGGGCGCGGACACGGTGATGGACCTGTCCACCGGGCGCAATATTCACGACACGCGCGAATGGATTATCCGCAACTCGCCCGTCCCCATCGGCACCGTGCCGATTTATCAGGCGCTGGAAAAGGTGGGCGGCGTGGCTGAGGACCTGACCTGGGAAATCTTCCGCGACACCCTGATCGAACAGGCCGAACAGGGCGTGGATTATTTCACCATCCATGCCGGCGTGCGCCTGCCCTATGTGCCGCTGGCCGCCAAGCGCGTGACCGGCATCGTCAGCCGCGGCGGCAGCATCATGGCGAAATGGTGCCTTGCGCACCATAAGGAGAGCTTCCTCTACGAGCATTTCGACGACATTACCGAGATTATGAAGGCGTATGACATCGCCTATTCGCTGGGCGATGGCCTGCGCCCCGGCAGCATCGCCGACGCCAATGATGAAGCGCAATTTGCCGAGCTGTATACGCTGGGTGAGCTGACCCACCGGGCGTGGAAATCCGACGTGCAGGTGATGATCGAAGGCCCCGGCCATGTGCCGATGCACAAGATCAAGGAGAATATGGACAAGCAGCTGGAGGTGTGCGGTGAGGCACCCTTCTACACGCTCGGGCCGCTGACGACCGATATCGCACCGGGATATGACCATATCACCAGCGGCATCGGCGCGGCGATGATCGGCTGGTACGGCACGGCGATGCTTTGTTATGTCACGCCCAAGGAACATCTGGGCCTGCCCGACCGTGACGATGTGAAGGTGGGCGTGGTGACATACAAGCTGGCCGCGCACGCGGCAGACCTGGCAAAGGGCCACCCGGCGGCCCAGATGCGTGACGATGCGCTAAGCCGTGCGCGGTTTGAATTCCGCTGGCGCGACCAGTTCCACCTGTCGCTGGACCCGGAAACGGCAGAGCAATATCACGACCAGACGCTGCCAGCGGAGGGCGCCAAAACCGCGCATTTCTGCAGCATGTGCGGGCCGAAATTCTGCAGCATGAAGATCAGCCAGGAAGTGCGCGATTTTGCGAGCAAGCAGAACCAGGGCGTGGAGGGCTTCATCGCGAGCGGGCCTACTGGGGCGGAAACTGCGGAGGCAAGCAGGCTGGCGGCGATCAAGGGGATGGAGGAGATGAGCGCTCGGTTTAAGGAGATGGGCAGCGAGCTTTATATGGGCGCTGGCGGGCGGGAGCGGGATTAGGCGTCAGCGATGATAGTTCGTAGCGGATTGTGATTTGCGTCTGCATGTCGGGCACAATTGGCGTCTTGGCGCGCTTAATCCCGTGGTGAGTCCGCGCGGCAACTATCGTGATTGAATTTGACCAATCGAAAAATTAGCGATTGCGATGTAGGGTTTGGTGTGAGATTCATTATTCCCACGCTTAAATGGAGGTGTCGTATGGCAGCAAGAAAGCAATTTATGCAGGTTCGGGCTACCGATCCGGCATTGAAGGCGCTGCTGGATGCGGCAAAGGGTAAGAAGGTTAGTGAGGAAGAGCTGCACGAACAGCGTGTCAGTTTTGCCTTCGGGAATGCTCCGGTTTCTGACTTCATCACGAAAGATTCCGTTCGAACCTCGTCGCAAAGCATCCTGATAGCCGGTTAAGGAGAGGCCCGCGAAAGCGGGCCTTTTTCTATGTCCATTAGAAAATCCGAAGATCCAGATTTTTATGCTCGTATTCAAGAGCATAACCTCCTCCGGCAATACGATCTGCTTGCAAATTGCATCGAGATTGGCGCGCGGAAGGGCATTGATGCGTTCGACAAATATACGCTCTGGTCGCTAAATAGCGCTGCTGTCGCCAATATTGCGCAGTTTGGCGGTCGTTTCCGTGAGCAACCCATTTATGTGGGAAATCACCGACCACCTCACTATCGCGAGGTGAACAATTTGATGGACCAGTTCATTTCGGTTATCCACGAGAACTGGGATGTAATCGATCATCCCACATGGCTTCCAGCTTATGCGCTATGGCGTATGAACTGGATTCATCCTTTCATTGAAGGCAATGGCAGAACGGCTCGAGCGGCGTGCTATTATTTAATATGTATGCGCGCCGGAGGACTGCTGCCCGGTCGGAAAATCGTTCCGGAGCGCATCCGAGAAAACCGGGAACCCTATTACGCTGCACTGCAGGCGGCCGATAAACATTGGGAAGATGGCGATTTCGATGTGTCGGAGTTAGCGACATATCTTGAGGGTTTGTTGAAGGCGCAACTTGAGGACGCATAGGATTGCGAATCGGCATTTCATGCAACAGCATGATTACGGCCACACCGCACCAAACCCCAAATGTCAGCCGACATCTGTTCCCCGGCGCGATCAGCAGTTCGCACTGGCGCACTATGTCCATGCCCAGCAGCACGTCGAAGCTGAAGCTGTAGAGCAGTTCGAACCCCACCACTTCCTCGAACACATAGCGAAAGGTCGGCGCGTCATTGTCGGCATCGCGGCCATTGAGGCCGATCCGAAAGATGTAGCGGTCGATCTGCTTCTCGCCACCCACCGTCGCGACCAAGCGCTTGCCGATGCTCCGCAGCCCGAGCTGCTGCGCAATCTTTGCCGTCACGCCGGTGGTCGTCGAGCCGGTGTCGATCAGCGCACTGCCCGCGACGCCCTCAAACGTCGTTCCGGACAGTGGCGGATAGACGATAACGGGAACGACGAGGCGGCTTCCGTCGTGCCGCCATTCAATCGTGCGCGACATGCGACCAGAAGCCGAGGTCGATCGGCTCGTCGGTCACTTCTTGAATCGAAAAGATCATGTCGGGATAGCGCGACGCGCCTTCACGATAGGCGTCCCCCGGCTTGTCGAAATAGGCAATGATGCCGCCACCCCGCATCAGCGCGAACTGGTCGCGATGCGCGGCCAGGATGCCGCCAAGCGAGCGTGTGAACGCATCGTAATTGCGATCAACTTCGATGCGCTGTTGATCATGTGCCATGGAAAGCTTTCGCCGCGTTGCTGCCTGAATAGAATCATTCTCAAGTCATTCGTCAAGTCGCGATGTTGCCATCACTCACAGCCCGCGCCCTCAACCTGCAATCGCCGCCCCGCCACGCCCATCGCCCCCCGCTCTCCCGTCAGTCCGCTAGCCCCAGCCCACCGCACATCAGGCGATTTGCCCCTCGATCAGCAGGTCTTCAGGAGTGATGGGCGCGGGCGCGGCGCGGGCGGATAGGGTGGCGGTGACGGCCAGGTCCATCGTCACATTGCCCAATGTCCGCATGATATCTGGGAACGTCTCTATCGCCACAAGCAGGCCGAGCGGGGCAATGGGCACGCCCATTGCCGCGGCAATCGGGGCGATGGAGCTGATAAAGCTGATCGAGCCCGGCAGGCTGACCGCGCCCAGCGTGGTGATGGAGGCCACGGCCACACCCGCTGCCAAATTCTGCCACGTCAGCGGCACGCCAAACAATATCGCCACATAGATCGCGACGGCCAGGTTCATCGCCGGGCCCGTCGCCCGGAACACCGCGACCGCCAACGGCAGGATGACGCCCGAATGCTGGGTGTGAACGCCAATCTGTTCCGCACCGCGCAGCATGGCCGGCAGCGAGGCGAGCGATGATTGCGTGCTGATCGCGACGGCTTGCGCCGATGCGGTGGCGCGGGCGAATTTGATGATCGATATCCGCCCGCCAATTGCGCCGATGAAGAAGGAGGCAATCCACAACACGGTGCCAATGCTGGTGACGATCAGCACATAATGGAGCAGCGCGCCAAATGCCTCACCACCCGCCTTTGCGCCGACCAGAAACGCCAGCGCGAACACGCCAATCGGCCCCAGCCACAGCACCCAGCCAATCACCACGATCATTGCATCGGCCACCGCCCGGAAAAAACTGACGAGCAGGTCGCGCTGCGGCTTGGCGAGCCGGGTGATGGCAAAGGCAAAGGCCAGCGTGAACACAATCAGCGGCAGAAAAGCGTTGTTTGCCGCCGCCGTTACCGGGTTGCTGGGCACGATTGCTGCCAGAAAATCACCAAAGGGCGGCACGTCGCCCACTGCCTGTACATCGGGCAGCGACGCCTTCAGCGCAGCACCCGCGCTTGGATCAATCGGCCATACCGACAGCAGAAACGGCGTGAGCACGGCAGACAGGATAGCGCCAGTCCACAGCAGCACCATGAACAAGATCATCGCCCGCGTGGTAAGCTGGCCCGCGCGCGCGGCATCCGCCGTGGCGGCAATGCCGATCACCAGCAGCGACACGACCAGCGGCACGATTGTCATCTGCAACCCGTTCAGCCAGGCCGTGCCAATCGGCTGAGCGATGACGATGCCGGTGGCGGCAAAGCCCTGGCCCGCCGCCACAATGCCCAGCGCCAGCCCGGCCACCAGCGCGAGTAAAATTCGGGTTGCTTGCGACATGCTCGATTATCTCTCCTGGCGGCGCTACACCTGCCTGCATAACGAATTGGGCGGACCCGCATGGCAAGAAAATATTTCGGCACTGATGGCATTCGCGGCAAAACCAATCAAATGCCGATGACAGCGGCAATGGCGATGAAGGTTGGCATGGCCGCGGGTGCGCATTTCCGCCGGGGCGATCACCGCCACCGCGTGGTGATTGGCAAGGATACCCGGCTTTCGGGCTATATGATCGAATCGGCGATGGTGGCGGGTTTTACCAGCGTGGGGATGGATGTGGTGCTCGTCGGCCCCATGCCAACGCCTGCCGTGGCGATGCTGACGCATTCGATGCGCGCCGACATGGGCGTGATGATTTCCGCCAGCCACAACCCGTTTTTTGATAATGGCATCAAGCTGTTCGGGCCCGATGGCTATAAGCTGTCCGATGCCGATGAAATGGCAATTGAGGCGCTGATTGACGGCGATATCGCGCTGAGCCCGTCGGCGCAGATTGGCCGGGCGCGCCGCGTGGAGGATGCGCGCGGGCGTTACATCCATTTCGCCAAATCCACCTTCCCCAGCGAGTTGCGGCTGGATGGCATGCGGATCGTGATCGATTGCGCGAATGGGGCGGCGTATCAGGTCGCCCCGTCCGCCTTGTGGGAATTGGGGGCCGATGTTGTCGCCATCGGGGTGGAACCCAATGGCAAGAACATCAATTCCGGCGTTGGTTCTACCGCGCCTGATCTGTTGCGCGAAACCGTGGTCGCCAGTGGCGCGGCACTGGGCATTGCGCTGGACGGGGATGCTGATCGGCTGATCGTGGTCGACGAACTGGGCCGGGTGGTTGACGGGGATCAATTGATGGCGGTGATCGCCAGCGGCTGGGCGCGACAGGGCAAGCTGGTCGGCGGGGCATTGGTGACGACGGTGATGTCGAACCTGGGGCTGGAACGCCATCTGGCCGGGCAGGGCATCGGCATGCTGCGCACCAAGGTGGGGGACCGCTATGTGCTGGAAGCGATGCGGGAAAAGGGCATTAACGTGGGTGGCGAACAATCGGGGCATATCATCCTGTCTGACTATGCGACGACGGGCGACGGGCTGGTCGCCGCCCTTCAGGTGCTGGGCGAATTGGTGACGGCAGGTGCCCCTGCCAGCGACTTCCTGCACCGGTTTGAACCGTTGCCGCAGTTGCTGAAGAACGTCCGCTTCGCTGGCGGCAAGCCGCTGGAGGCGGAAAGCGTTATCGCCGTGATTGCGGAGGCCGAAGCCGAGCTGAACGGCAGCGGCAGGCTGGTGATTCGCCCGTCAGGCACCGAACCGGTGATCCGGGTGATGGCAGAGGGCGATGACGGGGATCAGGTAACCCGGCTGGTCGACCGGATTTGCGATGCTGTGCAAAAGGCGGCGGCCTGATGCTCGACATGCGCCCTGATTGTGAGAAATGCGGCGCTGATCTGCCCGCCGACGCGCCGGGCGCGTTCATTTGCTCGTTTGAATGCACTTTTTGCGCGGACTGCGCCGATGCGCTCGACGAGCGCTGCCCCAATTGCGGCGGCGAGCTGATGGACCGCCCGACTCGCACCGGCGCGTCGTTGAAGAAATTCCCTGCGAGCAGCGCGCGCAAATTCGCATCGTGACGCCGCGCATTTTGATCATCGCCGGGTCTGATTCGGGCGGCGGGGCGGGCATTCAGGCCGATATCAAGACGGTGACGATGCTCGGCGGGCATGCGATGACGGCGGTCACGGCAATCACCGCGCAGAACACGCTGGGCGTGCAGGCGGTGATGCCGGTGCCGACTGAAATGGTGATCGCGCAGATCAAATCCTGCATCGACGATATTGGCGTCGATGCCGTAAAAATCGGCATGATCGGATCGGCTGAAACGGCGCATGCGGTGGCCGATTGGCTCGTCGCGCTTGATGTACCAATCGTGTTCGATCCCGTGATGATCGCGACCAGCGGTTCGGCGCTGGCCGATGCCGATACGATTGCCGCCTTTGGCCGACTGATGGCGCTTGCGTCGGTCGTCACCCCCAACATTCCCGAGCTGGAGGCGCTTGGCGGCGAAGCGGCGGTACTTGCCCATGGCTGCCATCTCGTCGCCAAGGGCGGGCATGCCAAGGGTAATCTGATCGTGGACCGGCTGCTTTCGCCTTCCGGTCCGCTCGCCGAATTGCGCGGCAAGCGGATCGACACCACCGATACCCACGGCACCGGCTGCACCTTTGCCAGTGCGCTCGCGTGCGGATTGGGTCAGGGAATGCCGATTGTTGCTGCCTTTACCCGGGCAGTTCGGTTCGTGCGGATCGCATTGCTGTCCGCACCTGGGCTGGGCCAGGGGCATGGCCCGATGGGCCATCATCTGGGCGTCGTACCATTCGATGAGCTTGAGGGCACGGACGGAGACGATGCATGATCGCCGGCGTTGATGAGGCCGGGCGCGGGCCGCTGGCAGGGCCTGTCGTGGCGGCGGCGGTTATCTTGTGCGCTGAGGGTATTGCCGGGCTGAACGACAGCAAAAAGCTGAGCGCGCCGCGCCGCGAGGCGCTGTTCACGCATATCAACGCGCGTTGCACCGTGGGTGTCGGCATCGCCAGTGTGGAGGAGATCGACCAGCTCAACATCCTATGGGCAACGATGCTGGCGATGGAACGCGCGGTTGCGGCGCTGGGGGTGGGGGTGAGCGAAGTGCTGGTCGACGGCAATCGCTGCCCCAAATGGCGCTGGCCATCGCGTGCGATCATCGGAGGCGACGCAATTGAGCCGTGCATCTCTGCAGCGTCGATCATCGCTAAAGTGACCCGCGATGCGATGATGGTTGAGGCAGATCGGGTGCATCCCGGCTATGGCTGGGCATCGAACAAGGGGTATGGCGCTGCGGTGCATCTTGATGCGCTGGCGCGGTTAGGGCCTACGCCGCTGCACCGGCGATCATTCGCGCCAGTGGCCCGCGCATTTTTACTGCAGTCGTCGGTGGGGTGAGTCTTTTGCGCAACACCACCATTACTTGCGATTCCGACCGGGGGCCGACTCAATATATCGTTGCGGTCCTAAAATGTTCCGCCGCGTTAACCATTTACTAACTGGAATCGTTAACCATTGTTTTCTTGACGGGCAGGGCATCTTGCGTGCCGATAGGCGTCAAGCAATGCGGGGACGGCGATGATGGGCGTTTTGGAAAAGGTCAGGGCGCGACGGGCGCCAGTGGTGGTGGCCGATGTCGATCTGCCGCTGGATTCGATCATCATGGGCGATTGCATCGCCGCGATGCGATCCCTCCCCGCCAAATCGGTCGACATGATCTTTGCCGATCCGCCCTATAATTTGCAGCTCGGCGGTGACTTGAGCCGCCCCGATGGCAGCCATGTCGATGCCGTGACCGATGACTGGGACAAGTTCGACAGCCTGAGCGCCTATGAAAAATTCACCCGCAATTGGCTGGCCGAAGCACGCCGTATCTTGAAGGACAATGGCACGATCTGGGTGATCGGCAGCTATCACAACATCTTCAAGGTGGGCTCTGCCATCCAGGACCTGAACTTCTGGATTTTGAACGACATCATCTGGCGCAAATCAAACCCCATGCCCAATTTCAAGGGCACCCGCTTCACCAATGCGCATGAAACATTGATCTGGGCGTCGATGGGCGAAAAGGCACGCTATACGTTCAATTATCGCAGCATGAAGACGCTGAATGACGAGCTGCAGATGCGCAGCGACTGGGAATTTCCGGTGTGCGGCGGGCAGGAACGGCTGAAAAAGGGCGGCACCAAGGTGCACCCGACGCAAAAGCCCGAAGCGCTGATTTATCGTATCCTGCTGGCCTGCACCAAGCCTGGTGACGTGGTGCTCGATCCGTTTTTCGGCACCGGCACGACGGGCGCGGTGGCCAAGCGACTGGGGCGGCGCTGGATCGGTATCGAGCGCGACCTGGGCTATTGTGATGCGGCGCTGGAGCGAATTGCGGCGGCACTGCCGCTGGATGAATCCGCGCTGGTGACGATGCAGTCGCCGCGCAACGCCCCAAAGGTGGCGTTCGGAGTGCTGGTCGAAAACAGCTACCTTACGCCGGGCCGGGTGCTGAGCGACGCCAAGCGACGCCACCGTGCGCTGGTGCGTGCCGATGGCAGTCTGGAAAGCGTGTGCGGTGCGGTTGGCTCCATCCACAAGCTGGGCGCGATCCTGCAGGGCGCACCGGCGTGCAATGGCTGGACCTTTTGGCATTATGACACACCCGATGGGCTGATGCCGATCGATGCACTGCGCAAAACCTATCTGCTCGCGACCCAGCCGTAACGCGCATGCACTTACGGCCCGTCCAGTTCGTCGACTCGCCAATTGGGCGCGACGGCGATGTGGCGCGGTTGGCGGGCGGGATGCTGTGGTTCGCCGCCTATGAGGTGATCGACGGCAAGCAGCGCCGAACCGTGGCGATTGCTGATGTAGATCAGGTGCTTGGGCAGGATGAAGCGGCGATGCGCATCCACCGCGCCATCACCACCCCGCGCGCACCGCTGTTGCTGGGGGAGCGCGTGTTGCGGCTGGATCAGCCGCATGTCGCGGGGATATTGAACGTGACGCCTGACAGTTTTTCCGATGGCGGCGCGCTGGAAAATGATCCCGGCGCTGCCGCCGATGCAGGCTTTGACATGGCGGCAAAGGGCGCAAGCCTGATTGACCTTGGTGGCGAATCAACCCGGCCCGGCGCGAAACCGGTTTGGGAAGGCGACGAAGTGACGCGCGTGCTGCCCGTGGTCGAACGGCTGGTCAAAAGCGGCACAATTGTGTCGGTCGATACCCGCAAAGCCGCCGTGATGGAGGCGGCACTGGCGGCGGGCGCCCACATCATCAACGACGTTTCAGCCTTGCTGTGGGATGATCGCGCGCTGCAGGTGGTGGCAAAGGCGACTTGCCCGATCATCCTGATGCATTCCCCCGATCCCGCCAAGGGGCCGCATGGCGGTGCTGGATATGGCGACGTGCTGATCGAGGTTTATGATTGGCTGGATGCGCGGATTGCCGCGGTGGTCGCGGCCGGGATCGACCGGGCACGGATCATCGTTGATCCCGGCATCGGTTTTGGCAAATCGCTCGTCGATAATCTGGCGCTGCTGAACGGGCTGGCGATGTTCCATGGGCTTGGCTGCCCGATCATGCTGGGGGCAAGCCGCAAGCGGTTGATTGGCGCGCTTTCCAATGAAGCGCCGGTCGGTGAGCGGCTGGGCGGCAGCATGGCGCTGGCGATGAAGGGGGTGGAGGCAGGGGTGCAGTTCTTGCGCGTGCATGATGTTGCAGAAACAGTGCAGGCAGTGCGCGTGTGGCGCGGATGCAAGGATCAGGCGCTGGTTGGGCGATAACGGAGGCGGCGATGCTGTTGGTGATTGGCACATTCCGGCTGCCGCCTGGAAAAGTCACGCAAGCACGGCCGGTTATGGCCCAGATGGTGCGCGCCAGTCGCGCCGAAGCGGGATGTATCGATTATGCCTATGCCGAAGATGTGCTTGACGCTGGTTTGATTCATGTACGCGAAATGTGGCGCGATCAGGCGGCGCTGGAGGCGCATTTTGCGATGCCGCACCTTGCCCGGTGGCGCGCAACCTGGGCCGAACTGGGGATTATTGATCGCGATTTACAGGCGTATGATCTGGGTGCGCCGCGCGCTGTTTAACCGATTTGCTCGATATTGGCCCGACGGCATGATGACGCTCGATAATTCGGATATAGTTGGCGGCAAGCGCGCCATTGACGGCGTCCCAGCCATATTTAGCCGCCGAAAGCCGGCCCGCCACGCCGGTAGCAGCGCGCTTTTCCGCGCTGGCGGCATAATCCTGGATGGCATCGGCAAATGCGTTCACGTCACCCGCCGCGATCAGCCTGCCGTCGACGCCGTCGGTAATCAGGCTGGACGTGCCGGATGCGTCGGCACCGACCACCGTGACGCCGCAAGACATGGCCTCAAGCGTCACCATGCCAAAGGTTTCGGTGACGCTGGGGTTGAGGAAGATATCCATCGACGCCAACGCGCGGGAAAGATCCGCGCCGCGCAGAAAACCGACAAAAATCGCTTCTGGTACACGATCAGCGAACCATTTATCGGCAGGCCCCTCGCCCACCACCAGCACGCGCACCTTGGCGTTGCGCCGGGTGAGTTCGACTATCGTGTCGCAGAAAACGGCGATCCCTTTTTCAAGCACCAGCCGGCCCAGGAATCCAACCACGACATCGTCATCGGCGATGCCCAGCGACCGGCGCCATTCAAGGCACCGCGCGGCCGGGGTGAACACATCATGGTCAACCCCGCTCGACCAGATTCCGGTGTCGTCGTTCATGTGTTGGCTGACCAACACGTCCTTCATCGACTGCGACGGCGCGACAATGGCGTCGCAACGCCGGTAGAATCGGCGCAAAATGCCCGTCAGCACCGGTTCCATGAACCCGAGTTTGTAATAGCGCAAATAGGTATCAAAACGCGTGTGGACGGATGCAATAACCGGAATATCGTGCCGCCGGGCATAATGCAGCCCCCAATGCCCCAAGCCTTCTGGTGCCGAGATATGCATGATGTTGGGGGCAAAATCGGCAATATCGCGCTTCAGGTTGCGGCCCATGCCGTAAGCCAGCCGGTAATCGGACCGTCCAGGAATGGGTAGCGCGGGCACACCGATCAGGTCGCCAGTCGCTGCGAATGCGGGGGTGTCGACAACGGGCGAATAAATGCGGACGGCCGCGCCCTGCGACAAAAGAAAGCCCACCAGCCTGTTGAGCGTTACATTAGCACCATCAAGCGTGTAATTGTAATTACCGCTCAACAATACCACACGGAGATCAGAAATCTTCATTATAAAATACCATGATGTTTCCGAAAAACATCATTAAGAGCTGATACCCGCACGCTCATCGTTGTACCAATTTTACTTACCGCAGGGTCAGGTATTATTATCCTGTCCACGGGGTGATCGTTGATCTGCGCGGCGTATTGCCAGAAATTTTGCACTTTGTGCGCAGATCGGGAGTCATTAAAGCGTCGGAAATTCCGTGAGCGACGCCCAAAGACGGGCGACTTTTCTGGCCATGTCCCCTAGCAGACTATCGTCAAACGGCAAGGCTTGCCTGCCCGGATCAGGAAGCGGCGTTATCAATCCCCAACTCGCCCAGCTTGCGGTACAAGGTGGAGCGACCAATCCCCAGGCGGCGCGCGACTTCGGTCATGCGGCCGCGGTAATGGCCGATTGCAAGGCGGATGACGTCTGCTTCGATTTCCTCCAGCGCGCGCATATTGCCGTCGGGGCGGAACAGGGTGACTCCGCCGCTGGCCGGTGTGGCCGACGTGGTGGTTGACCCTGCCAGCCGCTTGGCGCCGAGTGCTGCGATCTGCGGAAAATCGCTGCGAGTCAACGCGTTAGCCTCGCACAGCACGGCGGCGCGGAACAGCGCGTTTTGGAGTTGGCGAACATTGCCTGGCCAATCATAGTTGACCAATAGTTGTAACGCGTCATCGGTAATACCGATGGGGCGCAGGCCCGGTTGTTGGGCGATACGTGCCAGTAAATGTCGTGCCAGTGCCGGAATATCGCCGGTGCGTTCACGTAACGGCGGAATTGTTACCTGAACAACGTTCAACCGATAATATAAATCTTCGCGGAAACGCCCGGCCTCTACTTCATCAAGCAGCCGCTTGTTGGTAGCGGCAATCACGCGGACATCGACTTCGCGGGTATGACGCGCGCCAATTGGCTGAATTTCGCCAGATTGCAGCACGCGGAGCAGCTTTACCTGGGCATCCAGCGGCATCTCCCCCACTTCGTCGAGGAAGATGGTGCCGCCATCGGCCTCCATAAAACGGCCCAATTTGCGCTCAAAAGCGCCAGTAAATGCCCCTTTTTCGTGGCCAAACAGCTCAGATTCGACAAGATTGGCGGGAATTGCACCGCAATTGACAGTAATCATCGGCTTTTTGGCGCGGGGGGACGCGGCATGGATGGCTTCGGCCACCACTTCCTTGCCAACGCCGCTTTCGCCTTCCAGCAGAACCGCAACTCGCGCGCGCGCCGCCTTGGCCGCGATGGCGAGCGCGGCCCGGAACATTGGTTCGGAACCGACGATCTCATCGAATGCCAGCAGCGCCGGAATTTTTTCGGTTAACGGGCGAAGCTCACCCGCCGTGGTGCTCGCCACTGCCGCTTCCAGTGCGCACAGCAGCCGTTCGGGTGCGAGCGGCTTTACCAGAAAATCGGTCGCTCCCGCGCGCATGGCGCCTACCGCCTGGGCCACCGATCCATTGGCGGTGAGCATCAGGATGGGCAGCGACGGGCGGCGCAGGCGCAGTTCGGTGATCAGGGCCGATGCATCAGCCTCTGTCGCCCAATGATCGATCAGGATGGCATCAAGCTGCATCCCGTCCTGCGTGCCAAGCGTTGCGATCGCCATTTCGCCGTCGCAGGCGAACACCGACCGCCACCCGCCGCGTGCGGCAAGTGCCGCCACCAGGCGGCGCTGGGCCGGTTCGTCATCGATCAGCATTAGCAGGCGCTGGCCATTGCGCGTCATAAAGCCATCCCCAATCCACCCTGTTTCAGCCGGTAACCTTAACGACAGGGGGTAAAGGGGGCCTTAAAGCCGCAGCTGGCCGAATTTGGCGGCCAAACCGCGTTGCTGGCAGGGCTTGAGGTGCAGACCCGGCCCGGTTAAGGGCTATGGCTAATATTATTTGCTTTGGGGGTAATCGCGAATGACCGGCAACGGCGACATCAAGGCGCAGCAGCAAACCTATGGCAAGGTGATGGGCGTGATGAAATGGGGCGCCGTCGCGTCCTTTGCGCTCGCGGCATTTGTCGTTTGGCTGATCGCGGGCTGATCGGGCGGTGAAGATCGCGCTGCTGAAAGAGCAGGCCGCCGGCGAAAGCCGCGTCGCCGGAACCCCTGAAACGGTCAAGAAATTCATCGCCTTGGGCGCGACTGTATCGGTTGAGGCAGGTGCCGGTGCGGGTGCCTCCATCGCTGATGCGCAATATGCAGAGGCAGGCGCGACGCTGGGCGACCGCGCTGCCACGCTGGCGGGTGCCAACATCCTGCTGGGTGTGCAGGGCCCTGATCCAGCGAGCCTCGCCGGTACTGCCCCAGGCGCATGGATAGTCGCCAGCCTGAACCCGTTTGGGGAGCGGGCCCGCGTTGATGCCTATGCCGCCGGCGGCTTTGAAGCGCTGGCGATGGAATTCATGCCGCGAATCACCCGCGCGCAATCGATGGATATTTTGTCGTCTCAGTCGAATCTGGCCGGGTATAAGGCGGTGCTGGACGGCGCGGCTGAATATGGCCGGGCATTCCCGATGATGATGACGGCGGCGGGCACAATTTCTGCCGCGCGCGTTTTTGTGATGGGCGTGGGCGTCGCTGGCCTTCAGGCAATCGCCACGGCACGGCGGCTGGGCGCACAGGTTTCTGCCACCGACGTGCGCAGCGCCACCAAAGAGCAGATCCAGT
>JBBSCC010000012.1:0-32173 GCA_038250735.1 Sphingomonadales bacterium | reverse complement strand
GCCTCACCACGCGCGGCACGCTGGATTGCTTCGCTGCGCTCGCAATGACGGGTCATGTTTTGGCGAGCGATGTCCTTGGGGGTTTTTGCGCATCCCCAAGCGAAAGCGATTTGGTAGATTGCGCTTGACCGCCTATCGTTTCTGTCATGCCCAAATTCATGCCCAAGCCGACTGGCAGCCTGCCCACCCCCAAACAAATCCTCGATTTCATCGCTTCTGCTGAAACCAGCGTTGGCAAGCGCGAGATTGCCAAGGCGTTTGGCCTGCATGGTGCAGAGAAAATAGCGCTGAAGGCGTTGTTGAAGGACATGGCCGATGAGGGGCTGATCGATAGCGCCCCCGGCCGCGCGTTTCACCAGATGGGCGGGGTGCCCAAGGTTACCGTGCTGCGCATCACCGATGTGGGGGATGACGGGCAATGCTGGGCGGTGCCCGAAAGCTGGCAGGCCGATACCCCCGCGCCCCGGCTGCGCGTGCGCGAAAAGGGGCGGCGGGGCGCGCTGGGCATTGGCGACCGGATTTTGGCGCGGACGGAAGAAGCCGGCAATGGCTGGATCGCCCATCCGCTAAAATCGCTCGCCAAGGGGGAGGAGTTGATCCTGGGCGTGTTGCGCGAAGAAGGTGGCAAATTGTGGCTGATCGGCGTCGATAAGCGCGAACGGCGGGAACATCAGGTGTCTGACGCAGGCGGGGCGAGCCCCGGCGATCTGGTCTTGGCCGAAAAAACCGGCCGCCCGCCGCGCATCACCGCGCGGGTAACGCAGGTGCTGGGCGATCCGTTTGCGCCGCGCAGTTTTTCCATGATTGCTATTCACAAGCTCGGTATCCCGGTGGAATTCGCGCCTGAGGCGATTGCGGAGGCAGCCGAGGTGGCACGCCAACCGCTGGGTGATACCCGCGAAGACCTGCGCCATTTGCCCATTGTCGCCATCGATCCGGAGGACGCCCGCGACCATGATGATGCCGTGTGGGCGACGCCTGATGATGATCCGGAGAATGCCGGGGGCTGGCGCGCGATTGTCGCGATTGCCGATGTGAGTTTCTATGTCCGCCCCGGCTCTGCGATTGACAAGGAGGCGCGGCGGCGCGGCAACAGCGTGTATTTCCCCGACCGGGTCGTGCCGATGCTGCCCGAATTGCTGTCCGCCGATGTCTGTTCGCTGAAAGCAGGGGAGGACCGCGCCGCGCTCGTCTGCCACCTGCAGATCAGCAAGGGCGGCGCGCTGAAAAGCTGGCGCTTTACGCGCGCGGTGGTGCGGCTGGCGGCGAACATCGCCTATGAAGAAGCGCAGGCGGCGGTGGATGCCCATGTTGCAAGTGATGGTGCAAAGGCGGCGGCGAATCCTTCTAAGCCCCTACCCTTCAGGGGAGGGGTTGGGGTGGGGATTGTCAGTCTCACTGAGACCGACGTGCTTGGGGACAGCCCCCACCCCAACCCCTCCCCTGAAGGGGAGGGGCTTGAGATACTCGCCGCCCTGCTGCCCCTGTGGGATTGCTGGCGCGCGCTGGCGGCTGCGCGGGCGAAACGCGCGCCGCTTGACCTGGACTTGCCCGAACGGCGGGTGGTGCTGGATGAAACGGGGCGGATCATGTCCGTCGCGCCGCGTGAGCGGCTTGATGCGCACAAGCTGATTGAGGAATATATGATTGCCGCCAATGTCGCGGCGGCCAAGGCGCTGGAAAAGAAAAAAGCGCCCGTCATGTACCGCGACCATGAACCGCCCGCGCGGGAAAAGCTGGTCGCGCTGAAGGATTATCTGAAGACGTTTGGGGTTGAATTCGCGCTGGGGCAGGTGGTGAAGCCATCCACGTTCAACCATGTGATCGAACGGATCGGCGACAGCGATTTCCGCCCGCAGGTGATGGAGCAGATTTTGCGCACGCAGACCCAGGCCTATTATGCGCCGGGCAATCATGGCCATTTCGGGCTGGCGCTGGGCAGCTATGCGCATTTTACCTCGCCCATCCGGCGCTATGCCGATCTGGTCGTCCACCGATCGCTGGTGGCCGCGTATAAGCTTGGGCCGGGCCCGCTGACCGACGCCGAAGCCGCATCGATGGACAAGATTGGCGAGAGCATATCGATGCTTGAACGCCGCGCGATGGAGGCGGAGCGGGATACGGTTGATCGCTATGTCGCGGCGTATTTGGGTGAGCGGGTGGGCGATGTGGTGGATGTGCGCATCACCGGCGTGCAGAATTTCGGCTTTTTTGCGACTGTGGACGGCATTGGCGGTGACGGGCTGATGCCGGTGCGCGATATTGGCCGCGAGTATTTTCGCTATGACGAAGCTGCCAAGGCGCTGATCGGCGAGCATAGCGGCGACACCTATTCAAGCGGCATGCGGCTGCAATTGCGGCTGGCCGAAGCGAACCCCGTTACCGGCGCGCTGCGATTTGAAATGGTGGACGGCAAAGGCAGCAGCGGCGGCGCGCGCCCGGCAGGGGATCGCCCGAAGCGGATTATCAAGCATCGCGGCCGACCGGCCAACATTCGCCATCAAGGAAAAAAGCGCTGATACGGGCTTTAGGTCTATTGCCGATCAGCAACCAAATGATACGAAACGTTGCATGACGAGCGCGAAAACGCGTGCCATGAAGATGCTATAACCGTGGAGGGTGATGTGGGAGCAGCAGCAGCGATGGTCGCGCGAGCGCGGCGCAACGTCATCTCGCATTTCATGTCGTGCGACGCGGTGTCGGCGGCAAAAGCGGTCAGCTACACGCCAAAACGCCTTGTCGAACGCCGCATGCTTGATCGTTATGTCCGCTCGGGCGTGATCGTGCCGACCACGGGATCGGCCTATTACATCGACGTGCCCAGCTATGATTCGTACAGCAACACCCGCAAGCGCAATGTTGGCGTGGCGATGGCGTTGCTTGCCCTGGCGGGCGGTGCAGTCGTCGGGATTATGGGGTAAATCATGGCAATGGCCCCTATGTCAGGCGCACGGCGCTCCACGATTGAAACCGCCGCGCTGGATCGCACCCGGCGGCGGCTGGCGCAGGTGTTTATGGCCAATCACGCGCTGTCACCCGAAGATGCCATTGCGTTCAGCACGACCAATGCGGCCGATGAAAAGGTGTTCGCGCGGATGCTGCGCACCGGCATGGTCCGCGATGCCGGGCGCAATCGGTTCTTCCTCGATCTGCCCGCCTATCATGCGCAGATTAACCGCCGCCAGCGGCTGAACGCGGTGATCACAATTGTGCTGGCGGTGACGATTGCGCTGCTGGCGACCCGGTTTTACGTTTAGGGTGTTGCGCGCAAAGCGGCCCGCCTAACTCGCCGTAAAGGTTAGCCCCGCCTTGTCGATCAGCCGCTTGCGCAGCGCATCGCCCATGATCGCGCCGGGGGTCCACACGCCGCCCTTGGCACCGGCCACGTCCTGCACCAGGCACAGCGCGCTTTCGGCGATCATCTTGCTGGTGGATCCATAACCGGGGTCACGATCCCCCGTCACCACCGCGTCGATGCGCTGGCCGTCGGCCATTTCGCCGATGAACAGCACATCATAATGGCCAGCGTCGCGTTCTTCTTTTGAGGGGCCTTCGCCGGGCTTGGGGCCTTTGTCGCCTGAAAACGGGTTCATTTTGGCGAGTGCTTCTGCCGCTGCCTTGCCCATCTCACCAAGCCCAGCGACGACCATTTCATCATAGACGAAATCCGCGCCGTAGGATTGGCCAAGCAGGAAATTGGTGCGGTGGACATTCTTGGTGTTGATCGCCGCCATCACGAACGGCGCGACCCAGCTGTCGATCGCCTTGTCATATTCGGGTAGCAGGCCCTTGGGCTGGCTTGGCCCCTTGAAGCCAGGTGTTAGCGCAAACGGGTTGGTCAGTACGCCGATCAGCGAAGGATTGCGCGCGGCAGCCGCCATCGTCGCCTTCAGGCTGGCCGCGGTGCCGCCGGAGAAGGTGCCCTTCATCGTGCGCACCCGGCATTTGACGCGGGGGGCGGGCATGCCGAATTTTGCCTTTGCCGCTTCCTGCAGCGTCAGCACGCCCAGATCGAACGGGATCGAATCAAATCCGCATGAAAACACGATGCGCGCGCCGGTTTCCTGCGCCTTGGCGTGATGTTTTTCGATCATTTCGGCCATCCACGCAGGTTCACCGCACAGATCGACATAGGCGGTGCCGGTTTCCGCGCAGGCGGCGACCAGATCGCTGCCGTAAAGCTGATACGGGCCGACCGTCGTCAGGATCACTGTGGCGCGGGCGCACATGGCGCGGACGCTGGCGGCGTCATCAGCATCGGCGGTGACGAGCGGGGTATCGGCGGGCGCACCGATCAGATCGCGTACTTCTTCCAGCTTGGCGAGCGAGCGGCCGGCCATCGCCCATTTGGGCTTGTCCGCTCCGGGATAGGCTTGCGCCAGATACTCGGCGACCAGACGGCCGGTGTAGCCCGTTGCCCCGTAAGCGATGACGTCGAATTCGCGTGCCATGGTCAATTCTTCCCTAGTTATCCCTCTCCTTTCAGGGAGAGGAAAAAAACTTACGCCGCCTGGCTGAACTGCAGGCTGGCCAGCCGGGCATAAAGCCCGTTTTGGCCGATCAATTGGCTGTGCGTGCCCGTTTCCACGATCCGGCCCTCGTCCATCACGATGATCCGCGACGCCGAACGCACCGTGGCGAGGCGGTGGGCGATCACCAATGTGGTGCGATCCTCCATCAGCCGTTCGAGCGCCTGTTGCACCAGCCGCTCGCTTTCGGCATCCAGCGCGCTGGTGGCTTCATCAAGCAGCAGGATTGGCGCATTGCGCAGCAGTGCCCGCGCAATCGCAACCCGCTGGCGCTGGCCACCCGACAAGCGCGCGCCACCTTCGCCCAGAAACGTGTCGAGCCCTTCTGGCAGCTTGCGCAGGAATTCAGCCGCGTTGGCAGCTTCTGCCGCCTTCCAAAGCGCATCGTCAGTCGCGGACCAGTCACCATAGCGCAGGTTATCGCGCGCACTCGCGCCAAAGATGACGGTATCTTGCGGCACCATGGCGATGCGTTTGCGGATTTCGGCAGGGTCAGCGCTTTGCAGGCCAACGCCGTCGATGCGGATCATCCCCGAATCGGGATCATAAAAACGCTGGATCAGCTGGAATAGCGTCGATTTGCCCGC
This sequence comes from Sphingomonadales bacterium, assembly GCA_038250735.1. Taxonomy (GTDB): domain Bacteria; phylum Pseudomonadota; class Alphaproteobacteria; order Sphingomonadales; family Sphingomonadaceae; genus Sphingomonas. The sequence continues at coordinate 27,057 of JBBSCC010000012.1, read as the reverse complement.
CCCTGACGGGCCAACAATCGCCACCGTTTCTCCCGGCGCAACCGTCAGCGAGAAACTGTCGAGCGCCGCCACTTCCTGCCGCGTCGGGTAGCGGAAGGTGACATTGTCGAACGCCACTTCACCCAGGGCGGGCACGGGCAGGGCCACAGGATGCACCGGCGCGCAAATCTCGGGCTCTTCTGCCAGCAGCTCGTTCAGCCGGGCGGCGGCTCCCGATGCGCGCAGCAGATCGCCGTACACCTCGGTCAGCGCGCCGAATGATCCGGCGACAAAGCCGCCGGTCAGCACAAATGCGGTGATCGAACCGCCGGTCAGCGTGCCATTGGCGACATCGCGCACCGCATCCCACATGATCAGCACAATCGCGCCAAACAACAGGCCGATGACAGCGGCGGTCATGATCGCGCGCAGGCGGAAGCGGTTCTTGGCGGTGGAAAAACTGCGTTCGACGGCGTTTTCAAACCGGTCGCCTTCACGCTTTTCCTGCCCGAATGCCTGCACGATCTTCATCGCGCCCAATGTTTCCACCGCAATGGAGCCGATATCAGCGACCCGGTCCTGGCTGGTGCGCGAATATTGCCGCACGCGGCGGCCCAGAAACACGATTGGCAGGATGACGACGGGAATGCCGATCAGCAGCGACGCCGCCAGTTTTGGTGCCAGCGCGAACAGATAGATCACGCCGCCAACGCCAATCACCGCATTGCGCAGCGCGACGGAGACGGTGGTGCCAACGATCTGTTCGATAATCGCGGTATCCGCCGTCAGGCGCGATGCGATTTCGGACGGGCGGTTTTCCTCAAACCATTTCGGATCAAGTCGCAGCAGGTTGCGGTGCACCGCCACGCGCACATCGGCCACGGTGCGTTCCCCCAGCCACGACACGAAATAAAACCGCACCGCCGTCGACAGCGCCAGCACCAGCACGACCACGCCCAGCCCCTGAAAATAAGGGGCAATTGATGCCGGATCGCCTTTTCCGCTAAAGCCGTTATCGACCACCAGCTTGAACGTGGCGGGAATATACAGCGTCGCGCCAGCAGCAAACACCAACGCAATCACGGCAATGGCGATCTGCAGCGGGTATTTTGAGGCAAATCCCCAGACCATTACCAGGCTGGAAAGCTTGCGGCGGGGTTCGGGGCCGGCGGCGGCGACAGGCGTGTCGGCGGCTGCGGGGGCGGGTGTCGTTGCGGATGCGTCCATGATCGCTGGCCTCTAGCAGCCAGAGCCGCCCCCCTCAACGTCAATCACGATTGAGTAGTCGGTCATTTCGAAGCTGAATACAGATTGCCGCGATCTTGGCGATCACCACGGATGGTCAAATACCGTCGGCTGCACGGTTTTGGCCGCTTCGGCCTTCAGGCTTCGGGCTTCTTTTTCTTTTTGGCATTCAAAACGCCCTGCGCAATCACCCCAAAGGCCAGACCTAGCCCAATCCAGACCGCCATCTGATTGGTAACGGCGCCAATTGCGGCACCAACCGTCATTCCAAAAACTAGCGCCATTGCTTGTCTCCTCCGCTGAGCGGTACACTTTTAATAGGAGCCCGTCATCGGCCAAATTCAACCCGATCCACCGTCCCCGACTGAGCTGGCACGATTGAACAGGCTCGACGGAAATGGCACGTCGGGTGCCATCAGAATTACACATGGCATTGCTACTGCAGTGCAGCATGTTAATGCATGGCCGTTATACGGTCCGATGACCGCTTCTGTATCTAAGGGACGTCCATGCTCTACAGTGCGTATGAAATGCAGCGCTCCATGCTCGCCGGGGCCAGCGCAATGGCTGATTTTGGCGCGAGCATGCTCCAGAACCCGGCCAATCCGTTCGCGTATTTCGGCGGTGGCCCGGTGCTCGGATCGGCGCTGGAGGTTTTCGCCCACGCCGCTGCGCCGCGTGGCAAGCCCGCATTTGGCCTCGAGTCCACGGTAATCGACGGCAAAACAGTGCCGATCGATGAGCAAATTGTGCTCCGCAAACCCTTTGGCCAGTTGAAGCGGTTCGCGCGTGAAGGCGTAACCGGGGGGCCAAAGCTGCTGATCGTCGCGCCCATGTCTGGCCACTACGCCACGTTGCTGCGCGGCACGGTGGAACGGATGCTGCCATTCGCCGATGTGTACATCACCGATTGGCGCGATGCGAAGCTGGTGCCGCTGGCGGACGGCAAGTTCGATCTGGACGATTATATCGACTATATTATTGAATTCATGGAAACAATTGGCGCGAACGAAGGGCAGGGCGGCGTCCATATGCTCGCCGTGTGCCAGCCATCGGTGCCATGCTACGCCGCTGCCTGCCTGATGAACGCGGACAAGAACCCGTGCCGCCCCAAAACGCTGACGCTGATGGGCGGGCCAATCGACACGCGTGAAGCGCCAACCGCGGTCAACACGCTGGCAACCGAACGGCCGCATAGCTGGTTCAGCCAGAATGTGATCGCAACCGTGCCGATGACCTATCCGGGCGGTGGGCGCACGGTGTATCCCGGTTTCCTGCAGCTGGCGGGTTTCATGTCGATGAACCTGGGCAACCACATGGTTTCGCACTGGGAAATGTTCAAACACCTGGTCCAGGGTGACGATGACAGCGCCGATCTGACCAAGGATTTCTACGAGGAATATCGCTCCGTTTGCGACATGACGTCGGAGTTTTACCTCCAGACCATCGAAGTCGTGTTCCAGAAGCACGCCATTGCCAACGGCACCTATGTCCACCGTGGCCGCCCAGTCGACCCGGCAGCGATTACCGATATCGCCCTGCTGGCGATTGAGGGTGAGCGCGATGATATCTCCGGACTGGGCCAGACCAAGGCCGCGCTCAGCCTGGCGAGTAAACTGCCGCTGTCACAGAAGAAATATCTGATGGCCGAAGGGGCGGGCCATTACGGCATCTTCAACGGCAGCAAATGGCGCAACACGGTTGCGCCCGTTGTAGAAGCGTGGATTACCGCTCACCCTTAAGGTGGCTATGGCAGCGGGTGGGGCTGGTGCCGGGCCCCTAGATGCAACGAGCGCTAAATATACTGTCGCCTGCCAATTGAAGCGGGGCTCCCGCAACGGCGGGGACCCCGCACCTGTGCGTTGGTGAAGGGGCCCCGCCTGCGCCGTGGCGGCGTGCGGATTACGCCGTTCGCAGCGTCATTTCGGTGTGGTCGCCGATCTCTTCTGATTTGATCGTGCCACCGAACATCATCTTGGCCATGCCGATCAGAGAGATATCAGCTTCCCACATTTCGGCGTTTTCAATTTCGTAGCGGAGCAGGACCAGATTGGGATCGCTCTTGCCTCCCGGGAACCAAGCCTCGACCTGTTTTGACCAAAGCTGATCAATGGTCGCCTGATCATTGTCGACAATCAATGTGCCGTGCAGGCAGGCAAAAAAGTCATGCCCCTTCGCGGCAAACTGGGCCATCGCCGGGCCGCCTATCGCAATGCGATTATCCTTGCTCGTGAAAAACCACAGCGCATCATGGACGGTTTCGTCGATTTGCGCGGTCATCGGTGCACTATGATCAGGCGTGTCATCCAGCCCGATCATGACGAACGGGCTATGCTTTAGTGCGTTGTAGAAATCGGCAATGGTTGTGGTGTTCTCGGTCATGTTTCGCGCTCCTGAATCGATAATAAAGAAACAGGGCAGGGCGAGGTTGGTTGCCGTTTGGCGCAACAATTCTGCCAGTGGACGGAAAATTACGCTGGGTGGATCGCGGGTTAGGTCGCGGGTTGGAGCGTAGGTTGGGCGGGGGCAAGGCAGGCCCGGCCTGCAACTACAAACCCCAAACCCAGCGCCACGCCCGCGGCTGGCACAAGGCCAGCCATCCCCGAAAGGATTGTCGCCACCGCCAGCCCCCCGCAGGTAAGCCACCACCCGGCGGCAGCGCGCATGACGCCGCCGCGAAGCAGGGCCAGCGACCAGATCGCTAGCCCGGTCAGCAGGATGAGCGACCCTGCCAGGTAAAAATCGATCCCGAACATCCGCGCATCGGGGCCGATAATTGATGCCTGACCGATCATCGCAACGGTCCATCCGAATGTTCCCCAAACCCCGATTTTATCGCCGGTCTGCACAAAGACGGTCTGCGCAAAGATGCCGATCAGGCCAAACATCAGGCAAATGTCGATAACGGCGTAATATCCCTCCAGCCACGGGCTTTCAGGGATGTAGGGGATGAACGATGCAACAATGCGCAGGACGCCGCCGATGATCGCGCACCGGGCGGTGATGGTGAGGAAGCCACTCACGCCCCGGTAGTCCCGGCTGGCTGCCTGTTTGGCTGGTCGTAGCTGACGATTTCATATTCGATGCCGTCGGGATCAAAGAAATAGAAGCGTCGGCCGGGGTAGTAATCGTCATGGTTGAAGGGAACGAGCCCGGCGGCCTTAGCCCGCGCCTCGACATCGCCCAGATCATCGACCTGGATGCCGACATGGTTGAACGGCTCGCCCTTGGGGTAGCGCGCATCGGCGTGGATGCCGTCTGGCCCGGTGTATAGCGCGATATAATGGTCGTCGCTGCCGACATGGATCGTAAAGCCACCGTCGCGCGCGGGGCCGCGCCACCGTTCGTGCCAGCCGAACACGTCCGCCAACAGGCGCGCGGTACGCTCGGGGTCGCTGACGACCAGGTTGATATGTTCGATAAAAGCTGTGGCCATGGCGTGTCTCCACAAAGGGGTGATTCGGGTTGACACGCAGACTTTTGCAACCTCAACCTTGGTTGAGGTCAAGCTGTTTTTGGGGAGGGCGCGCGGCGATGCGATCAAGCGATTTACTGGCGATTGGCGATCTGGCGGCGCGGGCGGGCGTTTCGGTATCGGCGATCCGTTTTTACGAGGCGAAGGGCCTGCTCAACCCGTGGCGCAATAGCGGCGGGCAGCGGCGTTTCCTGCGCGCCGATATCCGGCGGCTGTCGTTTATCCTGATCGCGCAGCAACTGGGCCTGACGATTGAGGCGATCCGCGCCGAACTCGCCAAGTTACCCGATGGGCGGACACCGACGGCGAAGGACTGGACCAAGATGAGTACTGGCATCCGTGCAGTGATTGACGAGCGCATCGCGACGTTAACCCGCACGCGTGACTTGCTGGATGGCTGTATTGGCTGTGGTTGCCTGTCGCTGGACCGGTGCGCGCTGTATAATCCGGGTGACCGGGCGGCAGCAAAAGGAGCGGGCGCGCGATATGTGCTGGGGGATGTGCCGGATTGAGTCTCCGTGACGTCGCAACGAGCGATCGATTCAAATTTCTTCCCAGACTGCTAAACAGCCTGTGACGGCAATGAAGCCGTCAATTCATGGAGAAGACAATGACTCTAGCAACATTGTGTCTGATCCTTGGAACGTTGTTCAGCTTTGCGATCTTGATCCTCAAGATCGTCGAAGTGTCACGCTCCGAGTAAAGGCGCACAGGAGGGGCTCGGGCTGGCACCCGGGCCCCAAATGATTTGAGCCCCGGCTGCTGGCACAGCCGGGGCTCATTCACGGAGTCGAATGACTCTAGCCAATTTAAACTAGCTTATCTGGCGTTAATTTTCAACCTCACAGCACTTCAAACAACCCGGCTGCGCCCATGCCGCCGCCGACGCACATCGTGATGACGACATATTTCGCGCCGCGACGCTTGCCTTCGATCAGCGCGTGGCCGGTCATCCGCGCGCCGGACATGCCGTACGGGTGCCCGATCGAAATCGCGCCACCGTTCACGTTCAGCAGCTCGTTGGGGATGCCCAGCGTATCGCGGCAATACAGCACCTGCACCGCAAACGCCTCGTTCAGTTCCCACAGGCCGATATCGTCCATCTTCAGGTTGAAGCGTTCGAGCAGCTTGGGGATGGCATAGACCGGGCCGATGCCCATCTCGTCAGGCTTGGTGCCGGCCGCTGCCATGCCGATATAGCGACCCAGCGGGGTAAGCCCGCGCTTGGCTGCAAGCGATTCCTCCATCAGCACGCTGGCAGAGGCACCGTCGGAAAGCTGGCTGGCATTGCCTGCCGTGATCGTCATGTCGGGGCCAAGAACCGGTTTCAGGCCATTCAGCCCGATCAGCGTGGTATCGCCCCGGTTGCCTTCGTCCTTGGTCACCGTCACTTCGTGATGCGTGACTTCCTTGGTTTCCTTGTTGGTCATCGCCATCGTCGCGGTGACGGGCACGATTTCGTCATCGAACTTGCCGGCGGCCTGAGCAGCGGCAGTGCGCATCTGCGATTGGTAGCTATATTCGTCCATTGCTTCACGGCTGATGTTGTACCGCTTGGCGACGATTTCTGCGGTTTGCAGCATCGACATGTACACATCGGGGTGCATCGCCAGCAGTTCCTTGTCGGCGGCGACGCGCATTTCCGGCGTTTGTACCATCGAGATGGATTCGCAGCCGCCGCCGATTGTCACGTCCATATTATCGACGATGATCTGCTTGGCGGCAGTGGCGATGGCCATCAGGCCGCTGGCGCATTGGCGGTCCATCGACTGGCCCGACACGCTGATCGGCAACCCGGCGCGGAGCAGCGCGTTGCGCGCGATATTGCCGCCCTGAACGCCCTGCTGAAGGGCCGCACCCCACACCACGTCCTGCACTTCGGCGCCGTCAATCCCGGCACGCTCAACGGCGGCCTTGATGGCGTGGCTGGACAGCGTGGGCGAGGGCAGGTTGTTGAACCCGCCGCGATAGGCGCGGCCAATAGGGGTGCGGGCGGTGGAAACGATAACGGCTGAACGCATGGCTTATTCTCCTTTGGCAGCCGGGAATCGGGCCGCATTGGGTTCGAGGGGAAGGTCGAGCGCACCGCAGATCAGCGATACGCCGTGATAAAAACCGACAAGCTGGATGATCTCCAGCGCTTGGGATCCGTCAAAATGGTTCTTGAGCGCCGCCCATTCGGCATCGGTGAGCTTCTTGTGATCGATCAGCGCGTCGACCGTGGCGATCAGTACGCTTTCCTCAGCGGACCACGCTGCATCGGTCGCATCGCCGTGGACGGTCGCGTAAATCTGGGCATCGTCCATGCCGATATGCGGGGCGAAACCCGCGATGTGGACGCCCCATTCATATTCGTTGCCGCATTTCGCGCAGGTACGGTCGATCACGATCTCGCGTTGGCGCATCGACAGCGGCGATGCCTTGTCGAGCAGCGATCCGCCGCTGAACTTGCTCCAGGCGCGGTCGTTGGTGGCCAGCGTGGTGAACAGCACCAGCGGTTCTGCACCGCGCATCAACACCTTCATCCGCGCGTCGAATTCGGCGGGGAAGGGTTTGGCGAGGGGGGCGATGCGGGGCATTTGGGTTGCTCTTTCCTTGAGCCCCTCCCCTTCAGGGGAGGGGTTGGGGTGGGGACTGTCAGTCTCACCGAGACCGTCGAGATTGAGGACACGCCCCACCCCAACCCCTCCCCTGAAGGGGAGGGGCTTAGAAGTATCAAACGAAAATCTGGCTGATCCATTCGGCGATCATCGCGGGCTTTTCCTCGCCTTCGATTTCGACGGTGAATTCATTGGTCTGCTGCCACTGGCCGGGGCGTTTTTCCACCAGCTCCATCAGCTTGAAACGGCCGCGCACGCGCTTGCCGGAACGCACGGGCTGCAGGAAACGAACCTTGTTGCCCCCGTAATTGACGCCCATCTTCACGCCTTCAATCTTTGGCGCATCGATAATCTTGGCCGACAGCACCGGCATGAGCGACAGGGTGAGAAAGCCGTGCGCAATCGTGCCGCCAAACGGGGTCATCGCTGCCATTTCGGGGTTGATGTGGATGAACTGGTGATCGCCCGTCGCGTCGGCGAACTTGTTGATCATCTCCTGGCTCACCTCAACCCAATCGGAGACTTGTTCGGTGCCAATCCGCGTTGCGGCCATTTCCTGTATGGTGATTGTCGTCACGGCATTTCCCTTCGGCCCAATTCATCGCATAGCGCCATGCGAACGATATGGCGCCCAAATAGGCCTTGGCAGTGCCCCTTGCCAAGCCTTGCTAGACCGGAAACCGCAAGATGACACCTGACGTAGCGTCGAACGCCCGCAAATCCATGGCTGCGCTGCACCGCGCGCCCGAACCCGATGTTCTAAAACCGCTGTTGGAGCGGGCAACCGTCACGCGCGACTCGCGTGACCGGATCATGTCGGAATCGCTGGCGCTGCTGGCTGATCTGCGCGCGGCGCAGGGCAAGGGCTGGGTGAACCAGTTCCTGCAGGAATATCGGCTGAATTCATCCGAAGGCGTGGCGCTGTTGTCGCTGGCCGAAGCCTTCTTACGCGTCCCCGATCCGGAGACCGCCGATTTGCTGATTGCCGACAAGCTGGGCGATGCCGATTGGCGCGCGCATACCGGCAAGTCGAACTCCACGCTCGTCAATTCCGCCACCTGGGGGCTGGTGGTTGGCCGCGCGCTGGTGGGGGAGGGCGAACAGCCAAGCGCGTTGCGCCGCCTGATATCACGCGCTGGCGAGCCATTCGTGCGGCAGGCGGTGGGTGCCGCGATGCGGATGATGGGCGAGATTTTCGTGATGGGCCGCACGATTGATGAGGCAGCGCGCCGCATGAAAAAGCCCGAACACAAGGGCTTCACCGCCAGTTTTGACATGTTGGGGGAGGCAGCCCGCACCCGCGCCGATGCCGAACGCTATTTCCGCGCCTATACCCAGGCGATTGATGCGATTGGCGCAGACCCGGCGGCGGGGCATTCGATCTCCGTAAAGCTGTCCGCGCTCCACGCCCGGTATGAGGTGGCGCACTGGGATGATTGCGTGCCTGCGCTCACCGAAATGCTCGAAGCGCTGACGGTACAGGCAGCCGCCAAGGGTATCGCGCTGACGGTGGATGCTGAGGAGAGCGAGCGGCTGGAAATGAGTCTCGACATCATCGGTACCGTCGCCGCGCTGCCCGCGCTGAACGCCTGGGACGGCTTTGGCATGGCGGTGCAGGCGTACGGCAAGCGCGCGCGCCCGGTGATCGCCTGGGCCAATGCGCTGGGCCGCGAAATGAACGTGCGGCTGGTGAAGGGCGCCTATTGGGACAGCGAGATCAAGCGCACCCAGGTTGAGGGGCTGAGCGACTATCCGCTGTTCACCCGCAAGGCCGCGACCGATGTGTCCTACCTCGCCTGCGCGCGTGACATGCTGGATGCCGACCATATCCGCCCGGCCTTTGCCAGCCACAACGCGCTGACGGTCGCGACGATTGTCGATTGGGCGGGGAATAGCCGTGACTTCGAGTTTCAGCGCCTGCACGGCATGGGCGACGGGCTCTACGAGCGGCTGGTGCGCGATCGCGGCTATCATTGCCGCATCTATGCGCCGGTGGGCGGGCACCGCGATCTGCTGGCCTATCTGGTGCGGCGATTGCTGGAAAATGGCGCGAATTCGTCTTTCGTCCACCAGCTGGCGGATGAGAGGTTGAGCGAGGAGGAAATCCTGGCCGACCCGGTGGTGAAAATCGCCAGCGTGGGCGGCACGCGCCACCCGAATATTCCGCTGCCGGTGGATTTGTTCGGCGCTGGGCGGCGGAATTCGAGCGGGCTTGATTTGGCGGACCGGGCGGTGTTGGCGGCGACGGTTGCGGCCATCTCTGCCCCCCTCCCGCCTGCGGGAGGGGCTGGGGGTGGGCCTGCATTGAGCGCGGCACCACCGGCCAGGCCCACCCCTAACCCCTCCCGCAAGCGGGAGGGGGACTGGGTCGTCGATTCCATCAGCCGTGCCGCTTCCGCCTTCCCGGCATGGTCAGCCACCCCCGTCGACACCCGCGCCGCGTGCCTCGACGCCCTTGCCGATTTGCTGGAGGAAAACCGCGAGGAACTGATGGCGATTTGCGTTGCAGAGGCGTTCAAAACCATCCCCGATGCGCTCGGCGAAGTGCGTGAGGCGGTCGATTTCTGCCGTTACTATGCCCAACAGGCGCGCGATGGCCTGCGCCCCATCGACCTGCCCGGCCCCACGGGTGAGCGCAACACGCTGCGGTTTGAAGGGCGCGGGGTGTGGGCAACCATCGCGCCGTGGAATTTCCCGCTGGCGATTTTCCTGGGGCAGACGGTGGCGGCAATGGTGGCGGGCAATACCGTTGTCGCCAAGCCAGCCCCGCAAACGCCGATGATCGCCGCGCGCGCCGTCGAGCTGGCGCATGAAGCGGGCATTCCGGTTGACGCACTGATCCTCGCGCCCGGCGGCCCCGAAGTCGGCGCGGCGCTCACTGCTGATCCGCGCATCATGGGGGTGGCGTTTACCGGCTCCACCGCCACCGCCCGCAAAATCGCGCGCGCGCTGCTGGAGGATGACAACCGCCCCATCGTGCCGCTAATCGCCGAAACCGGCGGTATCAACGCGATGATCGTCGATTCCACCGCGCTGCCCGAACAGGTGGTGGCCGATGTCGTCACCAGTGCGTTCCGCTCCGCCGGGCAGCGATGCTCTGCACTGCGGCTGTTGTTGCTGCAGGAGGAGATCGCAGACGGCGTGATCGAGATGCTGAAGGGCGCGATGGACCTGCTGATCATCGGCGATCCGGGCGATCCACGCACAGATGTTGGCCCGGTGATCGATCAGGCGGCGTATGACCGGCTGATGGCGTATCGCGGCGGGCTGGGCGGGGCGGTGCTGAAAACGCTGGCGGTGCCCGATCAGGGGCTGTTCGTGCCCCCCACATTGGTGCGGCTGGGGTCGCTGGATGTGCTTGACCGTGAATGGTTTGGCCCGATTCTCCACGTCGCCACCTGGCCTGCGGGCAAGCTGGCGGAAATCATCGCGGCGGTGAACGCCAAGGGATATGGCCTGACGATGGGCCTGCACAGCCGCATCGCGCGCGCGGGCGAACTGGCGGAGGCGACCGCGACCGTCGGCAATCTGTACATCAACCGATCAATGATCGGCGCGGTGGTGGGCAGCCAGCCGTTCGGCGGCGAAGGCCTGTCCGGCACCGGCCCCAAAGCAGGCGGTCCGCATTATCTGCATCGTTTCTGTGTGGAGCGTGCGGTATCCATTGATGTCACCAGTGCGGGAGGAAACGCAACGCTTCTTAGCCTTGACGAAGGCGATATTTGACGATGAATTGACCCAATAAATAAAAGCTTATTGGGGGTAAGACATGGGGATGATGAAAATTATGGGCGCACTAGCGCTCATACTGGGTATTTTTGCTATTCCAGCGCGCGCCGATGCGCCGCCATCTCCTAAAGTGCCGCCCGAACTAATCGCCTTTGAAAAATCGTTGCATAAACAGACTGGCGACATCGCAATTCCGGAAGCAAAGGCGACGCTTCACCTGGGCGATCGCTATTATTTTCTTGGTGCCAGTGAGGCGCGAGAGGTGCTTACCAAAGTTTGGGGTAATCCACCCTCGGTCGCAGACGGTGTGCTGGGCATTGTTATCGAACAGGGAGAGACGACCTACGGCAGTGTCTGGGCCGCTGTGGTGACCTATCAAGCGACAGGATATGTAACAGATAACGATGCCAAGACCGAAGATTATGCGAGTGTTCTGGCCAGCATGCGGGAGGGCCAAGAGGCTGCGAATATCGAACGCCAAAAGGGTGGATATCCGACGATCAATCTGATCGGTTGGGCACAGCCTCCATCCTATGACGAACGCGGCCACTCACTGATTTGGGCGCGTGAATTGAAGCCTGCCAATGCCCCCGTGAATGCACTTAGTTACGACGTGCGCTTATTGGGAAGAGAGGGAGTGCTGAGCCTCAACATGCTGTCCGATATGGACAATCTGCAGGACGTGCAAATGGCAGCGACAAATTTCGGCAAGTCGGCGTCGTTCAATCCTGGCGCAACTTATGCTGATTACAACCCATCGACCGATAAGGCTGCGGGCTATGGTTTGGCCGGGCTGGTTGCCGCCGGGGCTGGGTTGGCCGTCGCCAAAAAGGTTGGCCTGCTTGCGCTGGTCCTGGGCTTTGGCAAGAAATTCATCGTGTTGTTCCTGCTTGCAGGCGGCGCGATTGTCGGCCTGTTCCGGCGAGTGTTCGGCCGCAAGGAACCGGAATGGAATGAGGCGTCATTGGAAGATGCGTCATTGGAAGTGGCAGGGGCAGATGCTGCTCCGTCAGGTCGTACTGGCGATCCGGCCTGATTGCATCAACGCGATCTGACCGCGCAGGAAATATGTGGTCCAATTGACTAACCGACCATGCGGTTTGACCCGGCAATGCGCTGTTAACAGTGCGGGCTGTTCATTCTTCCCTGTCCGTCACAGCTCGACGCTTGGCGGGCTGCACCTCGGAATAGGGCATCACCATTGTGCCGTCGGGTGCGGCGGTGAAGCTGACTTGCGTGGGGTATGCCAGCGCGATCCCCTCTGCTGCCAGCCGTTCGATGATCGCGATGCCGATATCATGGCGGGCCTGGAAGAAGGGGGCGAGATCGGGGGAGAGTGAATCGAACTCCACCAGAAAATCATGACCGCTCGGCGCAAAATTCAAAAAACCAGCGTGCACGAAACGGTGGCCGTCCTGCTCGATCACCGCTTGCAGCATCGCCGGTATCGCGCGCAGCCGATCCGCCGGGGTGTAGGAGGCAATCCCGATGGTAAAGCTCACCCGGCGATAGCTGCGCTGGGTGATGTTCTGGATTTCCTTGTCGAGCAATTGCTTGTTGGCGATGATCCGCTCTTCGCCCGTGCCTGAGCGGATACGCGTTGATTTCAGCCCGATTTCCTCAACCGTCCCGGTGGTTGTGTCATAGGCAATCACGTCGCCCCGCCGGAATGGCCGGTCAAAGATGATGGCGAGCGCGGCGAACAGATCAGCAAAAATGCCCTGCGCTGCCAGGCCAATCGCGATGCCACCCACCCCCAGCCCGGCAACCAGACCCGTGATGTTCACGCCCAGATTGTCCAGCACCACGATCAGCGCGACGGCAAACACCGCAAACGTCACCAGCAGGCGGATGATGCCAAGCGCGCTGTTCAGCGCCTCGCCGCTCGCCCGGCCCGTGCCGGTGTGCTGTTCAACCGCGCCCAGCACCACCTCGCGCAGCCAAATCGCGCCCTGAAACACGGCGGCGACGGTGAACAGCGTTTGGATGGTGGTGATCACGATCAACGGCGGATCGGCAAGATCGGCGACCGCGCGGATGGCGGCGATGATGATGAAAATGCTGCCGGTGCGCGCCAGCGTGCGGCCCAGCACTTTCCACCAGCCGATATTGCCGGGGCGTTCGCGCGCGCACAGCATGACGCCAAAGCTGCGGATGAGGTGCAGCGCGATAATGATCATTGCGGCAAGGGCGGTGGCGATCAGGATGCGCGCCCAGTGATCCTGCAACCACATCGCGCTTTCAGCATAGAAGCCGACAAGATCAATGTCGTAACGCGGGGTGCCGATGATGGGCGTAGCCTGGTTGGCGGTCGTCATATCTGCTCCTTGGGGAAGTGCGGCGATGCCGCATGCAGTGCCGCAACGCCAGTATTTTGCGGAGGGGCGGCGTTTTGCGGGGTGTCGCGCGCGCCGCACACGGCAAATCGCTTCATCCGCTGTAATGCGCATTTTATCGGATCGTTCCGGAACGAGCGCGGCGATTGGCTGTTTTGGGATTACCTTTGCAGGAGAATTGCTATGAACGACATTACCAACGCCCGCGTGCTGATATTGGCGACCGATGGTTTTGAACAATCCGAACTGTTCAGTCCGCGCGATGCGCTGATGGATGCAGGTGCCACGGTTACGCTGGCATCGCTATCGCTTGATCCGATTCAGGGCATGCTCCACGCCGAAAAGGGGCTGACGATTACGCCCGACGCGTTGATCGACCAGGTTGATGCAGAGGATTTCGACGCGCTGGTGCTGCCCGGCGGGCTGGCCAACCCGGATGCGCTGCGCCTGCAGCCGCAGGTCATCGCCATCATCCAGGCATTTTTCGATGCCGACAAGACGGTGGCGGCAATCTGCCACGCGCCGTGGCTGTTGATTGAGGCTGATGTGGTGGATGGTCGCCGCGTGACGAGCTGGCCGTCGCTGCGCACCGATCTGGACAATGCCGGCGCCGATGTGGTCGATGAAGAAGTGGTGGTGGACGGCAATTTGATCACCAGCCGCAAGCCCGATGATCTGCCCGCCTTTAACGCCGCGCTGATCGAGGCAATCGGTGCGCAGGTCAGCGAGGCGGCATAGCCCGCTGCGCGGGGGCGAGCGCGTGTGGCAGCATGGTTCGGGGGGCGGATGCTCCTTTGCGGAACGGCTGCCACCCCGCCTCGCTGCGGCGACGCCCGACATAGGTGTCCAGCCCGATCTGCGCGCCGATCAGCATGTAGATGAACGGCTGAAATGCGATGCCCACAAACGCCGCACCCAGCAGATACACGATGTGCGCACTTTGCAGCGCGCTGGCGAGCGGGGCGATCCAGGCCTCATCCTGTTCGGCCTTGCGGTATCGCTGGCGCAGTACCTCCATCCGGAAAACGCCGCCCAGGTTGATGATCAGCCACAATGCCAGCCCCGGATAGCCCTGTTCGCCCAGCATTTCGAAATAGCTGCTGTGATAGGCGCGGGCGCGATCTGATTCAGCGGTGCGCTGGATGGAAATATTGCTGCCGGTGCCTTCCACCTTTACCGTTTCAAAGCGCAGTTCATTTTGCAGATACGCCTCAAAGCCGCCGCCAAAGGGATGCGTCTTGGCGTAATCGATCGTCCATTTCCACACGGCGACGCGGGTGGAGGCAGAGGTATCGCTCTGGTGGTTCTGAATCGTCTGCATGCGTTCCAGAAAAGCGGTCGGCAGGAACGGCAGCGATATGACGGGCACGGCGGCCATCAGCGCCAGATACATCAGCCGCCGCTTGGCATCGCGCAGCATCAACAGGGCGAGCAGACCGATACACACCAGCCCGGTTCGTGCCGACGTGCCGACGGGAATCAGCAGGCACGAAAAGGCGAGCGCATAGCAAAATGCCTTCACTTTCCAGTCGGGGCGAAAAATCGTGCCGTGTTTGGCAAACCACAGCACCAGCGGCACGATACAGACCGCGACGGTGGAGATGATGCTGCCTTCATACAGGCCGCTATTGTTGGATACGATCAGGTTCAACTCGCCATAGCCGCCACCTGAAAACAGCGTCTTGATGCCGCCAACGATGATGATCGACGATGCCGACAGGATCATGAACAACAGCAGCGATTCGATCCGCAATTTCGTGCGCAGCGTAAGCGGCAGGAAAATCGCAAAGGCCAGCGCCTTCCACACCCAATCCCATTTGCCCAATGCATCCACCGGGAAATCGGCGTTGCGGGTGGTGATGGCGCAATAGATGAGCAGCAGCAGCAGCAGCAATTGGCGCGGGGCCACGCGGGTGTCGCGCTTGTCGTCGAACATCATCCACGCACCAACCGATGCCACCACGGCAATCAGCGAAATCGGCACGCTATTCAGCAGCATATAGGTTAGCCGCTGGGGGGAGACGATGTCGATATAGACATAGGCCAGCACGAACACGAACGGCCGGCGAAGCCCCAAGCCGAACAGTGCGACCAGAAATCCGATGAACGCCAGATCACGCATCCGGCGTATCCTGCGGGCGGTTGCTGGGTTCTTTATCCAGGTCGGCGCGGCGCATCAGCAGGAAGGCGGCAAGCATCATCAGCCCATGCGACAGGCCAAGCGCGAAATTGTCGATCATGCCGCAAGCCCTTTCTGCCGATGGAACGCCCTGGCGCTGGTTTTGCTGCGATACGCCGGACCGGGTTGACGCGGCGTTAAACACTCTTGTGCCAACACAGCCTCACGATGCGCATTCTTCACATCCTTGATCACGGTTTGCCCCTGCAAAGCGGCTATACCTTTCGCACCCGCGCCATTTTAAAGGCGCAAATGGTGCGCGGCTTTACCGTTGCGGCTGTTACCGGGCCGCGCCACGGCGATTTTTCCGCCGCCAGCGAGACGGTGGACGGAATCGATTTCCACCGCACTGCCGCCCCCAAGCCCTTGGCCAGCCCGTTTGGCGAATTGCGCGAAATCAGCGCGTTTGCGCGGCGGATCAAGCAAGTGGTGCGCGAATTTCAGCCGGATATTCTCCACGCCCATTCGCCCGTGCTCGACGCGATGGCGGCGCGGCGGGCCAGCCGACGCTATCACGTGCCGCTGCTGTACGAGATCCGCGCTTTTTGGGAGGACGCAGGGGTTGGCAATGAATCCGGCACTGAAGGGTCATGGCGTTACCGCGCCACCCGCGCGCTGGAAACGCGGATGGTGAACAAGGCGGACGGGGTTGCGGTGATTTGCGAAGGGTTGCGCAGCGATCTGGTGTCGCGCGGCGTTAATCCGACGCGGATCATGGTTTCCCCCAATGGTGTCGACATGAATTTGTTTGGCGCGCCGCTGCCCTATGACGGCGCACTGGCTGACCAGATGGGGATCACGGGCGATGACGTAATTGGCTTTATTGGCAGCTTTTATGCCTATGAAGGGCTGGCAGACCTGATTGCCGCGATGCCCCGACTGGTGTCGGCGCGGCCCCGGATCAAGCTGGTGCTGGTCGGCGGTGGCCCGTGCGAGGCGGCGCTGCGCGCGCAGGCGGCGGCAAGCGAGGTTGCCGAGCATATCCATTTCGTGGGCCGCGTGCCGCATCAGGAAGTTGACCGCTATTACAGCGTGATCGACGTTTTGGTGTATCCGCGCAAACGCATGCGGCTGACCGATCTGGTCACCCCGCTAAAGCCGTTGGAGGCGATGGCGCAGGGTCGATTGGTGGCGGCATCGGACGTGGGCGGCCACCGTGAACTGATCCGTGACGGCGATACCGGCACCTTGTTTGCGCCGGATGATCCAAAGGCAATGGCGCGGGCAATCTCATCGCTGTTTGCTGATCGCGAAATCTGGCCGGCCCGCCGCGCACGTGCCCGCGCCTTTGTGGAGGCAGAGCGCAATTGGGCGAACAATGTCGCGCGTTATGTGCCTGTTTACCAAAAACTAATCGAATCCGCCGATACACTGGCACCATGGTCGCGAAACCCCATCGTCAACGCCTGATCCTGCCCGTCGCCCTGCTGGGCGGTGCGGCGCTTGGGCTGGTGACGGCCGCCGGTTTTGCGCTGGTGCCCGGCGACATGCTGGCACGCGTAATTTTGCGCAGCGGCATTCCCGCCATTATCGCCGCCGCTGAACCGCCATTGGGGATGACTGCCCGGATTGTGCTCGCGTTGGCGGGTGGGGGCATTGTGGCGCTGCTCGGCTGGTTCGCGTTGTTTCTGATGCTCGGCTCGCGCACGCTGGTCATGGGCAGCGGGGCGGCAGCGCATGCCGAAGGGGATACAGGCGATAGCGTGCCCGTGCTGCGCCGCGCCGATGCCCATCCCGATGCGCCGTCGCGCCGCCCGGTATTTGCCAACCGCGATCTTGGCACGCCCTTTCTGGAAGTCCGCGCGCGGCCCGCCAGCGAAGACGCTCTGGCGCTGCCCCCTGAACCGGCACCGCTGCCGATGGTGCACGCGCCGATTGACCTGCCGGTTGATCTTGAAATGACGCTATCGGCGTTTGATCCTGGCGCGATTGGGTTGCCCACCCCGCCGATGGCAGCGACGCTGGCGCCAGTACCCCCGCAACCGCTGGTTATGCCGTCGCTGGTATCGCTTGAGCCGCGGCCCCAGGTTTTTGAATCAACCGAACGCTTTGAAACATTTGAACTGACGCCAATGGTGCGCAGCGATCCGGCCCAGCCCTTCGCGCCGCATCACCCCGCCGCGTCGACCGAACCAGATCGCCCACCACGCGATACGCAGGCGACGATTACCGCGCTGCTCGAACGGCTCGAACGCGGCGTGACGCAGCTTGATTCGCGTGCGCCCTCGCCAGCGGCAAAGCGCGATGCGCGTGCCGACGATCGGTTGCCAGAAACACTGCAGGAAACATTGGGTACATTGCGCCGTATGGCGACACGCGGCTGATCAGCGCAGCTCGACCGTCAACACTTCCAGATCGGCCTCTACCCGCGCCGCGGTGCGCCGCACGGCGACCACGTCCACATCAGCGACCAAATGGCCGCGCACATCAAATTCAGCCTCGGTTAGCCCGGCCAGCCATGCCTCTGTCGCCGGGCAGGGCAACAGCGCCAGCGCAATGCGGTGGCGTGCGCCGATAAAGGTGGCGCTGGCCCAACGATCCCAATCGGCGGTCAAGATTTCTGCAGGGCAACGCGCCCGGCGCGATCCGCGTTCGATTGCGCGCGTCAGGGCGGTGCCGATGTCGGGGCCACGGCTCATTGCTGGTCGCCGCTGTCGAGCCTGGTGATCGCCGCATCAATCCGCGCTGCCGTGCGCGGGCGGGGTTCGCGGCCAGCGCGTAGATCCTCCACCAGCCGGGGATCGTTGACAGCGACGCGCCCAAAGGTGGTGGCGGGCATGGAGGATCGCCGCAAAAACTGTTCGATTTTCCATAAAACTGACATTGATCGCTCCCGATTCGTCGATAATGTTCTTTATTTGTTCCGCAATTTCCAACTTGTCTAGGAAAAATCCTATGGCTATGGATCGGGAATGGATGAAGCCGATGTTCGCGCCAATCTGATCGCCGTGGCGGCGCGTCGCGGGGAAAGCCTGGCGGCGCTATCGCGCCTGCTGGGCCGCAATGATGCTTATCTGCAGCAGTTTGTGACGCGCGGATCACCGCGCAGACTGGGCGAACGTGAGCGGCGGACCCTGGCCGCCTATCTTGGCATCGACGAAGGCGACCTTGGCGGGCGTGCTGAAGGAATAGCGGTGGCGGCGATGTTCCGGGTGCCGCGAATCGACGCGGTCGCCTCAGCCGGGCCGGGCGGGATGCTGGCGGAGGACCGGCTGCGCCCCGGCGAGGCGATTGATCCGGTATTATTGCGGCAATGGGGCGTGCGCGCCGACGCGCTGTCGATCATCACCGCGCAGGGCGAATCCATGCTGCCAACGATTGCGGACGGCGATGATATGCTGGTGGACCGCAGCGATACGCGCATTGGCGGGCGCGGCGGCATTTACGTGCTTCGGCTTGATACCGGGCTGGTCGTGAAGCGGCTGGCAAAGCGTGGCAGCGCGATTGCCGTAATCAGCGACAATCCGGCATTCCCCACCCTGACGTTCGA
This sequence comes from Sphingomonadales bacterium, assembly GCA_038250735.1. Lineage (GTDB taxonomy): Bacteria > Pseudomonadota > Alphaproteobacteria > Sphingomonadales > Sphingomonadaceae > Sphingomonas. The sequence continues at coordinate 8,024 of JBBSCC010000012.1, read as the reverse complement.
TCCGGCCGCCGATCCGGCTATGGCTCCGGTCGAGGTGATTGGCCGCGTGGTGCGCATTACCCGGGTGCTGAAATAACCGTCAGCCGCGATCGCGCCACCATATGATGACGGCCAGCACGGCACCCAGCGCCAAACCGGCAAAAAATCCGCGCGTCGATTCGCCAAAAAACACCCCGCCAAATGCGCCAAGGATCGCACCCATGGCGATCAGGAAGCCGCCAGCGGCGGGAGTGCGGGGAGGGGTGTCGTTCATGCCGCCCGCTCTGCCACGCGTTGCGACGCCGCGCCAGTATGACAAAACGGGGCAATCCCATTTATCGCCACGGCGTTTACCATTGCCCGTAATCGTCGCGCCAGCTTTGCCCGCTATCGGACGGAAATGTCCTTTGCCCTTTTCGATCCGGCTGATGATGCCGCGCCCCAATTCCCCTATGTTCATGATCGTGCAGCGTTTGACGCGGCGGCGGATCTGATTGCGCAATTTGGGGATGATGCCGGATTTCAGGCCGCCGCGCTGGCCGAGCGTGGCCGCAATCTGGGCAACGCCGTCAGCTTTTGCCACTGGCGACAGATTGAACGGCTGATTGTGCTGCTGGCCACCGGGCGCGCTGTTGGAACGGTGCATTAATCGCCAAAGCGTGCTGGTTGCGCCGTGATTGCATCGATTGTCGCGCTGCACCGCCCGCAATTGCTGTTCCTATTCGCTCGTCATCGCTAGAGCGGGGCATGGTACGGCGTTTCAAACCAGCTGGCCGCGTGATCAGCGCAGCGGCGGCATTGCTATGGGCAAGCTTGCCGCTTGCTGTAATCGCGCAGACTGCGCCGGTTGTTACGCAACCAGCGCCCGCGCAAACCGCCCCGGCATCCTCGCTCGACCTGCTTGATCCCGATTCGCCGCTTGCGCCCATGGCGGATCTTGGGGTGCCCTGGCCCGATTTGGCGGCGCTGCCCGACGCGGCGGACCCCAATGCCGCCCAGACGGATCTGGCCGAATTGAGCCGGTATGATTACCGTGTCGACGGGATCGACGCGGTCGCCGATGCGGTGTTCAAGGCGCGGTTCGACAGCCTGTCGGCGCTACGCCAGCACCGGGGGGAGCCATCCAACGCCGCGCAGATTGATCGGCGTGCGCGGGAGGATATTGCGTTGCTGCAAACGCTGATGCGCGGCGCAGGCTATTATGATGCCCTGGTATCAAGCAGCGTGGAAGCGCAAGCGGCGACGCCGCTGGTGGTGCTGAGCGTGGAACCCGGCGTGCAGTACCGGCTGAAAGGGGTAACCTTGCCGGGGTTGGCCGACGCCGGTGACAAGGAAGCCCCGCTTCGTCAGGCATTCAACGTGGCGAATGACGATCCAGTCAATGCCGACGCGATCACGATTGGCGAGGCGGAACTGCGTACCCGGATTGGCGAACAGGGTTTCCCCTTTGCGCAAATTGGCCAATCAACCGTGGTGATTGATCACGCCACGCAAACCGCGACGCTGGAGCTGCCAGTGTCGCCAGGGGGTGCGCGGCGCTTTGGATCGGTTGTCACCGCGCCCAACCGGTTGATGGGGGCCAGCCACATTCAAAAGATTGCGCGATTCAAATCGGGCGATTTGTTTGATGAAAGCGCGTTGGATGATTTGCGCCGGGCCCTAATTCAAACAGGCATCGTTTCGTCTGCGGAGGTAAAGCCGGTTGAGGGCAAGCTGCCCGGCACCGTCGATATCGATGTTGCGCTGTTGCCAGCACCACTGCGCACGGTGGCCGGCGAACTGGGCTATGGAACCGGCGAAGGCGTGCGCGCCGCGATCAGCTGGACGCACCGAAACCTGTTCCCCCCCGAAGGCGCGCTGACCGTTCGCGCCGTTGCGGGCACGCAGGAGCAATCGGGGGGGGTGATTTTCCGCCGCAACAATTTTGAAGGCCGCGACCGAGTGCTGACCGCGCAGGCGACCGCATCAAACGTCAATCGCGCCGCATTTCAGGCCCAGACCTTCACCCTCAGCGGATCGCTTGAACGCCAGACGACAATTTTTTTCCAAAAGGCATGGACATGGTCGTTGGGGGCCGAATTATCGGCATCGGACGAACGCGACGTGATTGTGTCGACAGGCGATCCCCGCCGCCGCACCTTTTTCATCGCCGCGCTGCCGACCAGCCTGAACTATGACGGGTCCGATGATCTGCTCAATCCCAGCAAGGGGTTTCGGCTGGGCGGCCGGATTTCGCCGGAAATTTCGTTGCAAGGCGCGGCATTCGGCTATGCGCGGATTCAGCTTGATGGCAGCATCTACCAGTCATTCGGTGACCGGATAACGCTGGCGGCGCGCGCGCGACTGGGGACGATTGCGGGCGCCCCGCGTGATGCCATTGCGCCGTCGCGGCGTTTTTATTCGGGTGGCGGTGCATCTGTGCGCGGGTACGGATTCCAGAATATCGGCCCGCGCGACCCCAATAACGACCCGATTGGCGGACGCAGCCTGACCGAGTTTTCGGTTGAGGCGCGGCTGAAGATATTCGGGCCGTTCGGCCTGGTGCCGTTTTTTGACGCGGGCAATATCTACACGTCGGCGCTGCCCAAATTCACCGGGCTGCAATATGGGGCGGGCTTGGGCCTGCGCTATTATTCCAATTTCGGGCCAATCCGCATCGATGTCGGCACGCCGATCAACCCACAACGGGGCGATCCGCGCATCGCCGTTTACGTGTCGCTGGGGCAGGCGTTTTGACAGACGCGGCACCACCTCCTGAAGCAGCGCCTGATGCAATCGTGCGGCAACATCGCTGGCTGCGGTGGGTTGCAGGCGGGCTGACGGGGCTTGTCGCTTTAATAGTGGCGGCGCTGTTGCTGGCTGATTCGAGCATCGGCCACCGGCTGATCACTGATCAGATCGCCGCGCTGCGCCCCGCCAACGGGCTGCGCTATACCGTCGGGCGGATCACCGGATCAATTTACAGCGAGATGACGCTGATTGATGTGCGCATCCGCGACCGCAAGGGGCTGGTGCTGGAAGTGCCCCGCGCATCGCTGCGCTGGTCACCGCTGGCGTGGCTGTCAAACCGGCTGGAAATCAAGCGACTGGCAATCCCACAGGCGCGGCTGGCGAAATTGCCGGAAACGGTGCGGACCGGCAAACCGAGCCCGGCCTTGCCCAGTTTCGATATCCTGATTGGCGAGTTGAAGGTTGATCGGCTGATGATCGACCGGGTTATCACCGGCACGGCCAGGGTTGGCAGTCTTTCCGGCGCTGCAGATATTCATGCCGGGCGGGCGCTGGTTGATCTGCGCGCGGTGGTGGCGGGGAGCGACCAGCTGATCGTGAAGCTGGATGCAGAACCTGATCGCGACCGGTTTGATATCGATCTGCGCGCAACGGGTGCCGCCAACGGGCTGATCGCGAAGCTGATTCGAGTGAACAAGCCAATCGCCGCTGTGATCGCCGGGCAGGGCCGCTGGACGCGCTGGCGCGGCACCGCGCAGGCCGATGTTGGTGGATCGCCGGTGGTTGATCTGGCGCTGGGCAACCAATCGGGCGCCTACACGCTGAACGGCAGCCTGACGCCGGCGGGGATGACCCAGGCAAAGCTGGTGCGGCTGGCGATGCCGCGCGTTGCCGTAAATGGTGCCGCCACGCTGGTTGGCCGGCAGCTGGACGGGCGGCTGACGCTGCGATCATCGGCGCTGGCGATTGATGCAGCGGGCGGGATTGATCTTGCCAACAGCGCCTTTCGCGACTTGCGCATCCGCACCCAATTGCTCCAGCCGCCAGCGCTGGTGACCAAAATGGTTGGGCGAAAGGTGGAATTGCGCACGATTCTGGACGGTGGCTTTGATACCGCCGCCTTTGATTATCGCCTGACCGCCGATTTCATATCGTTCGGTAAAGAGGGTTTTGAGGTTGTACGGGCAGGCGGGCATGGCCGTTTGTCTGCGCAGCCGATCATCGTGCCGCTGCAGCTCAGCGTGTCGCGGGTTACGGGCGTCGATGCGGTTGCCGGGGCGATTTTGCGCAATCTGGTACTGGAAGGGACGCTGCGCGCCACATCAGCCTTCATCACCGGCGCGGATCTGAAATTCCGATCGGACAAGCTGAAGGGCAGCTTCAACCTGCTCGTTGACCTGAAAAATGGCCGGTTCGATGTGGGGCTGAACGGCGGGCTGGGGCGGTATCTTATCCCCGGGCTTGGCATCGTTGATGTCGTATCGAAGCTGCAGGTGGTGCCCGCCCCCGGCGGCAAGGGTGCGCGGATTATCGGCACGGCAAATGTGCAATTCGTGCGGCTGGACAATAGTTTTTTCCGCACGCTTGCCGGTGGCTTGCCCCGCCTGACGACCAGCCTGGAACAATCGACTGATGGCATCCTCCACCTGCGCGGCCTGGCGCTGACCGCGCCTGATATTCGCATCACCGGCACCGGCATCAGGCGGCGCGACGGCAGCGTTGAATTCGCAGGCAGCGGCACGCAGCGAAGCTATGGCGCGTTCACCCTGAAACTGTCCGGGCGGCTGGAACGGCCAACGATCGACCTGACCCTTGCGCGCCCGAACGAGGCGCTGGGGGTGAACACGGTCCGCGCGCATCTTGATCCGACGCCTGAGGGGTATGTTTTTGCAGCCACTGGCGGCTCCACGCTGGGCGATTTCATCGGCAACGGGCGGATTTTGCTGCCAAAGGGGGGGCAGGCGACCGTGGCGATTGCCGCCCTTGATGTGGGCGGCATCAAGGCAAGCGGGTCGCTGTTGGCGGCAGAGGGCGGGTTTGATGGCACGCTGAATGTTGGCGGCGGCGGCGGCGTTAGCGGGGCGATCGGCTTTTCACCCGTCAATGGCGTCCAGCGGATCGAAGTGCATGTCGAAGCCGCCAATGCCCGCGTGCTGGGCGATGCAGTGCTGCGGCGCGGGAAGCTGGATCTGGTGACGATGCTCTACCCGCAGGCCGCCTCTGTCGAAGCATCGGCACGGGGGAGTGGCTTGCGGCGCGGATCGCTGGGGCTGGCCCGGTTTGAGGGGACGGCGTCGCTGCGCGGCGGGGTGGGCACGATAAAAGCGTCAATCGCCGGGTCGCGTGGCCGTGTTTTTGATATCCGGGGTGAGGCGGATGTGACACCGGATCGCTATCGCATCACCGCATCGGGCACGATTGACCGCAAGCCGCTCAAGCTGCTTGAACCGGCAATCGTCACACGGGCGGGCGATGGCTGGCGGCTGGAACCAACCCGGCTGGAGTTTGCGGGCGGCAATGCCGAACTGGGTGGCCGCTTCACAAGCGATTCCGCCGCTATGGATGCCGTGGTTGCGCGGATGCCGCTGACGATCCTGGACATTGGCTATCCCGGTCTGGGGTTGGCAGGCAGCGCATCGGGCAAGCTGAGTTACGCCCAGGGCGCGGGCGCGGCGCCGGTGGGCACCGTCGATATGACGATACGCGGGCTTAGCCGGTCCGGGCTGGTGCTGTCATCGCGGCCGATTGATGTCGGTGTGGTGGGCGTGCTGAAGGCTGACAATGCTGCGATGCGCGCAGTGATGGCCAGTGGCGGCAAAACGATCGGACGGGCGCAGGCACGGCTGGCACCACTTGGCAGCGGCAGCCTGACCGAGCGGCTGTCCAATGCGCAGTTGTTTGCGCAGCTTCGCTATGATGGCCCTGCCGATACGCTGTGGCGGCTGACCGGGCTGGAACTGTTCGACCTGTCCGGCCCCGTCGCTATCGCCGCTGACCTGGGCGGCAAGGTGAATGATCCCCGCATTCGCGGTGTGCTGCGCGCCAAGGGTGCCCGGCTGGAAAGCGCCATTGCCGGTACTGTCCTGACGGGCGTTGATGCCACCGGCACGTTCAACGGATCGCAATTGAGCTTCACCAGCTTTGCAGCAGACGCTGGCAAGGGCGGGCGGGTTACCGGCACCGGCAGTTTCGATTTTTCGGCGGTCAACGGTTACGGTATCGATCTGAAGATTCAGGCAGACAAGGCTGTTATCATCAACCGCGATGATATCGCCGCGACGGTTACCGGCCCGCTGACGATCCGCTCGGATGGCGCGGGCGGGGTGATTGGCGGCGATGTGGTGCTGAACGCCAGCCGCTATCGGCTGGGTCAGGCGGTGGCCGCCAATGCGGTGCCGGTGCTGAACATTCGTGAGATTAATCTGCCCGAAGGATCAGCCGATGAGGATGATCGCCGCGTTACGCCGTGGCGGCTAGATGTGCATGCGCGGGCCGAAAATGGCGTGCGGGTGACAGGGTTGGGGCTGACCAGCGAATGGTCTGCCGATCTGCAGATTGGCGGGTTGCTCGATAGCCCGGCGATTATTGGCCGTGCGGATATCGTGCGGGGCTATTACGAATTTTCGGGGCGTGAGTTCGCGATTGATCGCGGCGTCATCCGCTTTGCCGGGGAAACGCCTGCCAATCCGGCCATCGACATTGCGGCAAATGCCGACTCCACTGGCCTGTCCGCCACCATCCGCGTCACCGGCCCGGCGATCCGCCCGCAGATCAGCTTTTCGAGCATACCAGCCCTGCCGCAGGATGAGCTTTTGTCGCGGCTGTTGTTCGGCACGTCGATCACCAACCTGTCCGCGCCTGAGGCGTTGCAGCTCGCCGCCGCTGTCGCCTCGTTACAGGGCAGCGGCAACGGGCTGAACCCGATCAATGCGCTGCGCCGCGTGGCGGGGCTGGACCGGCTGCGTATTCTGCCGGCCGATACCAGCGTTGGGCGGACGACTTCGGTGGCGGCGGGCAAGTTTATTACGCGGAAACTGTATGCGGAGATCATCAGCGATGGGCAGGGATATTCCGCGACGCAGGTGGAGTTTCAGGTGACGCGGTGGCTGTCGATCCTGTCGACCATCTCAACGCTGGGCCGGCAGAGTGTTAACGTACGGGTATCTAAGGATTATTAATCGCCGCAACCACCGCCGCCGCCAGGCGGGCGGGCACGCCGGGATCGATGCCGGGGTATAGATCAGGCTCGATCGCCTCCAGCTCGATCAGCGCCAGCGTGCCATCTGCCAGCCGCAGCAAATCGACCCGCGCATAGAGCGGCGCAGCGGGAAGGGCAGCGATAACCGATTGAGCAACCGCCATTATTTCGGCATCAGGCACCAGCGGCGTGAACACCCCGCCAAATTGTGGCTGGACGCGGAATTCGCCCTTTTGCGCCACTTTGCGGGCGGCATGGCTGAAGGTGCCGCCAATGAAGAAAATCGACAGCTCCCCCTCATCCCCCACCGATGCCACAAAGGGCTGGATGATGGCATCGGGCAGGAAATCGGGCGTCATTTCGCGCGAAATGCGCAGTGTTTGATAGCTTCCTGCCGATATTTGGGGCTTTATGACGAGGAATTGCACCCCAAAATGATCAAAAGCGCCGGAAATGGCCGTAGAATCCGCGTCGCAAAACAGGCTGGGCACAATCGCGATGCCCTTTGCTGCCAATTCGGCCAGATAGGTCTTGCGCGTGTTCCACAGCATCAGATCGGGCGGGTTGAGCAACCGCGATCCCGCTGGCCAATCACGCAGCATCGCCAGCCAGCGATCGACCTGGGTGTGATAGCCCCAAGCGAACAGCGCCAGCGTTGCCGCGCCGTCGCCGCCGCCCACATCTGGTCCCAGATCCCAGGGCCGGGGCCTGATCACCAGCCCCGCATCGGCAAAGGGCTGGTGATAGGGTGCCAGTTCCGCCGCCGCTGCGTCGGCATAGGCATCGCCCGATGCCGGCATCAACACATCGACAATCACCGGTACGCTCGCTTCAACAACGGGCGCGATCAGGCGGGCGCGCCGATGACGGATTTTACTTCCATGAATTCACGCAGGCCGAACACGCCGTTTTCACGGCCATTGCCCGATTGCTTATACCCGCCGAACGGCGCGTTGGCATCGGGCCCCCAGCTGTTGATCGTCACGATGCCCGCGCGCATCCGGGGCGCGAGCAGCGCGGCTTCTGCCGGATCGCCCGAAATCGTCATCGACAGGCCGAACGGCGTATCGTTGGCGATCTCCACGGCTTCGTCGATGTCGCTGTAGCGCATGATGGT
>JBBSCC010000011.1:0-33587 GCA_038250735.1 Sphingomonadales bacterium | reverse complement strand
CAAAGCGGCGAGCATTTCGGCCTGTTTGATGGCTGGGCTTAAAAGGTTCTTTGGTTGTTGCATGGGGTAGTCTCTAAAGCCTCCTCAGCCGCCCCACGCCGCGGCGCGAAACCAGGGCCGGGCGCTTTATTCCACTAACGCGTCAATCAATGCAGCCAGATCAATATCGCGGTGGCTTAGACCACCGGCATCATGGGTCGTGAGCAGAATTTCCACGCGGTTCCACACATTTGACCATTCTGGATGGTGATCTGCCTTTTCGGCGAGCAACGCGACGCGGCTCATGAACCCGAATGCCTCGACAAAATCGGCGAAGGCAAAGCTGCGGGTGATCGCGGCGCGCGCCTCATCCCAATCCCAATCGGGCAGGCCGTCCAGCGCCTCGGCGCGTTCCGCTTCGCTTAATTGCTCTACCATGTTCGTCCTCTTGCCGTGGCTTGCTGGCTAGGCCTATGTGCCTCGTCATGAGAGAGCAAGCACCGACCGCCGCAGAAATTGAAGCGTTGGCACGCGAGGTACTACAGCGCATGCCTGCGCCATTCGCCGCGCATCTCGCCGATATCGTGCTGGTCGTGGAGGAATTTGCTGACGAGGAAACGCTCGCCGAGCTGGAGATTGAGGACCCCTTTGGCCTGACGGGGCTGTATCACGGGCAGCCAGTGGGTGAGAAAGGCAGTACGCAATCAGCCGCGATGCCCGATCGCATTCATTTATACCGTCGGCCGATTCTGGACGAATGGTGTGACACCGGCGACACGCTGAAGGCGCTGATCACCCATGTCGTGGTCCATGAAGTGGGCCATCATTTCGGCCTGTCCGATAAGGATATGCACGCGCTGGAACATCAGGCTTGACTGAACTCGCGTTTGACGGCGTGGCCTGTATGCGCGGGGGACGGCTGCTATTTCAGCATGTGTCATTTGCTTTGGGCGGCGGCGATGCGCTGATCGTCAGCGGACCGAACGGCATAGGCAAATCGAGTTTGATCCGCATCGCCGCCGGGCTGCTGCCACCCTTTTCTGGCGCAGTAACAGGCAGTGCGGCGCGCGCTTATCTGGCCGAGGCGCATGCGCTGGACCCAGAGCGGACGCTGGCCGACGCGCTGTTGTTCTGGGCGCGAATTGACGGCGTGGGGCGACCACAAGTTGCTGCTGCGCTTGACGAGATTGGCCTGGCGCACATTGCCGCGGTGCCAGTGAGACTGTTGTCGACCGGGCAGCGGCGGCGGGCGGCGCTGGCCCCGTTGATCGCCGGTGGCGCGTCGGTATGGCTGCTCGATGAACCAGCCAGCGGCCTGGATGTGGCATCGGTGGCGCGGCTGGGCGAGATCATCGCCCGCCACCGCGCGCGGGGCGGCGCAGTGCTGATCGCAACGCATCAGCCGATTGCAGTGCCGGATGCGCGGGAAATGACGCTGGTTGGGGCTAGGGCGGAGGTTCCAGCTTGAATATTTCCAGCCTTTTTTGTGTCGAGCGCAGTCAGGGCAAGAGAGAAAAGCGCTGGACGTGGAAAGCATGTCTCAATGTCGCTCGACACAACCGGGGGTTTTGACGTGATCGTCGCCCTCATCATCCGCGATGTCCGTCGGGCATGGACGGGGGGCGGAGCGGTGTTTCCGGTCGCGTTTTTTCTGTTGGCCTGCATCCTTTTTCCGTTCGGCATTGGCCCGGACCGGGTGTTGCTCGCGCGGATTGGCGGGGGCGTGATCTGGGCGGCGGCGTTGTTGGCGGCATTGTTGCCGGTTGAACGGCTGGTGTCGCCCGATGCCGATGCCGGCGTTCTTGATCAGATCGCGGTGCGCGGTGGCAGCATGGTGGAGCTGGCAGCCGCCAAGATCGCCGCACACTGGATCAGCTTTGGTCCGCCGTTGATGCTGGCAGCAGTGATTGCCAGCGGCCTGCTGGGGATTGACGCGCCGACGCTGGGTGCGATTGAGTTAGGGTTGTTGATCGGCACGCCCGGGCTCGCTGCCCTTGCGGTGGCGACATCGGCACTTGTCGCGGGGTTGCGCGGGGCAAGTTCGGTGGCCGGCCTGGTGATGCTACCGCTCGCGGTGCCGCTACTGATCTTTGGCGCTGGATCAATCGACGGCGGATCAGGCGCGCTGAAGCTGCTGGGCGCGGTGACGTTGCTGCTGGTGGTAGGCGCGCCGGTGGTCGCCGCAGCGGCGATTCGGGTGGGGCGAGAGTAACCGTTTGGTTTGCGCGAATGGCGCCAGGAAAAAAGGCGCTATTGCCCCAACCGCAGCACCGCAGTCGGCGCGCTCTTTAGCGATGGCGTGGCGCGCCAGACCATTTTCTTGCGCGCGCCAACGCTCGACACACCGTCCTCATTATTTTGGCTGATGATGGCGGCATCGGTGTCGAGCGTGAAAACGCCGTCCAGCTTGCTGATACCTTGAAGGGATTCAGCGCCCGGCATGCCTGACATGCCGGGTGTGGCGCTGGCGCCTTCATTGGCAAAGGCAGGGGCTTTCACCCGCACCACACCATTTTGCCGCAATTCAATCGCGACAAACGGCAGGATCACTTCGGCATCGGTATTGAACGGCCAAACAAAAGCATGATCCAGTTTGCCGGTAATGGCATAATCGATCATGAATACACCGTTCCCCACATAATCGACCTTGCGATACCCCGCTTCCTTGGCAAGGCTGGCGGCGATGGCGCGGTTTTTGACGTCCGCTCCCGCCTTTTTCTTGGCAATCTGCCGGGCGGTTTCAGCGGGATCGTCTTCCTCGTTCGCCTTGTCGCCCCCTTTGGTCATCATGCCCATCGGCCCGCCTTCGGGTTCGGCGTTGATCACTTCCCCCACATAGCTGAACGAAAAGCTGCGATCGGCATTGACGATCAGTGATGATGTGAATTTGCCGGGCGCCAGCACGCAACTAGCCAGCGCAAGCGGGAGCAAAATCAAAGCCGAAAGGCGCGCGAGCAGCATCTTTAATCTCCCCCAAGGCCAATCAAGATCACGCCAATCCTTTACCCCCGCGTCGCCACTGCATACAGCGCAATTGCGGCCGCGTTCGACACGTTCAAGCTTTCGATGTTGGGGGATATGGGCAACCGGGCAAGCACGTCGCAATGCTCTTCGGTGTTGCGGCGCATTCCTTCGCCCTCGGCACCCAGCACCAGGCACGTGCGGCCACTGCCGGTAATTGCCTCATTCAAGGGAATCGGTGATTCGCCGGTCAGCCCGATTCGCCAATATTGCGCCTCGGCAATTTCATCCAGCGCGCGCGACAGATTGACGACGCGCACCCATGGCACCAGTTCCAGCGCGCCCGATGCCGCGCGCGCCACTGTCCCCGATTCAGGCGGGGCGTGGCGATCTTGTGTGATGATGCCCAGCGCGTCGAACGCCGCCGCCGAACGCAGGATCGCGCCTACATTATGCGGATCGGTCACCTGATCGAGCACCAGCAGCGGGCGTTGATCATCCGCGCCTTGCTCCAGCAAATCCCCCAGCCAGATATCCTCCAGCGGATCAACCTCTGCCACCAGCCCCTGATGCGGCGCGTCGCTGGGCACCAGCCGCGCCAGATCGGTCACCTCTGCGAAGGTGATCGGGATGACGGGCGGGATATCGAGGCTCGCCAGCGCCTCACGCGTTGCCCATAGCTTGCGGACCACGCGTTCCGGGTTTGCTAGCGCGGCGGTAACCGCGTGCCGCCCCCAAAAGCGCGGGCGGCCGACTGGAGCCTGCGAAGGGCGGTGTCCACGTTTTGCCATTACTCGTCATCATCCGCTGCATAGGCATAGGGGTCTGTCACGACCGGCTTGGTCGGCAGGGGTGGCTTGGGCAATGCCTTGTCGGCATTGGCCGCGTTCAACAGGAACGACGCAAGGATCGTCGATGCCTGGCGCATGTCGTCTGCCTTCAAATGATCGAAGGTGTCGAGGCTGGTGTGGTGGGTGCGCGGGAAATAATCGAGCGGGTCCTGAATGAACTGGAACCCCTGCAACCCCACGGCCTGCAAAAAGACGTGATCGGTGCCGCCGGTTTTCTGGAACACCACGTTGGTTGCCCCCATTGCCGCAAACGGCGCGAGCCAATCGCGGAAAATGGGCACCACAGCGGGGTTATTCTCGGCATAGATCCCGCGCACCTTGCCCGACCCGTTATCGAGATTGAAATAGGCGGCCAACTCGCCATAACCGGGCTTGGGCGTGATCGGCCAGCGGTTCGCCCAGCCATAGAAACGAGCAAGCCCGGTCTGTGGCAGATCATTGGGGCTGCCACGCGTCGCCAGATGCTGCTCGACATAGGCCAGGCTGCCCAAAATGCCCTGTTCCTCACCCACCCACAGCGCAAAGCGGATCGCGCGTTTCGGCTTCATGCCGGTGCTCTGCAGGATTCGCGCTGCCTCCATGATCATTGCCACGCCCGCGCCATTGTCGGCGGCGCCATCTGCCGCCACCCAGCTATCGAGATGCGCGCCGGCCATCACATAGCCCGCCTTGGGGTCTGATCCGGGGATTTCGGCGATGATGTTATACGCCTTGGTGTCGCTGTCGTCGTAAGTGACCTTGGTGTCGATTTCGAGCGTTGGGTTCTGGCCCGCCTTCAGCAAGCGCGCGAGGCGGCGATAATCTTCAGCGGCAATTTCAACGCCGGGCACCTGCGGGGTTTCGCCAACGCCGAACAAATAGCCTTCGCCGTGGACCAGCTTGCCATCAAGCCGCGCCTGATTGGCATAGGCCACCGCGCCTTCGGCTTTCAGAAACGCATCGAGCTTTTTCGCAAAGTCGAGCCGCTTCAGGCGGCGGTCGGCGGTTTCCGGATCATAAACCGGCTGCTGAAACGTATCGAGCTTGGTCAAATCCTCGCCCGTATAGCGGCGGAATGGCGATGTGCTGGGTTCTGAACCGGTGTTGGGCCGCGTGAGCATCACAATCTTGCCCTTCAACTTGCCGCGCCACTTGTCGAACTCGCGCTCCTTGGTGATCGGGGCGACGATCAGTTCGGCAGTTACCGCGCCAGGGGTAGAGGGTGTCCAAGCGATCGGAATCGCGGTGAGCTGAATTGGCCGGGGGGAAATCATCCGCACGCTGGACCGTTCGATTGACCAACCGCGCCCGAAATCAAAGCCTTCCTTGTGCACATTGGTCAGGCCCCATTCCTTGAACTTGGCCTGGGTCCAATCCTCTGCCTTGCGCATCGCTGGCGAATTGGTCAGCCGCGCGCCGATAACGTCGGACAAATGCTCTGCCGTCACCATCACCTGGCTGTGGTTGGTGCCTTCATCAATGATTTTGGCAACCGTGCTGCGGTCAACGCTTTGCGCGGCGGCGGGGGTTGTCGCGCAAACGGGCAGGAAAATCGTGGCAGCAGCGAGCAGGAACGAACGGCGCATGGAACCCCCGGATCAAGAAGCGGTATCAATGGTGCACGGGTATGCGGCGCGCGCGCGCTGCGCAAGTCATTGCGCGTTGTGGGCGTTGACAGCATCGTCCGTGAAAGGCATGGGCACGCCTCGCTTTATCTAGCGCCTCTGTGGACAGGTGGCCGAGTGGTTAAAGGCAGCAGACTGTAAATCTGCCGGAGTTTCTCCTACGTAGGTTCGAACCCTACCCTGTCCACCAAAACCCTTGGCGCAACACCGCCGATTTCAAACCTGTTTCGTGCTTTCCGCTCAATGCGGGACAGCGAAGGCGTATTGCCATTTGGGTTTAACAAAACTGTCATTATAGTCGGTGTTTGGCATCGTGCATGGCGGCTGCTCTGGAGGGGTGGCGATGGCCGTGCAGATAGCGACCAGCGGGGGGCTTTCGACGCATGGGTGAAGCGATTGGTGTCGCCAACGATGCCGGGTTGCCGAGGGGCGGCGCGCTGAACAAGTTGACGGGCAAGGCCATTTTCGGCTGGCTGAACGATATTTTTGCCGGATCAATCTGTGGCATGCTTTCTGTGTTGTTCGGCATTTCCTATGCCGCGCTGATCTTTGCAGGTCCGCTGACCCCCGGCCTGTCTTCTGGCTTGGCGGCAACATTCCTGACCACCGCAGTGGCCGCGCTGGTCGTGTCGTTCCGCAGTTCTATTCCGTTCATGATTGCTGGGCCTGACTCGTCAACGTCAGCGGTGACAGCAGCGTTATCTGCGGCGCTGGCGCATAAGATGATGATGGACGGCGGCGGTGCGCCGCTGATTGGGCCTGCGCTGATGATCATCGCGATGGGCAGCGGCCTTTCGGGCCTGTTTTTGTGTTTGCTGGGGTTGGCGCGCGCTGGTCGGGCGATCCGCTTCATCCCCTATCCCGTGATCGGCGGCTTTCTGGGCGCGACAGGTGTATTGATCGTCACCGGCTCCGTTCAGGTGATGACCGACCATAAGTTTGCGCTTGCCAATATCGACGTGCTGACCACGCCGGTCAGCCTAGCCAAAATCATCGCCGGGGTTGCGATTGCCGCTGCGTTGCTGCTGGCGCGGGCGCGATATAAAAGCGCCTTTACGTTGCCACTCGTACTCGCCGGGTCGGTCGCGCTATTTTATATCGTGTTGGCGGCGGCGTCAGTGCCGGTGGCTGAAGCGCAGCAAGCCGGGTGGATGTTTGCGCGCCAATCGCCGGTTGGGCTGTCGACGCCGTGGACCAGCGAGTCGCTGATGCGGTTCCCATGGGCTGCCATGCCTTCGATGTTTGGTGATCTACTTGCGGTGATGTTCGTGACTACGATCAGCGCGTTGCTGAACACCGCCGGGATCGAACTTGCGACCGAGCGGGAAGCAAATCTGAACCGCGAGCTGAACGCGCTGGGGGCGGCCAATCTGCTGTCAGCGGTATTTGGCGGTTACGTTAGCTGCATGTCGCTTAGCAGATCGACACTGGCCCATTCGGCAGGAGCGACCGGGCGGCTTGCCGGGATCACCGTGGCGGTGATTGCGGGGCTGATGCTGGTCGTTGACCCAGGCTTTCTGGCGTTTGTGCCCAAAAGCGTGCTTGGCGGCCTGCTGCTCTATATGGGCATTGATCTTCTGTACCGCTGGCTGGTCCAATCGGCGCGGCGGCTGATGCTGGTCGATTACCTGTCATTGCTGGCGATTGTCGCGATCATCTTTTTCTGGGGCTTTGTCTTTGGAGTGATTTTTGGGATCGTCACGGGCTGCGCAACCTTTGCGCTCAGCGCCAGCCGCGTGAACGCGATCAAGTTCAGCTTTGATGGCACCCGCTATCGATCATCGCTGGATCGCGGTGGGCGGGACCTGGCGATTTTGAACAGTAACGGGCGTGAATTGCAGGGGATGGCGCTCCAAAGCTATTTGTTCTTTGGTTCCGCTAACGGGCTGTTTCAGCACATCAAGGGGTTGATCGCCGCCAATGCCGATTGCCGGTTCCTGCTGTTTGATTTCAGGCTGGTGACAGGGATAGATTCATCGGCCACCCATAGCTTTAACCAGATCAAACTGCTTGCGGCCAAGAACGCGGTGTCGATGGTGCTCGTCAACATGACGCCCGATATCCACCACGCGTTTCGCATTGCGGGGTTGCTGGGGGACGATGTGATGCTGGGGGATGATCTGGATCATGCGCTGGAGCATTGCGAGAACATCATCATCCATCGTCACAGCTCGGCAGCTGATGAACGGGAGACCTTCATCGATTGGCTCGCCGGGGCGCTTCATAACCGGGCATTCGCGGCAACGCTTGCCGAACACTGCCGCCGGATCGAAGTGCCCGCCGATACGCTGATCGCCAGCCAAGGCGCGCCATCCGATACCATGCACTTCATTCTGGAAGGCCGCATCGGCGTTGTTGTCAATATTGGGCTGAACCGGCAGGTGCGGGTGCGTAGCTTGGGTGAACACACAACGATCGGCGAAATGGGCCTGCTGACACAGCAGCCGCGCAGTGCCAATATTGTGGCGGAGGCCAACAGCATCCTTTACGAACTGAGCGCTGATTCCTATGCCGCGTTGATGGCCGATCACCCGGCATTGACGCAGGCGCTATTGACCTATGTCATTACGGTGATGGGCGAACGACTGCGTTTTGCCAGCCAAGCGATTGGCATTTTGCAGAACTAACCCCGCCCTGGAGTGCGCCGCCATTGTTGCTGATCGCCTGATCCGCGTTGCGGTGGCCCTGTTCTGCGCCGTGGCGGGGAGCCCCGAAGTCGCCGCGCAATCTGCAGCGGCAACAACGCCAGAGGATATTATTGTCATCGGCGGGGAATTGCCGTTGCCGCCCGGCACACCGGCATATGGATCGGTTACCATCGGTCGGGAACGGTTGACCGGTGATGCGTCTGGCCGGGTAGAAAATGTCCTGCGCGATGTGGCGGGTTTTCAGCAATTCAGGCGCGCTGATAGCCGCTCAGCCAATCCATCCGCGCAGGGCGTTACGCTGCGGGCGCTGGGCGGCAATGCATCGAGCCGGGCGCTGGTGCTGCTAGACGGGGTGCCAGTGGCTGATCCGTTTTTCGGCCATATTCCGTTTAGCGCGATCGTCGGCGACCGGCTTTCAGCGGTGCGCGTGACGCGCGGCGGCGGGGCAGGGGCATTTGGTGCAGGGGCGGTAGCGGGCACCATCGAGCTGGTCAGCGCGACGCGACGCGATCTGCCGTTGGCGGACGGCACAGCGCTGTATGGCAGCAACAATGCTCAGCAGGTGTCAGCCAGCTTTTCGCCCGATCTCGGCAGTGGTTTTGCAACGCTGTCCGCACGATTTGAGCGTGGCGACGGTTTCTTCACGGCGCCTGACAGCCAACGTGTGCCGGTAAGCGCCAGGGCGCGTTATCGCGACGGGTCGATTGGCCTACGCGTGGTCGCGCCGCTGAATGCATCAACTGAGCTTCAGGTGCGCGGGCTGTTGTTCGGCGATAACCGCACCCTTCGCTTCATGGGGGCGGATAGCAGCGCGGAGGGGCAGGATGCGAGCATCCGGCTGGTCCATCGCGGGGACTGGGCAGTCGATGCGATTGCCTATCTGCAGGCGCGCAACTTTACCAATAAGGTGATCAGCGCGACCAGTTTTCGCCTGACGCTTGATCAGCGCGCCACCCCCGCGACCGGGCTGGGCGGCAAGATTGAGCTGCGTCCGCCGGTGGGCGGCAACCATCTGCTGCGCGTTGGCGTCGATCTGCGCAACGCCGATGGGGCGTTGTTTGAGGATGGCTATAGCGGCGTTACCGGGCTGGTTACCGCGCGGCGCAATGCAGGCGGTGCGACGCAAACGCTGGGCGCATTTGTTGAGGATGATTGGACGCTGGGTCGGCTGGTGCTGACAGGCGGGGTGCGGGCGGATCGCTGGACAATTACGGGTGGCCGCTTCACCGAATTTTCGGCGGCGGGTGTGCGCACAATCGACCGGCGTTTTGCCGACCGGAGTGGCGGCGAGTTTACCGGGCGTGCGGGCGCGCTGTTCCGGCTGGATGATCGCGTCGCCCTGCGCGCGGCGGGTTATACCGGCTTTCGCTTGCCTACGCTGAACGAGCTCTACCGCCCGTTCGTGGTGTTTCCCGTGACGACGCAGGCCAATGCTGCATTGGGGCTGGAGCGGTTGCGCGGTGTTGAAGGCGGGGTTGATCTGTCGCCTGCGCCCGGCGTGTCGATTGGCGTCACCGGCTTTTACAATCGGCTAGGCGGGGCGATTGCCAACGTCACCACCGCGCCCAATCTGCGCCAGCGACAGAATGTCGATGCGATTGTAGCGGCCGGGCTGGAGGTGACGGGCGAAGCACAGCGTGGTGCGTGGTCGCTCAGCGCGTCCTATGCGTTCAGCGATTCGCGTGTAGCGGCGTCAGGCGTGTCGGCTCCGCTTAACGGCTTGCGCCCCGCCCAAACCCCGCGCCATGCGGCCAGTGCCACGCTCGGCTGGGTCCCCGCCAAAGGCGTGCGCCTGTCTACCACGGCGCGGTACACCTCGGCGCAGTTTGAGGATGATCTACAAATCGACAGCCTGCCCGGCGTAGCCACAATCGACGCCACCGCCCAGCTTCCCATCGGCAAACGCCTTGCCATTATCGCCCGCGCTGAAAATCTGTTCGACGCTGACGTGGTGACACGCAATGTTGGCGGATCAATCGATCTGGGTACGCCGCGCCTGTTCTGGATCGGGCTGCGTGTTCGCTAGGTTGATCGCAGCGCTGCTTTATTCCAAGGATCGCCCATGAACCCGCTTTACGCCAATCTGGGCACCACGATTTTCGAGGCGATGTCGGCGCGCGCGCGGGCCAATGGCGCTATCAATCTGGGGCAGGGCTTTCCCGACGGGCGCGGGCCGGAGGATGTGCTGGCGGAGGCCGCACGCGCGCTGCTGGGCGAATCGAACCAATATCCGCCAATGGCCGGGCTTCCCGTGCTGCGCCACGCGGTGGCGGATCATTATGCCGCGCATCAGGGGCTTGATCTGGATGCGAGCGAAGTAATCGTAACCTCAGGCGCTACCGAAGCGTTGGCCGCGAGCATATTGGCGCTGGTGTCGCCGGGGGAAGAAGTGGTGATGTTCCAGCCGCTATATGACGCCTATTTGCCGCTGGTGCAGCGGGCAGGGGGCGTGCCGCGGCTGGTGCGGCTCGAGCCGCCCGAATGGCGGATCACGGCGGCCGCGCTAGCGAAGGTCGCCAGCGCGCGCACCAAGCTGATCATCCTCAACACCCCGCTAAACCCCAGCGCGACAATGGCCAGCCCGCAAGAATTGGCGCTGATCGCTGATTTCTGCGTGTCGAACGATGTGATTGCGATCTGCGACGAGGTTTGGGAGCACGTCGTGTTCGATGGTCGCACGCATGTGTCGCTGATGACGCTGCCGGGGATGCGGAATCGCACCGTGAAGATTGGCTCTGCGGGCAAGATTTTCTCGCTCACCGGTTGGAAGGTCGGCTGGCTGTGTGCCGCGCCCACGCTGTCACTGGGGATTGCGAAGGCGCACCAGTTCCTCACTTTCACCACCCCGCCCAATCTGCAAGCCGCCGCCGCGTTCGGGCTGGGCAAGGACATGGCCTATTTCACGGGCATGCGCGCCGGGTTCCAGCGCTCGCGCGACCGGCTGGCAGCGGGGCTGAGCGAGCTGGGGTATAAGGTGTTGCCTAGTGCGGCGACATACTTCCTGTCGATTGATCTGGCGGCCAGTGGCATCAAGATGGGCGATGTGGCGTTTTGCGAATGGCTGGTGGAGGAGGCGGGGGTGGCGGCGATCCCGGTGTCAGCATTCTATGCGCAGGACGCGGTGACGAACGTGGTGCGGCTGTGCTTTGCCAAGGCGGATGACACGATTGATGCCGCGCTGGAACGGATGGCACGACGACCTTAGGGCGCGATGACTTTGGGTTGATTGATCACCCGGACACGAACGGTCTGGGTGGTGAATCAATCAAATGTCATCCCGCACTAACGGCTCCACCGGGCAAAAATAGCGGTTGGCAGCAGCAACCCGCGCGCTTCCTCGCGCACCGCCATTTCGCCGACCTCCACCGTGCCGCCCAGATCCGCCATTGCCTGGCGCAGCAGCTCGCCAATCGCCAACGCGGACATGCGCACGGCATAGACGGTGAGCACCAGGAATTTGCTGTCGCTGTCCAGCAGTGCGCGGCAATCGGCGATCAGTGCGGGCAGATGTTCCTCCAGCCGCCACAGTTCGCCGGTTGGTCCACGTCCAAACTTGGGCGGATCAAGGAAGATGCCGTCATAACGCTTGCCGCGCCGCACTTCGCGCGCTGTAAACTTCGCCGCATCATCGACCATCCAACGGATCGGGCGATCGGCCAAATCTGATAGGAATGCGTTCGCCTTGCCTGCCTCAACCGATTTCTTGCTGGCATCGACATGGGTTACCGCTGCACCCTTTGCCGCCAGTGCCAGCGTGCCGATGCCGGTATAGCCGAACAGGTTCATTATCTGATCGCCCTCTGCCACGCGGGCACGCATCCAGGCCCATTGCGGGGCCATATCGGGGAAGAACGCCAAGTGCCGGAACGGGGTGTTTTGGGCGAGGAATAGCAGCTCTTCCCAGCGAATGTGCCAGCCACCGCGCGGCACATCCTTCGAAAGGTGCCAGCGCCCGCCGCCATCCTCATCCGATGCGCCGATGAAATCACCGTCCGACACCCAATGGTCGCTGGCGGGTGCCCACATCGCCTGGGGTTCAGGGCGGATGAAGCTGAACCGGCCATAGCGTTCAAGCTTGCGGCCATGGCCGCTATCCACCAGGCCGTAATCTGCCCAGGGTTCGCCAATTAGCGTGATGAGCGTCACGGGCGCGGGGTCGCGCGGGCCGCGATGTAATCCGTCACTGCGGCAAAGGTCGCAGGCAGGCTGTCATAGCGTTCCGTGCGGTCGAACAGGTCGCCGATCCTGGCGGGAAGCGCCGGGCGCATGCCGGTGGCGCGCTCCACCGCGTCGCTGAACTTGGCCGGGTGGGCGGTAGCCAACGTCACCACGGGGGTGTCGCCCAGATCAAGGTGGCGCGCCGCGGCCAGCCCGATCGCGGTATGCGGATCGATGATGTGGCCAGCCTCGGCATGTGCCCAGCGCATTGCCAGCGCCATATCATCACCGTCAATCCGGTCGCTGGTAAACAACGCGCTCGCGCCCGCGCGCTGGGTGTTGGTCAGCTGCATTGCCTTGCTCGCCTCAAACCCGCGCATCTGCGCTGCGCTGGCTGTGCCATCGCGCCCGCCCAGATCGAACAGCAACCGTTCGAAATTGCTGCTGACCTGAATATCCATCGATGGGCTGGGCGTGGGCACCACCTTGCCTTGCGAATAATCCCCGGCACTGATCGCGCGGTGCAGGATGTCGTTCACATTGGTTGCGACGATCAGCTTGGCGACCGGCAGTCCCATTTTGGCAGCGACATAGCCGGCAAAAACATCGCCGAAATTGCCGGTGGGGACAGAGAAAGCAACAGGTCGTTCCGGCGCGCCAAGCCGGACGGCGGCATAGAAATAATACACGATCTGCGCCATCAGCCGGGCCCAGTTGATCGAATTGACCGCCGAAAGCGTGAACCGGCCTGAAAAACCGGGATCGTTGAACATCGCCTTTACCAGCGCCTGCGCATCATCAAAACTCGCGCCTTCCAGCGCGATGTTGTGCACGTTGGGCGCCAGCACTGTCGTCATCTGGCGGCGCTGCACATCGGACACGCGGCCCTTGGGGTGCAGCATGAACACATCGACCCCTGCGCGCCCGGCCAGCGCATCAATCGCAGCAGAGCCAGTATCACCGCTGGTGGCGCCAATCACGGTCAACTGCCGCGTCGACCCGGTAAGGAATCGTTCAAACAACAGCCCGACCAGCTGGAGCGCGACATCCTTGAACGCCAGCGTTGGCCCGTGAAACAGCTCGAGCAGCCAGTGTCGCTGGTCGAGCTGGACCAGCGGGGTGACAGCAGCATGCGCGAACCGGCCATAAGCCTGGGTACAGAGCGCGCGGAGATCATCCCGCGTCATCGTATCGCCGATAAACGGTGCCATTACCGCGACGGCGGTATCGACATAGGATAGCCCGCGCAGGGCGGCGATCTGCTCGGCGCTGAGCGATGGCCAGTGTTCGGGCACATACAACCCGCCATCGCTGGCAAGCCCGGCCAGCGTGACTTGTTCGAAATCAAGGATGGGGGCTGCCCCACGGGTACTGATATAGCGCATCAGCGCCGCGTTAACGGGGCGTGCCGCCCCACACAAGCGCCGCACGCGCTGCGATCAGGCGGCGTTGGCCCTGTCCCGCCAACGACGGCGTAGCGCCATCGCATAAATGCCCAGCGCAATTGCGGCGAAAACAAACCATTGCACGCCGTATGCCAAGTGGTTGTTGGGGATCGACTCCAGCGATGGCCGGGGCGCGCGGGTAAAGCCCGCCGGGGGCGAATCCGCCACGATCATCAGCGTATCAGGCGCGGTGGTGAACAAATTGCCGATCAGGCTGCGCTTGGCAGGGGCCAGCGCAATCGAGCCAACCACCTCACCGCCGCGCCATACCGGCTTGGCATTGGGGTCGCGCGAAATGCCCATTTCCACCGCAAAGCCGGGCCCCTCGGCACCGGTGCGGCACTGCGCGATATACCGCCAGCCAAACCGGCCCGCACCCTCTGTCTTCCAGCCGGTCGGCTCAAGGCAGAAGGCGCTGGTGCGGCGATACAGCAAGGATTTGTCGGTCGGAATCGCAGGGAAGGCGACCGGTGGGCGGGCGGGGTTGGTGGCCAACTGGGCCAAAAACGCCTCTTTCTTGGGCAAGCGATCAAATAACTGCCAGCAGCCAAGCGCAATCATCAGCGCAACCGATAGCGCGACGATGATTGAGGGGATGATGGGGATGTGTTTCATGGCAATGGCTTTTTGATCTGGCCCTCGCGCGCAGCGTTGCGATATTCCAGGCTGATCAGCGCGCCCTTTGACACGCGCAACGCCCCGATGATGCCGATTGCCGTCAACGGCGTCCAGATTAGCAGATGCACCCAGATTGGCGGCGCTATCGTCAGCGTCAGCGTGACTGCGCCAATCATCACGATCGTGCCGATGATGAGGGTGAGGAACGCAGCCGGGCCATCGCCAACGTTAAATTCAGAGAGGTCCAGCCCGCAAGCCGAACAGCGATCGGCAAATTTGGTCATGCCGTCGAACAGCGTTTTTGCGCCGCATCGCGGGCAGACGCCATTCAGCGCAACCTGCAACGGAGTAGGGACGGGCGGGGTTTCGCCCGTCACCAGATCAACCGCCGTGGACGGGTGCCCCCGCACCGCCCCACACATAGATCGACACGAACAGGAACAGCCACACAACGTCGACGAAATGCCAATACCAGGCCGCCGCTTCGAAGCCGAAATGCTGGCGCGGGGTGAAGTGGCCTGCGTAAACACGCGCTTGGCAGACCATCAAGAAGATCGTGCCGATCAGGACGTGGAAGCCGTGGAAGCCGGTCGCCATGAAGAATGACGCGCCAAAATTGGTGCCTGCGAACGAGAACGGCGCTTCCGCATATTCATAGCCCTGGATCGTGCTGAACAACAGGCCAAGCGCGATGGTGATCCACAGGCCGTTCTTCAGGCCCTGGCGGTCGCCGTGGATCAGCGAATGATGCGCCCAGGTGACGGTGGTGCCGGATAGAAGCAGGATCACCGTGTTAAGCAGCGGGAAGCCCCAGGGGCTGATGACTTCAATCCCCTTGGCTGGCCATTGGCCGGCAATATTCTTCACCGTTTCTGCGATCCGGGTGACTTCACCGTCCATCACCTCAATCGGGGCGGGGAACAGCGAGAAATCGAAAAACGCCCAAAACCAGCCGACGAAGAACATGACTTCGGATGCGATGAACAGGATCATGCCATAGCGCAGGTGGAGCTGCACCACGGGGGTATGATCGCCCGAATGCGCTTCCTTGATCACATCGCGCCACCAGAGATAGGCGGTGGCGAGCACACCAGCCAAACCAGCGTAGAAAACTGCGCCGCCAGCCGGTGCCTTGTGCATCCACATGATGCCGCCAGCCGCGAGCGCCAGCGCCGACATTGCCCCCATGAAGGGCCAGATGCTGGGCGGAAGGATGTGGTAATCGTGGTTCTTGGCGCCGGCCATCGTCATTTCCCGTTAGAATCTGTTAGAAGGGGCTTTAGCTCGCAGCCGCAGCGGAATCCACCCCGTCTGCCACGGGGTAAAAAGTGTAGCTGAGCGTAATTGTGCGGATGTCCTTGGCGTCTGGGTCGGACAGCATTTTGGGATCGACAAAGAAGATCACCGGCATGCGTACCGTCTCGCCTGGCTTCAACGTTTGCTGGTTGAAGCAAAAACACTGGATTTTGCTGAAGTATTTTCCCGCCATGGACGGCGTGACGTTGAATGTCGCCATGCCGGTGATGGTCTTGTCCGATGTATTGGTGGCGGTGAAAAACGCCATGTCGCGCGCGCCGACAAACACCGTCTCGGATTTTTGTTCGGGCTTGAAAATCCAGGGTAATTTGGGGTTCACATTGCTGTCGAAATCGACGCGGACCAGCGCATTCACCCCGCCGGGCGCAGTGCGACCGCGCTGGGTGGTGCCGTTCAGTCCGGTGGACTCGCAAAACAGCTTGTACAGCGGCACGCTGGCAAACCCCAGGCCCGTCATACAGCCAACGCCGATTGCGGCGAGCATTGCAGTGCGCAGATTGGGGGTCATGCGTGGCCCGCTTGAATCTTGGCAATCGTCACAGCGAAAAACAGCACCACCAGCCCGCCAAGGATCAGCGCCATCACCATCGAGCGGGACTTTTGCCGCGCACGGATCAGTTTTTCTTCGTCAGGAGTCATGAGATCCCTCCGCCCACAATCCAATGATCAACAACAAGGGCCGCGAACATCGCCAAAATATAGCCAATTGAATAGACGAACAGCATGCGTTCGGGCTTCATTAGCTTGGGCGTCGGTGCAGCGACGACCACAACCCAAGCGGTCAACCCAACAAAAACTGCCGACGCGATTGTGGCAACTATGCCGTACAAAGCGCCCCCCAGCCCCAAAGGCCAGGGTGCAATTGCCACCACCGCCATCGCGACGGCATAGAACAGCATCTGCCAGCGCGTCGTGCGTGCGCCTGAAACGACGGGCATCATCGGTACGCCGCCCTTGGCATAATCATCGCGGATCAACAGCGCGAGCGCCCAGCTATGCGGCGGTGTCCACAAAAATATCAGCGCGAACATCAGGATCGGGAGCAGCGAAACCTCTCCCGTCGCCGCGACCCAGCCGATCAGTGGGGGAAAGGCACCTGCCGCCCCGCCGATCACGATGTTTTGCGGCGTATAGCGCTTCAATCCGACCGTGTAGATGATGACGTAGAACAGGATGGATGCCAGCAGAAACGCGGCTGCGATCACATTGACCACCAGCCCCATCAGCACCACGCTGAACACGCCCAGGCCGATGCCGAAATGTAGCGCGCTTTCGCGGTCCATCCGCCCGGCTGCCAGCGGGCGCTTGGCGGTGCGCTTCATCAGCGCATCAATATCGGCTTCATACCATTGATTGAGCGTGCCTGCAGCACCGGCCGCGACCGCAATCGCCAAAATCGCGGTGAAAGCAATTACCGGCGGCAGGCTGACGGGCGCGACCAGCATCCCGCAAAGCCCGGTAAAGACAACCGAGCGCATCACCCGCGGCTTGGTAAGCGCGAGGAAATCCCGCCAATCGGCGGTCATGGGAGCAGTTAGCGTGGTCGTTGTCATATCAAAGCTTCCCCCCTTCCGCAGGCGGAAGGGGTAGGGGTGATGCCGGGATGGCTGATCAGGCAGCGCTTTGGCTGCCAGCGCCTTCCCTATGCCCCTCCCGCCTGCGGGGGAGGGGGTGGTCAACTCAATGGCCGTGGGCGTCGTCAATCACGGGCAGTGTTTCGAACTGGTGGAACGGCGGCGGGCTGGACAGCGTCCATTCCAGCGTCGTCGCCCCTTCGCCCCATGGATTGTCACCAGCCGGTTTGCCCGACCGCAACGACATGATGAGATTGGCGAAAAACACGATCATGCTGGTGGCCATGATCATATAGCCCACGGTCGCCACATAGTTATAGGTCGCATATTCGCCGGTATAATCCGGAATGCGGCGCGGCATGCCCTGCAAGCCCAGGAAATGCATCGGGAAGAACAGCACGTTCACGCCGACAAAGAACATCCAGAAATGCACCTGGCCCAGCGCTTCGTTCAACATCTTGCCAGACATTTTCGGGAACCAGTAGGTGAAGCCAGCGAACAGACTGAACACCGCACCCAACGACAGCACGTAGTGAAAGTGGGCGACGACGTAATAGGTGTCCTGCATGTAATCGTCGATGCCGCCATTGGCGAGCACGACGCCGGTTACGCCACCAACGGTGAACATGAAGATGAAGCCGATTGACCACATCATCGGGGTCTTGAAGCTCATTGATCCACCCCACATCGTCGCGATCCAGCTGAAAATCTTGATGCCTGTCGGCACCGCGATGATCATTGTGGCGGCGGTGAAGTACATTTTCACGTTCACGCTAAGCCCGGTGGTGAACATGTGGTGCGCCCAAACGACAAACCCGACGACGCCAATCGCGACCATGGCATAAGCCATGCCGAGATAGCCAAAAATCGGCTTTTTCGAAAAGGTTGAGATGATCTGGCTGACCATGCCGAAGCCTGGCAAAATCATGATGTACACTTCGGGATGGCCGAAAAACCAGAACAGATGCTGGTAGAGCACCGGATCACCACCACCGGCCGGATCGAAGAAGGTGGTGCCAAAGTTACGATCAGTCAGCAGCATCGTGATGGCAGCGGCGAGCACGGGCAGCGCCAACAGCAACAGGAAAGCGGTGACCAGCACCGACCACACAAACAGCGGCATCTTGTGCAGCGTCATGCCCGGTGCGCGCATGTTGAAAATGGTGGTGATGAAGTTGATTGCCCCCAGGATCGAGCTAGCGCCCGCCAGATGGAGCGACAGGATCGCCATGTCGACGGCTGGCCCCGGCTCACCATAGGTGGAAAGCGGCGCATAGACCGTCCAACCCGTGCCTGCACCCCCGAAGAATGGCGATGCGAGCAGCAGCGTAAAGCTGGGGATCAGCAGCCAGAACGAGATGTTGTTCATGCGCGGGAACGCCATGTCTGGCGCGCCGATCATGATCGGGACAAACCAGTTGCCGAACCCGCCAATCATCGCGGGCATGACCATGAAGAACACCATGATCAGGCCGTGCGCGGTGATCAGCACGTTCCACAGGTGCAGAGAGTGATCGAGACCCTGTTCGCCACCCGGCAGGAAGGTAGCCCAATAGCCGAGATATTGAATGCCGGGATGCGCAAGCTCTGCGCGCATCATGCCCGAAATCGCACCACCGATGATCCCGGCGACGATCGCGAAGATCAGGTAGAGCGTACCGATATCCTTGTGGTTGGTCGACATGAACCAACGTGCGAAGAAACCCGGCTTGTGATCGGCATCGTGATGATGCGCATCGTCACCGTGCGCTTGAAATGCGGATGGGGTGAGGGCGATATCGGTCATGGCTTACTTGTCCGCCTTTGGAGCGCCGGCGGCAGGAGCCGCAGCGTCAGTTGTGGTCGTCGGTGCGGCGTCTGCTGCGGCCACCGATGTTGGTGCTGCTGCTGCTGGTGCCACGGCAGGCGCCGCGCCCTTCACGGTGCCGCCCTTGGCGACCACCCATTTGTCAAACGTCGCCTTGTCGACGGCGGCAACGGTAATGGGCATATAACCATGGCGCGCGCCGCACAGTTCCGAGCACTGGCCAAAGTACACGCCGGGCTTTTCGATGGTGAAGCTGGTTTCGTTGATCCGCCCAGGGATGGCGTCAAGCTTAATCCAGAATGCGGGCATCGCCCAGGCGTGGATCACATCGTTCGACGTTGTCAGCAGGCGGATCGGCACGCCGACGGGCAGCACGATGCGGTTGTCAGTGGCGAGCAATGCGGGGCCATCAGCATCGGTTCGCGCGCGCTCTGTGCCCGTGGTCGCACCCTTTTCCTTCAGCATGTTCGACGTAATCTCGAACCCGCCATTGTCAGGATATTGGTATGACCAATACCATTGGTTGCCGATTGCCTTCAGCGTGATGGCATTTGCAGGCGCTGGTTTGAACTGTGCTTGCAGCAGGCCGATCGATGGCACCGCGATCAGCACCAGAATGACGACGGGCGCGAGCGTCCAGATCACTTCGATGGTGGTGTTGTGCGACGTTTTTGACGCGACCGGGTTGGCCGCGCGGCGATAACGCCACATCGCGTACATCAACAACAGTAACACGAAAACTGAAATGGCGGTGATCACGGGCATCAGGATCACATCGTGCATCCACGCAGCACGACGACCGGTAGGGGTCACCTGTACCTGAACGCCGATAAATTTGTCGGTTGGCTGGCCGATACCGGCCACTGGTGTAACCACCGGGCCGCCATTATCGATTAGTAACGGGTCCACTGCTGCTGGCGCGGCGGCGGTCCCCGCTGTTGGGGTAGCCGCTGCTGGCGCCTGAGCCGTCGTTACGGTGACGCCCGTCGCTTTTGCGGGGGTTTGTTCGACAGTGGGCGCTGCTGCTGCATAGGCAACGCTGCCCAGCATCAGCCCCGCTGCGATCACTATCGTCTTTAGCCCCGTCATACGCCCGGTCATTGTCATCTCGATTCGTTACCCAGAATTATCGGCGCTTATCAGCCCTGCTTCGATGCGGGGATACGCCCTTTAGGCGGGGCCTATACGCACCAGCCCCCCCGGCCTCAAGCTTTTGCGTAGCTTTTTTGGCACTGGCGTTGCGCACCATCATTGCCATTCGTATCACGCGGCCCGAAATACCCAAAGACAAATGGCGAAGGACGCTCAACGATTATGACCCAAGATGAGGTGCTGGCTGAGTTTCGCGACGCCGATGCGCTGCTTGAGGGGCATTTTATCCTCTCGTCCGGCCTGCGGTCGCCGGTGTTCCTGCAAAAAATGCGGGTGTTTCAAGATCCGGTTCGCACGGCGCGCCTGTGTGCGGCGCTGGCCGAACGGATCACCGCCCAATTTGGGCAGGTCGACTTGATCGTATCGCCAGCGATGGGCGGAATCATCCCCGGTTATGAAACCGCCCGCGCGCTGGGGTGCATCGCGGTGTTCGTTGAACGCGAGGGCGGCGAATTTCAGTTGCGCCGCAATTTCGAGATTCCGTCCGGCGCGCGCGTGGTGATGGTGGAGGATCTGGTGACCACCGGCCTGTCGTCGCGTGAATGCATCGCGGCGATCCGCGAGCATCCGGGCGAATTGCTGGGCGCGGCGTGCCTGATCGATCGGTCAAACGGCCGCGCGGACATTGGCGTGTCGTTGGTATCGCTGTGTACGCTCGACATTCCTGCTTACCCCGCCGACGCTTTGCCGCCTGAACTGGCGGCGATCCCGGCGGTAAAGCCGGGCAGCCGGGGGCTGGCGGCGTGATGCGCTATGCAATCATTGCATTAGCGATCCTCACACCCGGTGCTATTTCTGCGCGAGCGATTGCAAAGCCGTTGAACGTTGTGCCGGTGGGTGAAGTCATAAAAGCAAGCGGATTTGACCGTCTCGGCGACACGTTGGTGAGCAAGGGCAACTTTGTTGTTTTCAAGTCCAGCACCCAGATACGTGGGAAATCGGCGCTCAATCTATGGCGTTGGGCATCCGTAACCAAGCAGGTGATCGCCACGCTGGTGATGCAGGAAGTGGCCGCGGGGCGGGTCGATCTCGACCAGCCGGTTGCGCGCTATCTGCCGGGGTTCAAGAGCGCCAATGCCGAGCTGGTGACGGTGCGCCAGTTGCTGCGCCACCAGTCGGGCTTGCCCAATCCCGACGACACTGCCGCGACGCCAGAATCGGTGCCCGCTTATGATGCGCCGGGCTACACAGGCAACCGCGATCCATTGACGGGCTATTGCGCCGGGCCCGTAAAAGGCGCCCCGGGTGGCAATTGGGAATACAACAACTGCGATTACATCGTGGCGGGTGCGCTGCTAAGCGCGTTGACGGGCAAAAGCTGGCAGGCGCTGGTGCAATCGCGGATCGCCAAGCCGCTCGGCCTGAAGACGTTGGGCGCGTATCCGACTACTCGAAGAATTGTTGCTGGAACCGTCGATGGTAAGCCAGAGACGGGCTATGATCTGGCCGCCTTTGGCGCATCGGCAGGGTTGTACGGCAGCATCCAAGACCTTTGGAAGTTCGACCGCGCGCTGATGACCGGCAAGCTGCTGCCCGATGCAGCGCGCGCCCAAATGTGGGATGGCCAGCCCAAGCTTGGGTCGATTGCACTCGGCCAATGGGTGTTTTCGGCATCGCTGAAAGGTTGTGCAAAACCGGTGCGGATTGTTGAGCGGCGCGGCGGGATTGGCGGGATTGAGGTGCGTAACTTCATCTTGCCGGATAGTGACGTGGTCGTGATCGCTTTCGCCAATCGCGCCGGGTTTGATTTTGGCGAAGTGTGGCAGGGAAAGGGCTTCAGCCATGACCTGTTGAGCGCGGCTGCCTGCCCCACTGGAGCATTGTGATGGCGGATATCCTGCGCCTCGGCGTCAATATCGATCATGTCGCGACCGTGCGGAACGCGCGCGGGGTGGGCTATCCCGATCCGGTGCGTGCCGCGTTGATCGCGGCGGCGGCAGGCGCTGACGGCATTACCGCGCATCTGCGCGAGGATCGGCGGCATATTACGGATGATGACATTGTCCGGTTGGTTGCTGAGCTGACGGTCCCGCTCAACCTGGAAATGGCGGCGACCGATGAGATGCTGGGTATAGCGCTGCGCCATCGCCCCCATGCCGCATGCATCGTGCCCGAAAAGCGGGAGGAGCGGACGACGGAGGGTGGGCTCGACGTGGCGGGGATGCACGATCATCTGGCCCCGATGGTTGCGGCCTTGAAAGCGGCGGGCATCCGCGTCTCGCTGTTTATCGAGCCGAGCGTCCGCCAGATCGAAGGGGCGTTGCGACTGGGCGTGCCGGTGATTGAGCTGCACACCGGCGCCTATGCCGAACTGGTAGGGTCAGCGCAGGCGGAGGAGTTACGTCGGTTGACCGATGCCGCCGCGCTAGCGGTGAAGAACGGGATTGAGGTGCATGCCGGACACGGGCTGACGCTGGACAATGTTGCGCCGATCGCGGCCATCCCCCAGCTGCGTGAGCTGAATATCGGCCATGCATTGATCGCCGACGCGATCTTCATGGGCCTGGATGGCGCGGTGCGGGCGATGCGCGCGGCGATGGAATCGGCGCGGTGACGGCTAGGCTAGGGCACCAGCGCGCAGAAATGAGCGTGCCCGTGCGGCTGCTGGTGCTGATTGACCTGATCATCTGCGCGCTGATCGCCCTCAGCCCATTGATCGTCGCCATTGCGGTAAAGCCTGATCTGACGGCGGCGGCGATGATCGATATCGCGGTGGAGCGCGGGGCTTTGGGGCTGATCGCCAGTATTGGCATGATCGGCGGCGGCTTGATTGGCTGGGCGCGCTTTGGCCCGATTGCGCCAGTGTGTGTGCTGCTATTCTTTTGCCCCGTGCTGGCGGCATTGTTCTTTGCGGCGCGCGGATTCCAATGATCATCGGGCTGGGATCAGACCTGTGCAATATTGAGCGGATCCAGGCGTCGCTTGACCGGTTTGGTGCGCGTTTTGAGGCGCGCGTTTTTACCGATGTTGAACGCGCCAAGGCCAGTCAGCGCCCGTTCACCCGCGCGGGCACATACGCGAAACGATTTGCCGCCAAGGAGGCATTTTCCAAGGCGGTGGGAACGGGATTTAAACGCGGCGTGTTCATGAAGGATATCGGCGTGGTCAATGCGCGCAGCGGGGCGCCCACATTGGCGCTGACCGGTGGCGCAAAGGCAAGGCTTGACGCGATGGTGCCCAGCGGCCACCGCGCCAAAATACATTTGACGCTGACAGATGATCACCCCTGGGCCCAGGCCTTTGTGATTATTGAGGCCGTTAGGCTGGAAGCGCTCGCAAGGGACGATAATGATGTCGGGTGAAGAGTTGACGATGAACGGTGCGGGCGGCGGCATGGCAGATGAGGTAAAGCCCGGCACGGATTGGCTGGGTGAGCTCCGCGGCATTTTCTGGCTGATCCTGGCGGTGCTTGGATTCCACAGTTTTGTCGCCAAACCCTTTTACATTCCGTCTGAATCAATGCTTCCCGGTCTGCTGATCGGTGATCGGCTGGTCGTCACCAAATATCCTTATGGTTTTTCGTTCGTCTCGCCGACGTTTCACCTGTTGCCGTTTATCAAGGGCCGGGTTTTCGGTCGCCTGCCGGTGCGCGGCGATGTGGTGATCGTGACCCCGCCGGGCACGACCGAGGATTATATCAAGCGCGTTATTGGGCTGCCCGGCGATACGCTGGAGGTTCAGCGCGGCGTGGTGCTGCTGAACGGCGTTCCGGTGAAGCGCGGGCCAATTCATGACAAGCTGATCGCGGTCGATGCCAACGCCACCTGCACCGATTATTCGGGTGCGCTGCGCGCTGGACGGGACGGCGTGTTCGAATGTCATTTGCCGATTGTCACTGAAACGCTGCCCAATGGCCGCAGCTATGACACGGTTGAGCTGGGCTATAGCCCCGGCGATGATTATCCGGCGGTCAAAATCCCTGCCAATCATGTCTTCCTGATGGGCGACAACCGGGATCGCAGCGCCGACAGCCGCTTCGCGCTGGGTGAGCCGGACAAGGGTCTTGGCGGGCCGGTGCCTTGGGAAAATCTGGGTGGACGCGCGGAGTTTATCACCTTCTCCGTCGATGGCAGCAGCACTTGGAACCCGATCAGTTGGTTCACCGCGTTCCGCAGCGGGCGGGCAGGCACGTCGCTTCAGGCAGCGCAAGCGCCGGTGGGAATCGCGCCGAATGTTGCTGAACAATCGGGCGGCGGCGCGCGGGCCCGGTGAACCCGATCACTGGCACGAGCGCGTTATCTGCCACTGGCGTTACGCTTTTTGATTACCATCGTTCCTCGGCCAGCTACCGGGTGCGAATTGCGCTGAATTTAAAAGGAATTGCCTGGACCGGCGTGCCGGTAAACCTGCTGGCCAGCGAGCAATTGTCGGACGCGCACCGCGCTCGCAACCCGCAGGGTCAGGTGCCGATGCTGGAGATTGACGGGCATCGCCTGATCCAGAGCCTGGCGATCATCGATTATCTTGATGCCACCCGGCCCGATCCGCCGCTGATCCCGCGTGATCCGGCGGCACGCGCGCAGGTGATGGCGCAGGCGCTGGTCATCGTCGCGGACACGCACCCGATTGGCAATATGCGCTTCATCCGCCAGTTGACGGATCAGTTTGGCGCAGATGAAGCGGCCAAAACCTTGTGGCGGCAGCACAGTATGGCGCTGGGGCTTTCTGCGCTTGAAGCATTGGCGGTGCAGACGAGGCATGACGGGCCGTTTTTGGGTGGCGATACGCCCAATCTGGCTGACATATGTCTGGTGCCCCAATTGTATAATGCGCGACGGTTTGATTTGCCGCTGGATGCTTATCCCCGGCTGATTGCGGCTGATACGGCGGCAGCATCGCAGGCGGCTTTTGCCGATGCGCACCCGGATCGCTTCACCCCCTGATGCCAGCGCGGCGATCAGCAACCAGCCTGTCGAACAGCGCCAGATAGGCGCTGCCGGAATCAGCACCCGGCGGCGCGACAGGTTTTGGTCGCTCCGCAGCTTGAGACAGCCAGAAATTAAGCGCGTCAACCAGCGCGGCCTGATCTCCCGTCGGCACGATGCTGCCCATGCCCGGATGCGCGATGATCTCTCTCACGGCCACGCTCGATTCAGTCGCCACCACAGGCGTGCCCAGCGCGAGCGCTTCACGCAGGACGCCCGGCACCCCTTCAAAATCAGACGTCAATACAACAGCGTTGGCCGCAGCCAGATAGGGACTGGGGTCGCTGAGATACCCCATCAATGTCACGCGATTGCTGAGCCCCAGCCGGGCGATTTGTGCCGTCAGCGCCGGCCGCGCGCTGCCTTCGCCAATGATCACCAGCGCCGTTTGCTGCCGATCAATCAGCTTGATGGCATCAATCAGCCGGTCCCAGCGCTTCTGGGGTTCAAGCCGGCCGACGCCGACAAGCAGCGGCCCCTTGGGCAGATCAGCCGGTGGTGCGCTGTTGGTGCGGACCGGAGCAGGGTTGGCGATCACGCTTACCCGGTTGGGATCAGCGTGCATTGCTGCAATCGCCTCGTCCCGCATCGCCGGGCTCATCGCCACGAAATGGTCGATAAACCCGGGGTGCCGCCGTAACCACCACCGATAGGCGGGCGCCAGCGGAAATACATGATCTGGGCGGGCCAGCGCATTTGATATCTTGGCGACGATTGGCGGCGCGGCGCTGCTCAGCCGCAGCTTCGCAAACCCCGCAATGCTGGTGTAGTGGTTACCTGGGCAAAAGATGACGTCGGGTTGAATGTCGCGGGCAATGGCGGGCAATATGCCAAGGTCGCGAAACGCCGCTGATCCGCGTTCAATGATCCGGATGCCCGACGGCAGTTCTGCCACCAACGGCCCATCGCGCTGCCCCAGCAGCAGCGTCACCTGCCGGCCCGCCGCCAACCAATCCCGGGCCAATCGCAACAAGCTCCGCTCTACCCCGCCGCCACGCAACGTTTGGGCAAGCGACAGGATATGCGCAGCGGGTGGGGCAGGGGCAATCGTCATCTTGTAATAAACACTGCCTCATCCCAGATGCCTGGTTGCCGCAGATACCGCGCGGTGAAAGCTGCGCCAACGTCAGGAACCATGCGCGCAATCGGCGGCGGTTTGGTGTGTGGGGTAGGGAACTTCACCATGCGGCCACGAATTCCCCTTAAATGATGATCCCACAGAGCGGCAATTCCGCATTTATTCACTCCAAGGCGCTCGACCAAGCCATGAAATCCCCAGCATGATGGCCCGCGATGCACCAGCCGTGCCCAAAAGCCTGATCCCCCAGAATCGTTGGCCGGCAATTATCGGCGCCGTGTTGACGGTTGCAATGGTCGCCGGGCTGGCCCGCGGCATTGCCGGTTCCGGGCTGGGTGGGTTGCGGCAGGCGCTGCCGGTCAATCCGCTATTCTACCTTTGTTTCGCGCTGGTTTACCTCGCTTTGCCGGTGAGTGATTATGTCATCTTTCGGCGATTATGGCAGATTCCGGTCGAGGGTCTGGCGGCACTTTTCAAAAAGCGCATCGCGAACGAAATCGTGATTGGCTATTCCGGGGAGGCGTATTTTTATGCCTGGGCGGTCGCCCGGGCGCGGAAGGTGGCGGCACCCTTTGGCGCGGTCAAAGATGTCAGCATCCTTTCGGCGATGGCCGGGAATACTATCACGCTGGCGCTGGTGCTGGGGGCATTGCCCTTTGCGCAAAGCGTGCTGCGGCCCGCCGATTTCCGGCTTTTGGCATGGTCGGTCGCGATCCTGCTAGTAGTTTCGCTGCCGTTTTTGATCTTTGCACGGCGGGTGTTCACGCTGCCCCGGCGTCAGCTGTGGTGGATCCTGGCGGTGCACACCGCCCGCCTGATCTTTGGCGGTGTGCTGCTGGCTCTGGCTTGGCATTTTGCGATGCCGCAGGTCGCCATTGCGGTGTGGCTGATGCTGTCTGCCGCGCGGATGCTGGTGTCGCGATTGCCACTGGTGCCGAACAAAGACCTTCTTTTCGCCAATTTTGGGATCACCTTGTTGGGTAATGGGGACGGCTTGTCAGCGTTGCTGGCGGTTACGGCGGCGCTCACGTTGTTGATTCACGCTGCCCTAATCGCTGTGTTTGGCCTGCTTTCGTTATTTAGGAATCGCGTATGAAATACCCTTTGTTGACCCTGGCACTGATCGGCGTCGCGCTTTCTCCGGCAGCGGCGACTGGCGCGCGGATTGGTGGGCAAGATGCGCCAGCCTGTACCGATGGCGACGGCCCGGCCATTCAGGCGACGATCACTGGCTTGAAGGATCGCACAGGTCGCCTGAAGCTGGAGCTTTACCCCGCAACCGAAGACGATTTTCTGAAAGATGACAATAAGTTGATTGCAGAGGGGAAGACATTTCACCGCATCTGGGCAACACCCCCCCAATCGGGGCCTGTGGCCATCTGCATCAAGGTGCCAAAGCCTGGCCAATATGCGCTGTTTTTTACGCATGACCGCGACGGCAAGAACAAGTTCAACTTCTGGCGCGATGGCGGCGGCGTGCCCAGCAACATCCGCATCGGTGCAGGCCGGCCCAAGCTCGCCACGGCCACGATTATGGTCGGCACCGGTGTTGCCATGACCACCATTAAGGCCCAATATTTGCGTGGCTTAACCGGCCTTGCCCCGCTCAAGGCAGGCGAGTGAACTCTACTCGCTTGGCTGGTGGTGGCGCGTAGAGCCGGAAGCGGCTGCTGGCGACCGACAATGGTCGCCAGCGATTAAATGGCGGATGGCGGCGCAGCGCGGCGTCGATGATGCCATTGCCGCTCGTCCAGCGATCTTCACCGCCGATGAGCAGCGCGGCTGGCGGCGGCATGATCGGCAATGCAGCGTCGCCGCCAATCATCAGCCAGCGCCGGGCTTGCCTCGAATCCAGTAACGCTCGGCTGCGATAGAAAAACGGGCCGGTCGCAAAGCGCGGATCGATTGGCCGACCGGTGGCTGGCACGAATTGCGGCGATAGCGTGGCGATGGGGCCCGCAATCCCGGCGGCGTCCAGCGCTGCGGCGATGGCAGCAGCGTCACGCGCGGCCTGCGCCATGGGCAGGCCATTTCGCGCTGCCAGCACCAGTGATTCAAGCGACGGTGCTATCCCGCCACAGGCCAGAATCATCGCCACCACCCGCTGCGCGCTGCCCGGCGGGCGGGCATGCCAGGCAATGCCCAAACGGATGAACAGCGGGGGCAGCATTGGCAAAAGATATTGCCGCCAAGTCGGCATGGGCAGAAACGCCGCCACCAGCCCTGCGACAATCAGCAGGTCGATGGCGCGGGTGCGCGGAAGCGGTAACCCTTGGCGCGCGACCACCCACAGCGCCAGCAATGCCGGGCCGAGCGCCAGAAACTTTAGCATATCGAACAGCTTGCTTAGCAGTGACAGCTTGGCGGCATTGGCGCCGCCCGCGTACCAATCAACCGGCGCGCGCACAGGAAAGTCGATCACCTCAAACCAAAAAGCGCCGGGCGCAAGCGACCATAGCCAGACGACCAACGCCACCAAAGGTGCCGCCCCCAGCGCCAACGCCACCGGGCGGTGATTGCGATCAACCAACGCATAAACGCCATAAGCCGCCGCGGGCAGCGCATAGGATATTTTAGCCGCAGCCGCGCCTGCCAGCAGCATGCCGGTTGCGATTACGACACCCCGACTGCCTTTGCCATTCGCGGTGCGCAGTACCAGCCAGCAGGCCCCGGCCAGCATCGCGGCGGGCAGGGCATCGTTGCGCGCAACACAGACGCTGAACAGGAAGATGTCGCAGGCCGCGAACAATCCAGCGCAGCCAAGCGCTATGCGCGCCGGGGCACCGCCCTCTCTGCCCGCTGCGTACACCGTGGCGATGGTTGTTGCGCCCAGCAGGGCGTTTGTCAGGCGCAGGGCGGGATAGGCAAGCGTTCCTACCAGGGCCGCAATCGGGGCGAACAGCAGCGGCTGTAGCGGCGTCTGTAAATAGGCGAAGTCGCGGTAAGGCAGCTTTCCCCAGGCCAGCACGGCGGCGGCGACATATTGGCTTTCGTCATGGTCGATTGGCCGGGCCATTGCGAGCAGCATTAGCGCCAGCACCAGCAGCGCCCATATCCCCACCGCAATCGCTGGGCGCGGCTCGCGAGGCGCAGATTTAGAGAGCGGCGCATGGGTGGTCATCGCGGCCTTCATGCCTTGTGCGCGGGCGGGTGTCCAAAGTCGCTCTTGCCTAATCCTGTCACATATCGTCCATGTCGCCGTGCAATGGCCGCACAACAGGCCAGGCGCGCACAGTTTAGGGGAGAGACAGCATGACCATTCGTATCGATCGCCGTTCGTTCATGGTCACCGGGTCCATTGGGCTGGGTGCGTTTGCGATCCCTGGTTTTGCGCAGACCGCCAATGTCATGGACGCGCGCGGCTTCACCCATTCGGTCGCAAGTGGCGAGCCCACGGCGGATTCGGTACTGTTATGGACGCGTTTTGTCCCGAATTCGGGGGATTCGGCGCGATTAAGCGCGGAATTGTCGGAAAATGCCGATTTTTCGCGGGTAATTGCAGGTGGTGCGCAGATCACCGGCGGCTGGCGCGATTTCACCAGCAAGATCACTGTTGCGGGGCTGAAACCGGCCACGCGATATTATTTCCGCTTCGTCGCGCCCGATGGCAGCTTTTCGCCGGTTGGCCGCACCAAGACGCTGCCGGTTGGCCTTGCCCCCTCATTCCGGGCGGCGATATTCTCCTGTTCGAACCTGCCGTTCGGTTATTTCAACGCCTATGCCCATGCCGCGCTGCGCGATGATTTTGATCTCGCCATCCATCTGGGCGATTATTTCTATGAATATCAAACGGGGGATTACCCCGCGCTGAAGGATGCCGTGGCCGGTCGCCAGCCGCTGCCCGCGACGGAGATTGTCCAGCTCGCCGATTACCGGCTGCGCTATGCCAGCTATCGCAGCGACCCTGATCTGCAAAAGCTGCACAGCCTGGTGCCGATGATCGTGCAGTGGGACGATCACGAATCAGCGAATGACAGTTGGGAGGGCGGCGCGCAGAACCACCAGAAGAACGAAGGCGAATGGAACGCCCGCCGCGCCGCCGCGATGCAGGCGTACCGCGAATGGCTGCCCGTTTCTGATGAGCCGTGGAAGGCATACGAGATCGGTACGCTCGCCACCTTGTTCCGCACCGAAACCCGCGTGCTGGGCCGCACCAAACAGGCCGAACTCGCCCCGTTCCTGTTCAAGCCCGATCCCGCCAAGGCGCTCGCCGAATTCCGCGATGGCAGCTGGCAGGATGCGGCAGCGACGATGATGGGATCGCAGCAGGAGGATTGGCTGGCCCATGCCATGCGCGCATCGGTGAAGGGCGGCACCAAATGGCAGGTGGTCGGCTTTGGCACGATCATGGGCAACACTGAAACCCCGCTGAGTGCCGGAAGCTGGGTGTCCCCCGATGCCGATCCGCGCGCCAAGGCGTATCTGGCGGCGGGCATGATGGCGACCAAGGCCGGGCTGCCATTTAATTTCGATAGCTGGGGCGGTTACCCGGCGGCGCGCGCAAGGTTCCTGAAATCGGCGCAGGGGCTGGGCGCAAACCTGATCGTCATCTCCGGCGACAGCCACAATGCCTGGGCCTATGATCTGGGCCAGAACGGCAAGCCTGCGGGCGTTGAATTTGCGGGCCAGGGCGTCACCTCCCCCGGCTTTGAAAGCGCGATTGGCATTGATCCCAAAACGGTCGCCAAGGCGCTGGTGGAGGCGAACCCGGAACTGAAATGGTGCGACACCAGCCGCCGCGGCTATATGGCGATGACGATCACGCCAACGCGGGTGACGAACGACTGGATTTTCGTCGACACGATCAAGGCAAAGTCCACCGCCGCGAGCGTGGGGCATAGCGCCACGGTGATGCGTGGGCGGAATGTGATGGGGTGAGGGGGTTGGTGTTGAGTTAGGAGATGTTGCGGGTTGGTGAGGCGGCACGCCCCGCCAACCGGCAGGAGAATTCAGTCGCGGGCGACATGACGGCTGCTATGGTCATATCTTTCGGCAGATCATTCGACCACCATGTTTCCTCAGTTCCGTGGGGGTACCCAATCCTCGAGCAGACCCATTGTTACCATGTGCTTGGCGGCCGCGTCCTTGGCTGCGCTGCGTCGAAGGCCCATGCGCCTGAATTTAGCGACGATCCTTGAGGCGTACTCGCGCCTCCACTGGCCTGCGAATCCGGTATCGGGAACTCCGATAAGCACCTTCGGTTTGCTCACTGAGTCACTAAGCTTGTCGCCCGGCTTGCCCGGCTGTAGGTAAAATGCCTCTGCCTTTAGGATGAAGTTGATAAGCTGGGCGTTACGCTCGGCGTCGAGTTCTATAAGCATGGAAATTTCAACCGGGCGAAGTGACCGCACGATAAGAAATCGCTTTGAACCGAATCGTCTTCGACCCCACTGCGTCGACGCGTCCCCCGACAGTCCCGGCTGATGAATCCTAACGTACTCGTCGACATCCTCACGCCCACTAGTGTCGAGTATAAGAACCGGAATAATCCGGCCGTCGGCGACATTGGGGATGCTCAGGGCACCATCGCCGACCAAAACCAACGGCTTTATCTCGCGACGGTATTGCACTTGCAGAGTCGCTTTCCGCCAGCCGGCCGTTTTCATGCACTCACTTCCTTCAATGGGCCGGGATCCAAGGTGTGCTGTTGGCCAAAGCTATCAGTTACTGCAACTAGGAACTGATCAATTCGGCGTAGGTTCTGCAAGACATGCGGTGAAGCAGAAAAACTTATCGTCCCGACCAATGTCTCGCCAGATCCAACCTTTGCACCCACTCGAAGTGGGTCGGTGTCCGCAGTACTTTCGGGGCTTCTAGGTACGCGGATTGTTATCTCTACGTTTGCGTTGGTGACACAACGCATGATGCCTTCAATACTGACGATTGAGGATGCTGTGTCGGACCGGTTGGTCAACGACAGAGCGAACCGGTAAAGGCGTGTTCTATCTGAAAGCGTCGTGAGCACGCCGCTATTTAGATAAAAAGACATTTGAGGTAGCCCTCGCTGCTCCTTGCGGCGGGCAGATTGCAGGCTGAGAAGGGAAATAATCAAGCTCAGGGCAGAGAAGATCAAAGCGATCCATCCAGGGATGAGCTTAATCAGTTCAAAGGTGGTTGTGTCGGTCGTGTCGTTCAAGTAGATTTCTCAAAGCTAGAGCGGGTTTAGCAATCGGGCGCCGAGTTCGGGTCTGCCCATCATTCAGCCTGATAGCCTATATGAACGAGCATTTGCTTGTAGGGAAGCGCAGAACTGTCATGAATGTACGAGGCTAGGTCCTCGCCTAAACGGCTTCCAATCTGAAACGAAAGTATCCAGTTTCTGCCTGGATGTCTGAGCGCAGCCCTAGCACAATTGGCCCAGCCTTAGTCGTTCCACAATGGCATTCGTGCCAGCGTGTAGCGCCATTTCTCGCCAAAAGTCGCCAAACAGTGGCGCGCCGCGACCGATGGCTTCGTCCCAGCCCCCCCTGAATGCCGCGAAGTACCAGCTATGAAATAATGGGAAATCTAGGACGGGCAGAGATCGACTGAAATGACCCAAGCTAGGCCGCCAATTTGGCCGTTTAGTTGAGCCGGGACCGAGCTGGCTTAAGCTATTAGACTGACTAACGATTTTCATTACGACTTTCACTAGTCATTGCCGTCTATTGGACTAGCCGTTCCCCTCGTCACAAGCTCACCGCGATTTGTCCCCCCCGCTACCCCCGAACCGCCGTCATCAGATAATTCAGCTTCATATCATCCCCCACCACAAAACCCTTGGCGGGGGAAAAGCTCAGGCCCCGTGTGTCGGTGACGCGCAGGCCTGCGGCCTCTACCAGCGCCGTCAGTTCATCGGGGGTGATGAATTTTGACCAGTCGTGGGTGCCGCGCGGGATTTGGCCTAGCCCCTCCGCCACGGTGATCAGCCCCAGGCGCGACAGGGGGGTGCGGTTGGGGGTGGAGAGGATCAGCAGGCCGCCGTCCGCCAGCGCGCGCGCCAGACCGGCGATGAAGGCGGCGGGATCGGTGACGTGCTCGATCACCTCCATTGAGGTGACGAGGTCGAAGCGCTCTCGCCCCAAATTTTCCACGCTGCCCGCGCGGTAATCAATCGCCAGCCCGGATTGCGCGGCGTGTGCGCGGGCGGCGGCGATGTTTTCGGGCGCGGCATCCAGCCCCGTTACCTTGGCGCCCAGCCGGGCGAGTGGCTCACAGAGCAAGCCTGCGCCGCAGCCGACATCCAGCGCGGTCTTGCCCGCCAGCGGCGTAAAGCTGCGCCCGTCTGCGCGCCAATGCGCGTCGGCGGCGGCGCGGATGAATCCCAGCCGGGCGGGGTTGAGGCGGTGGAGCATCGCCGATGAACCCTTCGGATCCCACCACTCGGCTGCCAATTTGCCGAAATGCGCGGCTTCGTTCGGGTTGATGGTGGTGGGGATCGTTGCGGAGTCGCTTGCCATATTCATGCCCCCCACTTATCAGCCGCCCCTT
>JBBSCC010000010.1:0-34284 GCA_038250735.1 Sphingomonadales bacterium | reverse complement strand
GCCTCGCTGCCGCCCTATCTGCAACAAGCCAATTATGCCGACATAGTGGCGCGGGTTGACCGGGTGGAGGTGCGCCACGCCAATTTTGTCGAATATCTGCGCGCGATGCCCGATGCCTCGCTTGATCGCTATGTGTTGCTGGATGCGCAGGATTGGATGACCGACGAAATCCTGACCAACCTTTGGGCAGAAATCACGCGCACTGCAAAGCCAGACGCGCGCGTGCTGTTCCGCACGGCGGGGATTGAAACGATCCTGCCGGGCCGCGTGCCCGAACCCATTTTGTCGCGCTGGAATTACTGGGCG
This sequence comes from Sphingomonadales bacterium, assembly GCA_038250735.1. GTDB lineage: Bacteria > Pseudomonadota > Alphaproteobacteria > Sphingomonadales > Sphingomonadaceae > Sphingomonas. Next base: position 33,978 of record JBBSCC010000010.1, on the reverse strand, counting down.
GCAGAATCGCTCGATTACACCAAGCGTGATCGTTCATCGATCTATGGTGGCGTGCATCTGTACGTGCTCGCGTCGAAGCCGGGGGAAACCGCCTGAGCACCGACACGCCAGCGGCCAATCATGCGGCCAATCACGCGGGGCACATGGATGCGATTTACCGCACGCAGCGCCATTTCTATGACCTCACCCGCAAATATTATCTGCTGGGCCGCGACCGGCTGATCCGTGATCTGGCCCCGCCACCGGGCGGGACGGTGATTGAAATCGGCTGCGGCACCGGGCGTAACCTGATTGCTGCGGCGCGCGCCTGGCCCGATGCGCGCTATTTCGGCATCGATATCTCCGAAGCCATGCTGGAAACCGCGCGCGCCAAAGTGGCGGCTGCCGGATTGTCGGATCGGATCACGCTGGCGCAGGGGGATGCGACCGCGTTCGATGCGCCCGCGCTGTTCGGCGTCACCGCATTCGACCGGGTGTTCCAAAGCTATACGCTGTCAATGATCCCCGACTGGCAGGGCGCGCTGCGCGAGGGGGCGGGCAAGTTAGCCCCCGGCGGCAGGCTCGATATCGTCGATTTCGGCCAGCAGGAAGGGCTGCCGTCGCCGTTCAAGCGGTTGCTGTTTGGCTGGCTGGCGCAGTTTGATGTTGAGCCGCGCCGCGCGCTGCCCGATGTGCTGGGGCAGATTGCAGCTGCGCACAACTTGGATAACAGCTTCACCCCGCTGTACCGCGGCTATGCCTGGGCCGGGCGGCTCGCCGCCCCGGCGGCCTGACGAGCGGCCTGAGCCATGGCACCGTCAACGCCGCGCCTGTTGGGCTTTGCCGGGCTGCTGCCGCAACTGGCCGCAGGCTATGTGCTGCTGGAAAACAACAATGACTGGCGCTTTACCGCGCTGGCGATGGCCTATGCCTATGCCGCGCTGATCTTCAGCTTTCTGGGCGGTTTATGGTGGGGGCTGGCAGCGGCGGCTGGCGCACGTGCGCCGGGGTGGTTGTGGGTCGCCGCCGTCGTGCCGTCGTTGACCGCGCTGGGCAGCGCCTGGCCCTGGGCGACCGGGCAGCGCTGGCCGGGCCCGTCGATGATCGTGCTGGGCACAGGGTTGATCGCCGCGCTGGCGGTTGACTGGCGATTGCAGAAAACCGGCATTGCGCCAGAATGGTGGCTGTCGCTGCGGGTGCCGTTATCGCTGGGGTTGGGCGGCATCACGCTGGCCATCGGTCTCACCTGACCGCCGGATACGCTGACTGGTGAGATAGGGCGCGTTGATTTCAGTTAAGCTGAAATATCCCTCCGTTCGGGCTGAGCGAAGTCGAAGCCCACACGCAGCGCCTGCCCCCTTCGGCGAAGCTCAGGACAGGCTTCGACTTCGCTCAGGGCGAACGGTTCAAGCTAAAGTCATCACGCTCTAAAGCGCGTTGATATCGCCCAATCCGCGCGCCGCGAGTGCCGGCGCCAGCGCCCGGGCGCGATCATCGACCAGGGTGAAGACGGCGGTTCCCGGTTGCACAGTTGCCGGCCAATCCTGCCCCTGCGTCAGGAACGCCACCCGCTGGGCGATGCCCGCGCTGCCATCGACAAAATCAATCGGGCGACCTGCTGCTGCTGCCAGTGCATCGGCCACCAGCGGAAAGTGCGTGCAGGCAAGGACGATCGTATCGATGCGGTCGCCGCCCGGCTGGGTGAACAACCCTGCCAGCGCCGCTGTAAAGCGGGCAGGGTCAACCGCTTCGCCGCGCAGGCGCGCCTCTGCCGCCTCAACCAGATCGGCGGAACCGTGGCGGATGACGGTGCAATCACTGGCAAAGCGGGCCGTCAGATCATCGACATAGGGTTGCCGCACGGTCGCATCAGTGCCCAGCACACCGATTGTTCGGGTGGTGCTGATCAGCGCGGCGGATTTGATGGCGGGCACCGTGCCAACGATTGGGAGGTCAAGCGCGGCGCGCACCGCCGCCAGCGCAATGGTCGATGCGGTATTGCAGGCAATCACGATCAGCCGGGGGTGATACCGTTCCGCCAACCGCCCGAGCAGCGCGGGCACGCGCGCGGCAATCTCCTGTTCGGTGCGGGTGCCATATGGAAACCCGGCTGAATCGGCAACATAGACGATCGGTGCCGTGGGCAGCAGCGCACGCGTGGCCGCCAACACGGAAAGCCCCCCCACACCGGAATCGAAAAACAGGATCGGACGATCATCCATCGCCCCCGATTAGCGCCGGGCGCGCGCTTGGCAACCATTCGCGTCCGGCGATGCGCCCATCATTGGTATCCCCATCATTCAAGTCATTGCACAGTGCGCGCGCTTGTTTATCTTAATGGTATCCGATTGGGGGCGGCTGATTTTGGCAACCGAGTATCTTTGGGCAGGACCAGCGCTGGCGCTGCTCCTTGGCTATCTGCTGGGATCAATTCCCTTTGGGGTTATCCTGACGCGGCTGGGCGGTGCGGGGGATCTGCGCCAGATCGGGTCTGGCAATATCGGCGCGACCAATGTGCTGCGCACCGGGCGCAAAGGGCTGGCCGCCGCAACTTTGGTGCTTGATGCCGCAAAGGGGGCGGTGGCGGTACTGCTGGCTGAATGGCTGTTCCCCGGGCAGGGTGCGCTCGCGGCAGCAGGCGCGTTTCTGGGCCATCTTTATCCCGTCTGGCTGCGATTCAAGGGTGGCAAGGGCGTGGCGACGCTGATGGGGATTATGCTGGCCCTGCATTGGCCGTGCGGGATTGTGTATGCGCTGGTGTGGCTGGGGCTGTTGGCCGGGCTTCGGATATCGTCGGTGGCGGGGATGCTGGCGGCGATCACCGCGCCGGTAAGTGCGGCATATTTTGGCAAATTTGATATCGTTTTGCTGCTGCTGGCGCTGGGGCTGCTCGTGCTGTGGAAACACCGCGAGAATATCGTTCGGCTGATGAGCGGCACTGAACCGCGAATCGGGCAGAAAAGTGCCTGATCAGGCGCAGGCTGATCGGCTACGCCTGATCCGCTCGGCCAATATCGGCCCGGTTACCTATGCCGAGCTGATCGGTCGATTTGGCTCTGCCGCCGCGGCGATTGCGGCGATTCCGCTGCTCGCGGCGCGGGGCGGCGGGCGGGCACCGGTGCTGGCAGACCCGCGGGCGATTGAACGCGAAATGGCGATCACCGCAAAGCTGGGCGCGCACTATCTGTTCAGCGATGATCCTGCCTATCCGCTGCTGCTGACTGAACTTGAAAACGCACCCCCCGCGCTCATCCTGCGCGGCAATGCGGCGCTGCTTCGCCCGACCAGTGTTGCGATGGTTGGCGCGCGCAATGCTTCTGCGGCGGCGTGCCGATTTGCCCGCCTGCTGGGCCATGATCTGGCGAGCGAAGGCGTGGTGGTGGTATCTGGCCTGGCGCGCGGCATTGATACCGCCGCGCATGTTGGCGCGCTGGGGGCTGCAAATGGCCAAACAATCGCGGTGATCGCCTGCGGCATCGACATGGTGTTTCCGCCCGAAAATGCCGAGCTGCAGGAACGCATTGCCCAAAACGGCCTGCTGATCACCGAACACCCGCCGGGCACCGAGCCGCTGGCGCGCCATTTTCCGCAGCGCAACCGGATCATCGCCGGGCTGGCGCTGGGCACGGTGGTGGTGGAGGCGGCCCCCCGGTCCGGCTCGCTCATCACCGCGCGATTGGCGGGCGAGGCGGGTCGCGAAGTGATGGCCGTGCCCGGCAGCCCGATTGATCCGCGCGCCCAGGGCTGCAACAGCCTGATCCGGGACGGCGCGACATTGGTGCAGAACGCCGCCGATATCCTGGAACAACTCCGACCGATTGATGGGCGGATGGTGCGCGCGCCCGCCAGCCCGTTCGGCGCGCCGCCGCCCGATGATGCCAGCGATGCGGATCGCCGCGCGGTTACCGCGCTGTTGGGTCTGGTCGCGGTGTCAGTCGATGAACTCATCCGCCAATCGCGGCTGGCCCCGGCGGTGGTGCAGACGGTGCTGCTCGAAATGGAGCTTGCCGGGCGGCTGGAACGGCACGCAGGCGGGCGGGTGAGTTTGATCGATTAGGGTCGCGGATCAGGCTCAGCTATCGCGGCCCCTAGCCCTGCCGAACCCAGCCCTGCCGCACCCGGCGCATCGCGCAGCACCAGCCGACCATCAGCGCTTGCGGACAAATCAACGGCACACACCGCGCCGAAACCGGCATGCGGCGCACAGGCCGCCCCGGCGAACCGGTACTGCGCCGAAAACACCAAAGCCCGGTGGCCACGCCGCGCCACCCCGTCATCGACAATCAACTGGCGCACCACGCTGCGCGGATCGGGCGGGCCATAGGTGATGACTTCGGCAACATAGGCCCCGCCACCACGGCGCTGCATCCGCTCGCTCGGGTTCAGCCCGGTCGAGGTGATGTGGCCAACGCGGCTGGTGCCTGCCTGATCAGCGACCAGATCCGCTGGCCCCAGCGCCAGTGTTGCCGATATCGCCAGTGGCCCGCGCGGCGGCTGGCGGCGCAGAAACGCAATGGCCTCATCCACTGCCGCTGTGCCTTCGCGCGTCATGATGCCGTCGGGTGTTTCGGGGGAATAGGCAATCAGCCCGTCAAATCCCTCGCGATAGGCGCGCAGATCATCGGCATAGCCCTGGGGGTCCGCCCGCGCCCGGTTAAGTTCTGCCAGAACCGCGTCTTCCAGCGTTGGCGCCGTTTGGTAATCAAGGGGGGTCAGCGCCATCAACGCAGCGACGATGAACCGGCCCGGCATTTCCATCATCCCCGCTACCCATTGCAGCGATACTCATCGCCCCAATGCGTCAACAATAGCTGAAGGACGGGCCGGGTTCGATGCGATAACACGATGCCGCCCGGTGCCGACGGCAGATCAGCGTTTGTCGAACAAATCCAGTTCATAGGCGATCGATGCTTCCACCAGATCGTTCCACAACGCGCCAATCGCGTCTTCGGGCAGGCCCAGCCGTGCGGCCTCTGCCCGGGCGTTGGCGATCACCTGCGCCTTACGCCCCTCATCGCGCACCTTGTCGCGGGTTGGCTTGATGCGGGCGGCGGCGGCCATATAGGCAAAGCGGCGATCGAGCAGCGCCAGCAACTCCCGATCAACCTGGTCAACGCCGGCGCGCACCTCCGCCATCGTGCTACAATCTGGGCCAGCAAGGATCGTATCGGTCATGCGACGCGCTTTTGACGGCACATCACGAGCATGTCCAGCATGACTGCCAGCTTGACTCGGCCCCACCCTGTCGCTAGCTGCCCGCCTTCGCAAATGGCCCCGCACCCCGGTGAAGCGGTGGCCCTGTTTCGATCAGCGACGATCTTCACAGAGCGATGACCGGGATATCGCGTGCCCTTGTCGGGTGCGCGGTCGTTGTTGGCAATTGCAAAGGAATACACATGTCGAAGCGTCAAAGCGCCAAGTACAAGCTCGATCGCCGGATGGGCGAGAACATCTGGGGTCGCCCCAAAAGCCCCGTCAACAAGCGTGAATATGGCCCCGGCCAGCACGGCCAGCGCCGCAAGGGCAAGGTTTCTGACTTTGGTCTGCAGCTGCGCGCCAAGCAGAAGCTGAAGGGCTATTACGGCGACGTCACCGAAAAGCAGTTCCGCGCCTGCTATCACGAAGCCAGCCGCATGAAGGGCGATACCAGCCAGAACCTGATCGGCCTGCTCGAACAGCGGCTCGACATGATCGTCTATCGCGCCAAGTTCGCGCCAACCGTGTTTGCCGCGCGCCAGCTCGTTTCGCACGGCCACATCAAGGTCAACGGCGTGAAGTGCAACATCGCATCGCGTCGCTGCTTCCCCGGTGACGAGATTACGCTGGGCACCAAGGCGCAGGAAATGGCGCTGGTAATGGAAGCGCAGAGCTTGGCCGAGCGCGACATCCCCGAATATGTCGCCCCCGATGGCAGCGCCAAGATCACCTTCACCCGCGTGCCGACGCTGGATGAAGTGCCCTATCCGGTGAAGATGGAACCGAATCTGGTGGTGGAATTTTATTCGCGGTGATGACGCGGATTAGCGCCAGCTAATCCGGACACTCAGCGCGAACGGCCGGCGGGGCCAATGCCCCGTCCGACGACGTGGCTTTGCCACGGCGCATCGCGGTAACAAGAAACGGGGCGGTCCTAACGGGCCGCCCTTTTCGTTGTGCCATGGGTTATGGCAGGGCCATGGCCTTGCGCAAAAAGGCATCGGATTTTTCGAGCATCTTTGACCGCGCCTCACTGTCATCGAGTTGATGACTGAGACCGGGGAATTCCACCAGCTCCACTGCCTTGCCGATGGTTTTGAGCCTTTTAGACATCAAGCGCGATTGGCCGATGCCGACATTCTGGTCGAGGTCACCGTGGAACATCAGCACTGGCGCCTTGATCCGCTCGGCGTTTTGGGCCGGTGATCCTTCACGGACGTGTTTCCCCCGGCCGATAAAGGCATCAACCAGATTGTAATTGGTAAACCCGTCGGACTCAGCCCGCAGCAATTCCAAATCAGTTACGGGCGCAACCGCGATGATAGCCTTGAACAGATCGGGATCAACCACCGCTGACTGCAAAGCCGCATAGCCGCCATAAGACCAGCCGACGATGCCCAGCTTATCATTGGTGGTAATGCCCTGATTAACCAGCCATCGCCCGCCATCGTTGACATCGCCGATTGCCGATCGCCAGGAAATAAAGCCATTTTGCTGGTACCAGCCATCCCCATAACCCGCAGAACCCCGATAATTGGGCTGGAGCACCGCATAGCCGCGATTGGCAAAAAACTGCGCCCACCAGTCGAAACCCCATTCGTCCCGTGCCGCCGGGCCGCCATGTGGCATCACGATCGCCGGCAGAGCCTTCCCCGTGCTGCCGACCGGTAGGGTGAGATAGGCCGGGATCATGGTGCCATCCGCCGCGGGGAAACTGACCGATTTAACCGGTGCCAACGCCACATCCTTCAGCTCCGCGCGCGACGGCAACAGTTCTTCAAGGCGACGGGTTGCCTTGTCATACAAAAAATAGCGCCCCGGGTTCACGTCGCTGCCAGCGAAAATCAGCAGGTTCGATTCGTCACTGCTTGAATCGATGAACGAAATCAGCGGCAGGCCTGGGATGGCCTTTGATAGCGCGACACCAAGGGCTTTCAGCCCGGGATCGAAAAACACGCGCTGCCGTCGATCGGTGGCAAAGCTGACGCCGACCACGCGACTGTTGCGACCGATCCGGATCAGTGCGTCGACATCAACATCGTCGCGAGCAAAGACCACCTCGCGCTTCAAGCTGCCGTCCAGGGCAATTTTGTAAAGGGCTTGCCGACCGTTCAGGCGCTGAAAGCCATACGCAACATTCAAGGTAGGGTCGATTGCATAGGGATCAAAGCCATCCCCATCGGCTTTTTTTGCATCGACGCGACTCAGCGGTTGCCAACTGCGCTCGCCAACTTTGCGGTAAAAATAGTTGCGCGTCGCGCCGAGCAGTCCATCACCGGTTTTGGGCCGCAGCCCCATAATCCGCACATTGCCCAGACCATCACTGATATACTCAATCGCATCGGCGTTTGGCGATTCGACGGTCGACCGGGCCAGCGATACCGAATCGACCCGCTCCACCCCCAGGCCTTCGTCGCGTTGGCCCAGTCGGCTGCCAAGTGCGTCGTCGGGAACGTACGTTCTGGTCATCAGTACGGCACCGGCTTTGTCGGTACCCGTCCAGTCAATCACGTCTCCGCCATCCTGGCCAAGGCCCCGCGACCGGAAATTGGTGCCGACGCTGATCATTTTCATGGCGCTGCCATCTTGGTCGATCGCGATCATGCGCGAAAACCCCAGCAGTTTGTTACCGTCATTACGAACAATGGCGACGTTGCAAATCAGGCGGGTATTGGTTGACCAGCGGCAATAGGAAAGCCGTTCTTTGGTGCCATCAGCGGCGAGAATACGGCGCTCACCCGATCCGTCGACCGCAATCACCGTTACGATCGACGCATGGCCGCTCGCCGGCTGGATCACGGCGATGTGACTGGCATCGGGTGAAAGGCTCATTTGCTGCACATACTCGCGTGCGCCGAATTGCGCGGCTGCCTTCGGACCATCCTCGGGCGGCATCGCGAAGAGCGGGGCACAGCCCAGAGCAAGCGGCAGCACAAACCCAACTGCCTTGAAACGCAGTGCAAAACTCTTCATCGTTACCGTTCCGCCCCTGAAGATTGGCTGGATATTAACCCATCACCACCACGCGACAAGGTGCGCTTGCGCCCTTTCACGTGCGATGTCAGAAGGCAAAAGCGCGACTACAAAGGGAATAATGCTGTGTCGAACCGACTATTTCTTGGCCTGTTCCTTTTCGCCAGCGCTGCGCACAGCGCGAGTGCGCAGAACGCGCCCGCGATATCCGTCAACACGCTGAAGACGGTCGACAAGGAATTGTCGTCCGATGCGTATGAGGGCCGCGCGCCGACCACGGCGGCGGAGGACAAGACGGTTGCGTACATCATCAAACGCTTCAAGGCGGCGGGGCTGAAGCCGGGCAATCACGGCGAATGGACGCAAACCGTGCCGATGGTTGAGCTGACCGCGACCAATTTTTCGCCAATCAGCTTTACCGGCGGCAAGACACCCGTCAGCCTGAAACAGGGCCCCGACATCGTCATGCGCAGCTTTCGCGTCACGCCCAGCGTCGCGATCAAGGACAGTCCGGTGGTGTTCGTCGGCTATGGCATCAACGCGCCCGAACGCGGGTGGAATGATTATGCCGGGCTGGATGTGAAGGGCAAAACCGTCATCATCCTGGTCAACGATCCCGATTGGCAATCGGCCAGCCGCACCGGCCTGTTTGAAGGGCGGACGATGACCTATTATGGCCGCTGGACGTATAAATATGAAGAAGCGGCGCGGCAGGGGGCGGCAGCGGCGATCATCGTACACGATACCGAACCGGCTGCTTATGGCTGGGGCGTGGTGGAATCGAGCAACACCCATCCCACGCTGGAGCTGGACGAAAAGGGCGATCACCTGCGCGAAAGCAAGGCGATTGGCTGGGTGCAGCTTGATCAGGCACGCGCGATTTTTGCCAGTGCAGGCCAGGATTTTGATGCGCTGCGGTCGCAGGCGGGGGCCAAGGGCTTCAAGGCTGTGCCGCTGGGCGTCACCGCGTCGATGGCGTTCGATATCAGCGTCAAGCGCCAGGCCTCCAAAAACGTGATCGGCGTGCTGCCTGGCAAGGTGGCAGCAAATGAGTGGGTGTTGTTCACCGCGCATTGGGATCATCTGGGGCACTGCACGCCGGTGAAGGGCGATGACATCTGCAACGGGGCGGTCGACAACGCCAGCGGCATGGCCGGGCTGGTCGCGATTGCCGAGGCGCAAGTAAAGGCGGGCGCCGCGCGCCGATCCATGGCGTTCATCGCGGTGACGGCGGAGGAATCGGGGCTGTTGGGGTCCAAATATTATGCCGAGAATCCGGTCTATCCGCTCGATCACACCGTGGGCGGGGTGAATATGGACGTGCTGAACGTGGTGGGCCGCGCCAAGGATTTCGTGCTGACCGGCGCGGGCAAGTCCGAGCTTGAGGATCTGGTCAAGCCGCTGATCGCTGCACAAGGCCGCACGATTTCGCCCGAGCCCAATCCGGAACGCGGCTATTATTTCCGCTCCGACCATTTCAGCTTTGCCCGGCTGGGCGTGCCGATGCTGGATGGCACTTCGGGCGAGAATCTGGTCGTGGGCGGCGTGGCGGCGGGGCATGCCGCAGCAGAGGATTATGTCACCAATCGCTATCACAAGCCGCAGGACGAATATGATGCCCGCTGGGATTGGTCTGGCGCTGTCGATGACCTGACGATCTATTACCGGATGGGCCGTCTGCTCGCGCAGGGAAAAAGCTGGCCAAAATGGTACAAAACCGCCGAATTCCGCGCGATTCGCGACAAATCCCGCCCAAACGCGGCAAAATAAGGACAAAATCGGATGAATCGCGTCATCCAGCCGCCCGAATGGGCGCACCACAAGGCGGTTTGGATCGGCTTTCCCAGCCATCCCGAACTGTGGCTCGACGATCTGTCGGCGGCCCGGGATGAGGTAACGGCCTTCGCGGCGGCGGTGCATGCCGACGGGCTTGGCGAAAAAGTGATCCTGGTCGCAGCGGATGAACAAGCCGCCAAAGCCGCCCGCGCGCTTGCCCCTTTTGCAGAGGTGGTGATCGAACGGTTCGGCGATATCTGGCTGCGCGATACCGCCGCGATCATGCTAACCCCCCGCCATGCCTGCGATTTCGGGTTTAATGGCTGGGGCGGCAAATATGATCTGCCCGGCGACGATGATATCGGCGCACGGCTGGCCAAACGGCGCGGCATTGACGTTGAGGCGTGCGATTGGGTGCTGGAGGGTGGCGCGATTGATGGCGACGGCACCGGGTTGATGGTGACAACCGAGCAATGCCTGCTCAACCACAACCGCAATCCGGGCCTGTCGCGCACCGACATTGCCGATCGGTTGCGCGCGCAGCTGGGCTTCACCGATATTCTGTGGTTGGGCAATGGCTTACTCAACGATCACACCGACGGGCATGTCGATAATCTGGCGCGGTTCGTGGCGCCGGGGCGGCTGGCGATTCCGGAAGGGTCAGACAATGACCCCAATTGGCGCGTCTATCAGGTGGCGGCGGAGAAAGCGGTAGCCTTCGGGGTTGATGTTGTGCGCGTGCCCTCGCCCGGGCGGATCTTGCACGATGAGGAAATCGTGCCGGCCAGCTACATGAACTTTTACATCGGCAATGCCGCAGTCGTCGTGCCGCAATATGGTTCAACGAATGACGACGCCGCGGTGAAGGCATTTGCTGCGTTGTTCCCCAACCACCGCGTCATCGGCCAGCGTGCTGATCATATCCTGACCGGTGGGGGCAGCTTCCACTGCATCAGCCAGCAAATTCCGGGATAGTGCCAGCGATGGCGTACACAGCATTCATCGCACGGGCAGCCCTGGCAGGGCTGATCGTTGCCGCCGTGGCGTTAATTGCGCGTCGTAGCCCGGTCGCGGGCGCCATCGTTGCGTCATTGCCGCTCGTTTCGGTGCTCGGAATGATTTTTCTGTGGCATGATACGCATGATCCTGAACGGCTTGCGACCCATGCAGGTGCGACGTTGTGGTATGTCTTGCCCTCATTGCCGATGTTTTTGTTGATTCCCGCCCTGCTGCGGCACGGCGTTACTTTCTGGACGTCGTTACTGGCGGGTTGCGCGCTGACGGTGCTGCTCTATCTCGCCACCAGTTGGATCGCGGCACGCTTTGGCGTCGCGCTGTAGGAACGAACATGACCGAAATCACCGTCGCCGCGCTGCAACTTGCGTTCGGCCCCGATATCGATGCGAACATCGCCAACGTCTCCCGGCTGGTGCGTGAGGCGGCGGGGCGCGGCGCGCAGGTGATCTTGCCGCCCGAATTGTTCGAAGGCGAATATTTCTGCCGGGTTGAGGATGAGGCGCTATTCGCCACCGCGCAACCCGTGGCCACGCACAAGGCCGTGCGGGCGATGCAGGCGCTCGCCGCTGAACTGCGCGTCACCATTCCGACCAGTTTTTTTGAAGCGGATGGCCCGCACCATTATAATTCGCTGGCGATGATCGGCCCGGATGGCGCGGTGCAGGGCGTGTACCGCAAAAGTCACATCCCCGACGGGCCGGGTTATGAAGAGAAATTCTATTTCCGCCCCGGCAATACCGGTTTCAAGGTGTGGCCCGGTGCCTGCACAACGCTGGGCGTCGGCATTTGCTGGGATCAATGGTACCCTGAAACCGCACGCGCGATGATGCTGATGGGGGCGGAAGTGCTGTTTTACCCCACCGCGATTGGCAGTGAGCCGCATGACGAGGGGCTGGACACCGCCCGGCTATGGCGTCGCGCAATGGTGGGGCATGCGGTGTCGAATGTCGTGCCGGTGGTGGCGGCGAACCGCATCGGCACTGAGCACGGCCAGACATTTTACGGCACCAGCTTCATCACCGATGAACGCGGCGACATTATCGCCGAGCTGGGTCGCGAGGAGGAAGGCGTGATCACCGCCACGCTGGATATCAACCGCATCAAACGCCACCGCGCCGCCTTCGGCTTCTTCCGCGACCGCCGCCCTGAGCTGTACGGGCGGCTGGTGCAGGATATTTGAAGGGGGGCATTAGGCTACCCGACCCGTTCGTCCCGAGCGCAGTCGAGGGACGTGCCGCAAGCGCTGCGCGGGGTGTCTCGACTGAACGGTTGAGCGTTAATCTAAAGCGCCACTATGCCGCAATCGGCGCGCATTTCGCCGCCAGCCACGCCAGGTCATCGCCCGCCATTTGCGGCCCCAGCACCGCGCGCACGCGGGCATGGTATGCATCCAGCCATTCCCGTTCGGCCGTATTCAACAACGCGGGCACAATCAGGCTGCGCTCAATCGGGCAGAAGGTGAGCGTTTCGAAACCGAGCATCGGTGCCTCCGCGCCGTCGATCACCCGGTCCTCAACCAGGATCAGGTTTTCGATGCGGATGCCGTATTCGCCCGCCTTGTAGTACCCCGGCTCGTTCGAGATGATCATGCCCGCGCGCAGGGGCTCCGATGGCCCACCCCCCGGATAATTGGGCGTCGCGATCCGCTGCGGCCCTTCATGCACCGACAGATAGGCTCCCACGCCGTGGCCGGTGCCGTGTGCGTAATCGAGGCCGACTTCCCATAAAGGCCGCCGCGCAAAGCCATCAAGCTGCCCGCCATTGGTGCCGTGGGGGAACACGGCGGTCGCCAGCGCGATATGCCCCTTCAGCACGCGGGTGAAGCGGTCGCGCATTTCGGGCGTGGGCGCGCCGATGGGCAGCACGCGCGTAACGTCTGTGGTGCCGTCGCGATATTGACCACCCGAATCAACCAGATAGAGCTGGCCGAGTTCCAGCGGCGCATTCGATTGCTCATCCACCCGGTAATGCGGTGATGCGCCGTGCGCACCGGTGGCCGAAATCGTGTCGAATGATGTATCGAGCAGCACGCCCGATGCCTGGCGAAATTCCAGCAATTTGGCCGCGCATGACAATTCGGTCTGCCCGCCCTTGGGCGCTTCCGCCTCCACCCAGCGCAGGAAGCGTGCGAGCGCGGCTCCGTCGCGGGCAGAGGCGGCACGGTGCCCGGCAATCTCCACCGGGTTCTTCAGCGCCTTTGCCAGCACCACCGGATCACGCTGTACCAGCACGGTCGCGCCGCCTGTATCCAGCGCATCGAAAATCGCCGCCACCGCACGTTCGGGATCAGCGGCAACACGCTTGCCGGCATAGCCCGCCAGCGCATCGGCAAAGCCAGCGCGATTATGGATGCGGATGGCGTTGCCAAGATGCTGGCGCACCGCATCAGTCAGCTTTTCGGGTGCGATGAACAGATCGGCGGTGCCGTCTGCCTGCACAATCGTATAGGCGAGTGCGACGGGGGTGTGATCGACATCTTGGCCCCGAATGTTGAACGCCCAGGCAATCGAATCCAGCGCGGTCAGCACCACGGCATCGGCTTTACGCGCCGTCAGCCAATCGGCAATCGCGGCGCGCTTTTGCGCAGAGGATTGCCCGGCCTGATCGTCGGATTGCACCGCCAGCGTTGCGTTGGACGGGGTGGGCCGGTCTGGCCATACCGCGTCGACCGGGTTGGTATCAACGGGCACCAGCACTGCGCCGCGTTCGGCCAGTGCCTTGCCCGCCTCGATCACCCATGCCCGGGTGTGCAACCACGGGTCATAGCCAATTCGCGCGCCTTGGGCGGCGTGATCGGCCAGCCAGCCCGCCACGCTCATCTGCGGCACCCCAACATAGGCCCAGTGATCGCCGTCAACCTGCTGGCGGACCTGCAGGGTATAGCGCCCATCGGTGAAGATCGCCGCCGCCTCTGGCAGCACGGCCGCCGTGCCTGCTGATCCCTGAAACCCTGTCAACCACGCCAGCCGTTGCGCATAGCCGCCGACATATTCCGACATATGTTCATCGGTCAGCGGCACCACAAAGCCGTCAAGGGCATCACGCTTCAACTGATCGCGAAGGGCGGTTAGGCGGTCGGCATAGCTGGACATGGCGTATCCTGAAATTGGGGAACAGTGATCTTAGGCCGTCGCCAGGCAAAAATCGAGCGCCCTGCCGCCTCTCGACTTCAAGCAGGGCGGGGCGGTAGGGATAGCGGATGACCACCACCACCACACCACCGCGCGCCGATCGCCGCCCGTTTAGCTTTACAGCGCATGGCCAGACCATTGATGATCCCTATGCCTGGCTGAAAGACCCCGGCTACCCGGAGGTCACCGACAAGGATGTGCTTGCCTATCTGGAAGCCGAGAATGGCTATTTTGAAGGCGTGATGGCCCCGTTAAAGCCGCTGACCGACCGGCTGTATGAAGAGATGAAGGGCCGCATCAAGGAAGACGACTCCTCCGTTCCGCAAAAAGATGGCGACTGGCTGTACTGGACGGCGTTTGAAACCGGCGGGCAGTACCGCAAATGGTGGCGCAAACCCGTGGCAGGCGGCCCCGATGAGCTGATGCTCGACGAGCCGGTGCTGGCGGAGGGCAAGGAATATTTCCGGCTCGGGGCGTTTTCGGTCAGCAATGACGGGCGGCTGCTCGCCTATGCGATTGACGATAACGGGTCCGAACGGTTCGAGGTGCGCGTGAAGGTGATCGCGACGGGCGAGCATCTGCCCGAGGTGATCCCCGGCATGCTCTCCGAAATCGTCTGGGCGGCGGATGACAGCGGGTTCCTGTATGGCCTCGCCAATGATCAATGGCGGACGGACAATGCCCGTTTCCACCGGCTCGGCACGCCCATTACCGACGATATCGAGCTGTTCAGGGAAGCCGATGAAGGGTTTCGCGTCGGCGTATCCGAAACCAGCGACCGGCAGTGGATTGTCATCGCCAGCGGCGATCATGTGACGAGCGAAGTGTGGCTGCTGCCCGCCACCGATCCGCTCGCCGCGCCGGTGTGCGTGTCGCCGCGCAAGGTGGAGCGCGAATATGATGTCGATGCGCACGGCGACACGCTGTTCATCCACACCAACGATACCCACCCCAATTTCCGCCTCTGCACTGCGCCCATCGCCGATCCCGGCTCCTGGACCGAGCTGATCGGCGCATCCCCCGATTTCTATATGACCGGGGTGAGTTGCTTCGCTGATTTCTTCATCGTCGACGGGCGTGAGGCCGGGCTCGATCAGATCGATATCCATCCTTATGACGGCGGCGCCCCCACCCGGATCGATTTCCCTGAGGCGAGCTATGACGCTGGGCTGGGCGACAATCCCGAATATGACATGAAAGTGCTGCGGCTGGGCTATGAATCGATGGTCACGCCCGGCACCGTCTATGATTATGACGTGGCAACAGGCACCAAGACCGTGCTGAAGGTGCAGGAAATCCCGTCGGGCTATGACGCGGCAAAGTACGCGACCGAACGGCTGCACATTACCGCGCGCGATGGCACGGCGGTGCCGGTTTCCATCGTCTATCCGGCTAATTTCCCCCGTGACGGCAGCCGCCCGGTGTTCCTCTACGCTTACGGTGCCTATGGTTATGCGATCCCACCGGGGTTCTCGACCGGGCGGCTGAGCTTGCTGGATCGCGGCTTTGCCTATGCGATTGCGCATATTCGCGGCGGCGATGATCTGGGCCAGCAATGGTATCTGGATGGCAAGCTGGAAAAGCGCACCAACACCTTCAACGATTTCGTCGATGTGGCGAAAGGGCTGATCGCGGACGGCTGGACGAGTGCGGGCAAGATCGCGATTGCCGGGCGCTCTGCGGGCGGTGAACTGATGGGCGCAGTGGTCAATTCCGATCCCGCGCTGTGGGGCGCGGTGGTGGCTGATGTGCCCTTTGTCGATGTGCTCAATACAATGATGGACGCATCGCTGCCGCTGACGCCGGGTGAGTGGCCCGAATGGGGCAACCCGATTGAGGACAAGGCGGCGTTTGACCTGATCCGCGGCTATTCGCCTTATGATCAGGTGACGGCGCAGGCCTATCCCCCGATGTTCATTTCAGGCGGGCTGAACGATCCGCGCGTCACATACTGGGAGCCCGCCAAATGGGCCGCCAAGCTGCGCCACGTGAAAACCGACGATCATGTGCTGCTGCTGAAGACCAATATGGGCGCAGGGCATGGCGGCAAATCAGGCCGGTTTGAGAGCCTGCGTGAGGCAGCGGAGGAGCATGCCTTCGTGCTGCGGCAATTGGGTGTGGAGGGTTAGGCTTGGTCTTGGGCTTGGGCTTCACCCACACCATCACCGCCAAGGCAGCCGACATTGATGAGCTTGGCCATGTCAACAATGCGGTGTGGGTGCGGTGGATTCAGGATCTGGCGACCGCGCATTGGCTGGCGGTGGCGCCGCCTGAGCATATCGCCGCCTATATCTGGGTGGTGACTCGGCATGAGATTGATTATCGCGGCAATGTGGGGCCGGGGGAAATGGTGACGGGCGAAACCTGGGTGCCGGAACCGCCCAAGGGCGCGCGGTTTGATCGCCATGTCCGCTTCACCGGGGCGGACGGCAAGGTGAAGGTGGAAGCGGTGACCACCTGGGCGCTGATCGATCGCGCAAGCGGGCGGCTGGCGCGGGTTCGGGAGGATATTGCCGCGCCGTTTATGGAACACGCAGGATTGCCGCCGTTGCGGGGATGACGATCCAAGCAGTTGGGTGCCGAGCCCTTATAGGACGCGCCAATTGCCGTTTTTCCGGGCAGCGCGCCCAGCGGCGCTGCCCGTGCTATCGCCCGCGACCGCTCACTTTTTCACGCAAAACGATGGGCTGGCTGCACCCGTCAATCACCCGGACGACGGCCTTGATATGGCGCGCATCGGGATCTTGGTTCAGCGGGTGCGCGCCAAAGGCTGCGCCTTGGGATGCCATCACCCACTTTTGATCCTCGCAAACCTGCTTTTGCGGCATGGTGGCTGCTGACGCGCCCGCCGCCGCCCGTGGTGCCGCGTTCGCCGCACAAACGACGCCAAAACTCAGCGCAGCAACTGCAAGCACCTGAACGATACGCATCTGACCCTCCACTTTTGCACAAAAAATCTATATCAACTCGGGCAAAGTTTTGGAAGCCAATTCAGTACCATAATGCGCCGGGGTTGCCATGTTTACACCATTGCCGATCACAGGGTTTACAGGCGGCAGCACCGGCCAATGGCGTATTACCGGCATTGCTGAGGTGGTGGGGCCAATCCTGCCGATTGCCCCTTTCCTCTCGATCGCGGCATCGCTGCCAGCCGAGGCTGTGGCGGGCGCGTGGACGCTGCGCGGTACGGCCAGCAACCTGCGCTATACAACCGCAGATGAACGGCGACAATTGCAAGCCGAGCAGGAAGGGCTGGGCCGACCAGCGGCGACTCGCGGGGCGCTGTTACCGATTCGCAAAACCGCCGAATGGTGGGCGATGGCGCAGGACGAACGGCGCGCGGTGTATGAAGCGGGCAGCCATTTGCCGGTGGGGCTGGATTATCTGCCCGGCGTCGCGCGCAAACTCTATCATTCGCGTGATCTGGGAGCGGAATTTGACTTCCTGACCTGGTTTGAATTCGCGCCAGAAGAAGAGGCGGCGTTTGATCACATGCTGGTGCGGCTGCGCGCCTGTGCCGAATGGGCCTATGTTGATCGGGAGATCGATATTCGGGTGACGCGGGTTTAGCCCGCCGCGCGCAGTTCCAGCGCGCGCGCAAATACCGCTTCGAACATCTCGGCCGTCAATCGCCCGGTATTCTGGTTGTAGCGCGAACAGTGATAGCTATCGATCAGGATGCGCCCATCGGGCACGCGGTGTTCGGCCAGATGGCCAAACCGTGCCTTGGGCAATCGCCCGCCCATCGCCTTTACCGCTGATTGATGCGCAATCTGCCCCAGCGCGATGAAGATGCGGGCGTTGGGCAGGGCGGCGGTTTGCTGCGCCAGAAACGGGCGGCAGGCGTGGATTTCAGCCGGTGTCGGCTTGTTGGCGGGGGGCAGGCATTTGACCGCGTTGATGATCATTACCCCGTTCAGCTCCAGCCCGTCATCGGCCTGGCCGCCATAAACACCGCTCGACAGCCCGAATTTGGCGAGCGTGTTGAACAGCAAATCGCCTGCAAAATCACCGGTGAACGGTCGGCCCGTCCGGTTCGCGCCGTGCTTGCCGGGGGCAAGGCCGATAACCGCCAGCCACGCCGCCGGATCGCCAAAGGCGGGGACAGGCGCGTTCCACCAATCGGGCAATTCGGCGCGGAGTTCTTCGCGAAATTGCACCAGCCGCGGGCAGGCCGGGCAATCATGCGGCGGCTCAGTGGCGGGGAGTGGGCTTGGCGCGAACATATAGCCGCGATAGGCGGGGCAAATGGGTCTGCCAAGCAATGTCCGTCATTATGCCATCGCGCTGGGTGCAAACCGGGCGGGGCGGCAAGGTGGGCCGGTTGATATGCTGGCGGCGGCGCTGGCCGCGATTGGTGGGGTGGTGGTGGCGTCGCCGGTGTCGATAACGGCCCCGCTTGGTCCGTCAATTCGGCGCTATGCCAACCAGGCCGCGATCATCGCCAGCGATGAAAGCCCGCCGGAATTGCTCACGCGGCTGAAGGGGATTGAACGCGCGTTTGGGCGGCGAAGCGGGCAGCGCTGGGGGGCGCGGGTGATTGATCTCGACATTATCCTGTGGAGCGAAGGCGCATGGAATTCCCCCGGCCTCACCGTGCCGCACCCGGCATTTCGGGACAGGATGTTTGTGCTTGATCCGATGTCGGCGATTGCACCTGACTGGCGTGATCCGCTCACCGGCCTTCGCATTCGGCATTTGCGCCGCCGGTTGGGACGCACCCTGCCCTTAATGCGCGGTTGACCGCTTGGCCCCACGCTCCTAACGGCATCCGTCACGCGCATGTCCGACGTCTTGGTCGGGGCCCGTAGCTCAGTTGGTAGAGCAACGGACTTTTAATCTGTAGGTCTCGGGTTCGAATCCCGACGGGCCCACCACCCGGATCATGCTCGAGTCATTTTATGCAGCCACCCGCCACCGTCCTGGAGGATATTCGCCACCCGCCCTGGCTGTTTTATGCAGCAGGCGCGGTGGCGCTGGCTGCCATCGTGATGATTGCGCTGGGGATGACGGTGGCGCGCGGGCACGGCGCCGCGATTGACGGGGCAATCCTGTTGGCGCTTCGGCCAGCGCCACTCGCCGCCGGGGCGCACGCCTCAGCCGGGTTTCGACAGGTGATGATGGATATCACGGCGCTCGGCGGCGGCACCGTGCTGACGATTCTTGTCGCGGCAGCGTGCGGATTCCTGGCGATTCGCCGCCATTGGTTGACCTTGCCGCTGGTGCTGGGCGGCACAATCAGCGGGTCACTGGCGGTGGGGATGATCAAAACTTTGGTTGGGCGCGCCCGGCCCACGCTTGTGGATCATCTGGTTGATGCCTGGTCGGCCAGCTTCCCTAGTGGCCACGCCGCGAACAGCGCGACCGTTTATCTTACGCTGGCGCTGTTATTGATGCAGATTGTGCCGGACCGGATGGCGCGCTGGTATCTGGTTGGGGTGGCGGTGGTGCTGGTGATGATGATCGGGGTCAGCCGAATCTATCTGGGCGTGCATTGGCCAAGCGATGTGCTGGCAGGGTGGAGCTTTGGCACCCTATGGGCGCTGGCGTGGTGGTCGCTGGGCGGGTGGCTGCGGATCAGGCGCGCGCGAGCAGCGCCAGCGCTGCCTTAAGGTGCGGCGCATCGATCATCCGCCCATCCATGCTGAGCGCACCTGCGCCGGGATTGGCGGCGAACAGATCAACGATCCCCTGCGCCCGTGCGATTTCGTCAGCGCTGGGTGAAAAGGCCGCGTTGATCACCGGCACTTGCGACGGGTGGATCGCCATCATCCCCGTAAAGCCATCACGCCGCCCGCGCGCGGCATAGGTCGCCAGCCCGTCCAGATCGCGAAAGTCGGGATAGACCGTTTCGATTGCCGCCACGCCTGCTGCGTGCGCCCCGAACAAAGTGAGCGAGCGGGCAAGCTGATAGGGGGCGGTGTAGCTGCCATCGGCTTCGCGTGATGTGGATGCACCGATCGCGGCGGGCAAATCCTCTGCCCCCCATGTCAGCCCGCAAAGCCGCTCGCTCACCCCGCCATAGCTGCCCATGGCGAACACCGCCGCCGGGGTTTCGGTGGCAATCGGCAGGATCAGCATGTCGCCGGTAAGTTGGACATCAAGCGCCGCCAGCGACGCACCACCCTCTGCCTTGGGCAGCACGATGCCATCGGGTCGCGCGCCGACAACCGCTGCCAGGTCATCTGCCGCCAACCCCGAATCGAGCGGGTTGATCCGCACGAACAGCAATTGGTGGCGGGGTTCGGCCAAAAACGCGGCAATCGCGGCGCGCGCGGCGGGCTTCGCCGCCGGAGTCACCGAATCCTCCATATCCAGGATCAGCGCGTCGGCATCAAGCGCCGCTGCCTTGGCCATCCGGTCTGGCCGGTCTCCGGGAACAAAAAGCAGCGAGCGAAGGCGGGGCATTGGCGTTCCGGAGTTGTTCAGTTTTAGCCTAGCATGGGCAAGTCGTGCTGCGGAAGCGACGAATGGGTTTGATACTTTATACCATTACATCTATCGCGGTGCAGCAGATGAGCCAAGGGACGTGAATATGGTGCGATCGATCATGCTGGCCGGGGTCGCTTTGGCCGCATTTTATACTGTTGGTGCAAAGGCCGAAACAACGGCCGCCGCTCCTGCTGCGCCGCTAGCAGCGGCACGCTTGCCAGCAGCGCCGCCGGTAGATCAGGCTGATCCGGTCAAGGATATCATCATCACCGCGCCAATCGCGCATAGCGAGGCTGATGTGCTGTCGGGCACCTCGGTCGTCAGCGGGCTGGAACTCACCCGGTCGCTGCAGCCGACGATCGGCGAAACATTGGCGCGGCAGCCGGGCGTTTCAGCCACGTCATTCGGCCCAAATGCATCGCGCCCCGTACTGCGCGGATTTCAGGGGGATCGGATTCGCGTGCTGACCGATGGTATCGGCTCCATCGACGTATCAAACACATCCGTCGACCATGCCGTGATCATCGATCCGCTATTGTCGGACCGGATAGAGGTGCTGCGTGGGCCAGCGGCGCTGCTTTATGGCTCATCAGCGGTGGGCGGCGTGGTCAACGTGATTGATAAGCGCATTCCGCGATCGGTGCCCTCTAAAGGTTATCGGCTCGACTCGATTGCCACCTATGGTTCTGCGGCGAATGAGCGCACGATTGGTGTGGCGGGTGACGTGAAGGTCACCGACAAGATCGTGCTCCATGCCGATGGGTCGTACCTGAAAACCGATGATCTGCGGATCGGTGGCTTTGCGCTAACCCCGGCGCGCCGCGCCGAAGCCATTGCGACCAGCCGCATCCCGCAATCCCCAGCACCCGGCGAAGATCCGATTGATTTTGCCGGCAGCGCGGCAATTCGCGGCACCCTGCCCAACAGCGCTAGCGAGACCTGGACGGCGGGATTTGGTGCGGCACTGATCACCGATACCGGCAATCTGGGCGTATCCTACAGTCATTATGACAGCCTGTACGGCGTGCCGATCCGCTATGCGACATTGCCCGGCCAGGGCCAGGAATCGCCGCGCATCGATATAGTCCAGAACCGTGTTGATATTCGCGCGTCGGTCGACACTGGAGGCGAGATTTTCAAGCAAATTCGCTTCCGCGCGGGTGCAGCCAATTATCGCCAATTTGAACTGGAGCCGGACGGTGCGGTCGCCACCACTTTTCTGAACAAGGGTTTCGAAGGGCGGCTGGAGATTGTGCAGGCAAAGCGCGGGCCGTGGATTGGTGCATCGGGCGTGCAATTTTCCAACCGCGAGTTCAATGTGATTGGCGCAGAGGCATTCCTGCCGCGCAATTCCACTGCGCAAACCGGCATTTTCACACAGCAGCAGATCGATTTCGGCGCGCTGAAGGCAGAAGCTGGGGTCCGGTACGAATTTACCGATGTCGCCTCGCGGTCACTGCCCGGTGATGCCCGCTTTTTTGCAGGCGCGCGGCAATTTGGCGCGCTGTCGGGCGCGGTGGGTGCATCCTATGCAATCACCGATGCGGTCCGCGTTGGCGTCAACCTGTCGCACACCGAACGCACGCCATCCGCTGAGGAGCTGTTCGCGAATGGCAGCCATGCCGGAACGCAGGCCTATGAATTGGGCAATCCGAATTTCCGACTGGAAAAAAGCGACGGGATTGAGGGTACGCTGCACATCCATGGCGAAGGCTATAATTTTGATGCCTCAGCCTATTACAGCAGCTTTTCCAACTACATCTCTGATAATCAGGTGGCGCAGAGCATCTGCGAGGCCGCCGCTGCGCCAAGCGGACGGACGGTTGAGCTGCCCTGCTTCCAGTCAGCGCAGGTCGATGCGCGCTATTACGGGTTCGAGGTCGACGGTTCGGTGAAGGTCGCGCAGCTTGGCGATTATGCAATCAACGTCGACGCGCTGGGCGATTATGTGCGCGCGACTCTGGTCGGGCAGGGGCCGGTGCCGCGCATTCCTGCCGGGCGTGTGCTGGGCGGGATTGAAGCGCAATCGGATATGTTGAGTGGCCGGATTGAAGCCGAGCATGTCTTTGCGCAAAATCGGATTACCGCGTTCGAAACGCCAACCAGCGATTACACGCTGGTCAACGCGTCGATTTCAGTCACCCCGTTTGCCGACAATAAGAAGGCGACGGTGACGCTGAGCGCCAACAACCTGTTCGACGTTGATGCCCGCCGCCATGCCAGCTTCCTGAAGGATTTCGCGCCGCTGGCCGGGCGTGACATCCGCGTTACCGCACGGTTCGGGTTCTAAACCCCGCGCTCGGCCAGCTGGCGCTCCCATGCCAGCGCGTGGGTGACGATGGTGTCGAGATCATCGAGCGCTGGCCGCCAGGGCAGCGTGGCCAGGATCGCGCTGTTATCGGCCACCAGCGCATCGGGGTCGCCGGCCCTGCGCCCCTCGTAATGCCGGTCGATCGTCATGTTGGTCACCCGGTCAACCGCGTCGAGCACGTCGTTGACTGAATAGCCCCGGCCATAGCCCGCATTCATGATGTGGCTGTCGCCGCGCCGGGCGATCAGCAGATCGAGCGCGTGGACATGCGCGGCGGCCAGATCGCTGACATGGATGTAATCGCGCACGCCGGTGCCGTCGGGTGTGGCAAAATCGGTGCCGAAAATGCTGACATGGTCGCGCTTGCCCGTCGCAGCTTCCACGGCAACCTTGATCAGGTGCGTGGCCCCCGCCGTCGATTGGCCCGATCGCCCCTGCGGATCGGCGCCTGCCACATTGAAATAACGCAGCGCGCAGAAATTCATCGGGTGCGCCGCCGCCACGTCGCGCAGCATCGCCTCTGTCATCAGCTTTGACGTGCCATAGGGATTGATCGGGCGGGTCGCACTATCCTCGCGCACTGGCACGACCTCCGGGATGCCATAGGTGGCGGCTGTCGACGAAAAGATGAAATGTGGCACCCCGCACGCGACCGCGCTTTCGATCAGCGCGCGGCTGGCGACGGTGTTGTTGCGGTAATATTTTAGCGGGTCGCTCACCGATTCAGGCACCACGACCGATCCGGCAAAGTGCATCACCGCCACCACGTGATGATCGCGCATCGCCGCGCGCACCACATCATCATCCTCGATGTTGGCGTTGATCAGGGTTGCGCGCGGGTCGACCGCCCAGGCAAAACCCGTGACCAGATTGTCGATTACCACCACCCGCCAACCGGCATCGAGCAGCGCGAGCACGGCGTGGCTGCCAATATATCCAGCGCCCCCTGTAACCAGCACCGACCCCTGCATCGTATCACCTCCTGTAAGACGGGTTTCCTTAGCAACGGCGATTGCATGGGGCGAGCCTGTCCCTATCTATGACGCAAGATGTTAAGGAGCAGATGATGACGACCGAGATCGCAACCTTTGCCGGCGGATGCTTCTGGTGCACCGAAGCGGTGTTCAACGATGTGATCGGTGTGGAAAAGGTGGAAAGCGGCTATATCGGTGGTTCTGTCGATAACCCCACTTACCGCCAGGTATGCGGGGGTGACACTGGCCATGCCGAGGCGATCCGCATCACGTTTGACGCCGAACAACTGCGCTATGGCGATTTGCTCGACATGTTTTTTGCAACGCATGACCCGACGACGCTGAACCGCCAGGGCAATGATGTTGGCACGCAATATCGTTCGGCCATTTTCCCGCATTCCGATGAGCAGCGTGCCGAGGCGTTTGGCGCGATCCAGCGCGCATCGGCCGGTTGGCCCGCGCCAATCGTCACGACGATCGAACCGCTGACGCAGTGGTATGTGGCAGAGGATTATCACCAGGAATATTGGGGCGGCGACGGCCAGCGTAACCCCTATTGCCTCGCCGTCATCCCGCCCAAGCTGAACAAGCTGCGCAAGAGCTTTGCGGCGCAATCAAAAAGCGCGCAGGCGGTGGGTTGAGGGACACCTCAGGTTTGCTGGCCGGAGTGGGGCGCAAGTGATCGAGCACCCTGCTCTATATCCCGTCCACGTGCCACTTAAGCCGCGGGAAAAAATGCCAGCTAACGAGGTGTGTTGGTGCGGGTCGGGGCATAAATGGAAAAAGTGTCATCGCGACAGGGCTGAGCAAAAGGCCGTGGGTAAAAATTTTTGGCTGAGCGAATTCAACAAGTCTCGCAGACTTGGTGATTGCCAGCATCCTGATGCGCCAACGCGCTGCTCTGGCCAAACGATCGGTTCGCACACGGTACAACGAAGCGGATCGTTGACCTCAATCGCAGAGAATGGTCACGTTTACTCTCGGCGTGACTACTTTGGCCGAAAAATTCCATCCGGTTATCCGGAACGAATTGGAGTAAGCAAAGCTTCAACTTTCCCGGGATTTTGTGGTTATCATGATGCGAAAACATTCGAGCCAATCGATAGATTGGATCTTGTTGATGTGAAAAGGGCTTTCTTGTTTTTTATAGATCGCTCTGCTTTGAAGTTCATATGAAGCAAGTGGGGTACGAGACTCTTTCATACTCCCGAAATTTTATTGACAGAGGTTCGCCTTTTTCAGTACAAGCCGGGAAACAGTCTTATCTTTCTCAGCAAATTTACTTAATGAATATTGGGTATCGCGAACATTTACGCCGAAAACATAGCATTGACCGTCTATTGACAAATGATGACTACAATAATTTTAGGTTCGCTGTATTTGAACTTCCTGATTATTTTCCAATGCTCGCCAGCGGTACTTTTTTCAAGAATATGATTTTGCGGGAATTTATTTACAGCCGCCGGGTAGAGCCTTGCACACTTATGATTTGCTTTCGTTCAACATCACCCGATCAGCTGGGGGCGTTCTTCTATTGTTCGGGTGGCTGGGAAATGAACCATCCGGAGCAGCATTTGTCGACAGCTTGAGATCGCTGCCCAAAGAAAGCTTCTTGGAGGCAGTTGTACGATTCTGCTGGGACATCACAGACAATCTTTTCATTCGTCCCAGTTGGTGGGACGCTAAAAGCAAAGTCGATAAGGACGCATTAGCCCGGTTTGGGCTTGCTAGCTTACCGGGCGGACGCTTGCCGAACGCCCTAGTTCCCGATGGGACACACGCATTTCAAATCTGACCGCATTAGCCGACCTCAGATTTTATTGTGCTAGCCCGGCCCAGCCGGTCGTTGATCGCCACGCCGATGCCCTCCATGGGCACCGGGGCCACGGCAATCCGGGCGCGGTCGCTGGCGTCGGCGTGGTGCAGGTAATCGAACAGCCGCGCAGCGGCTTCGATCAGATCGCCTGACGCTGATAGCGTGTCGTTGCCACCCACATCGCCAAAACCGATCAGCCATTCATCGGGTGCTGCGCGCGTCGCGTTCAGGCGCAGGGGTTTGGCGGGGGCGTAATGGCTCGCCAATTGGCCTGGCGCGACGATCTCGCTGTCTGGAGTCCGCAGTGCCAGCCCAAGCAACGATTCAACTTCGGATGATGATACGGGGCCCGGGCGCAGCATGCGGGGGTGTTCGCCAAATGCGCGCCCCGGCATGATGATCGTCGATTCGATCCCGGCTGGGGTTGCGCCATCGTCGATGATCATCGCGATGCGCCCGCCCAGACTGCGCTGCACATGCGCGGCGCGGGTGGGGCTGATGCTGCCACTGGCGTTGGCGGACGGCGCGGCGAGCGGCTTGCCGGTTGCCGCCAGCAGCGCCTGCATCGCCCGGTGCGCCGGCACCCGCAGTGCAATTGTTTTCAGGCCAGCACTGGCGAGCGTGGCGATCCCCGCATCAGCGCGCAGCGGCACCACCAGCGTCAGCGGCCCCGGCCAATAGGCGGCGGCCAGCGCGCGTGCCTGCTCGCCAAACACACCGATTGCCTCAGCAGCCGCAACATCAGCAACGTGCACGATCAGCGGGTTGAAACTCGGCCTGCCCTTTGCCGCGTAAATCGCCGCCACTGATGCCGGATTGGTGGCGTCCGCTGCCAGGCCGTACACCGTCTCGGTTGGCACCGCGACCGGTTGCCCAGCCAGAATCAGCCCTGCGGCCTTGGCAATCGCTGCCGCGCCGTAAGGGAAGGTCTGGGTCTGAAAGGCGGTATTTGGCGTGCTCACGCGACGGCGCTATAGCGCGGGGAAGTTAAGAACAAGAGAGGCTGCCAGCTGTGTTCACCCCCGCCGTTACCGAACAGCGTTTTGTGCTCGATCACATCGTCAAGATTGACGAGCTTGCCGCGAGCGATCGCTTTGCCTCATCGTCCAGCGATGTCGTCGATGCGGTGCTGGAAGGCGTGGGTGCGCTGGCGGCGGGCGAATGGGCACCGCTTAGCCGGGTGGGCGACACCAATGGCCCCAAATGGACCACCGACGGGGTGAAGATGCCCGCCGGGTTCCCAGAAGCCTATAAGGCCTATGTCGATGGCGGCTGGGGCACGATTGGCGTGCCCGAAGCCTTTGGTGGGCAGGGCATGCCCTTCATCATCCAAACGGCGGTGCTGGAAACGCTGGGCGGTGCCAATCTGGGTTTTGCGCTTGCCCCCACGCTGACAGTCGGCGCGATTGAGGCACTGGCGCATCACGGCAGCCCTGAACAACAGGCACATTATCTGCCCCATCTGGCCACTGGCGAGTGGACCGGCACGATGAACCTGACCGAACCCCAGGCGGGATCAGATGTGGGCGCGGTGCGCGCCAAGGCTGAACCGCGCGGCGACGGCACATGGAGCATCAGCGGCACCAAAATCTACATCTCGTTCGGCGATCACGACATGGCCCCCAACATCGTCCATCTGGTGCTGGCGCGCACGCCCGATGCGCCGCCGGGCACCAAGGGGCTGTCGCTGTTTCTGGTGCCCAAATACCGGCTGGATGCCGATGGCAATCCGGGCGAATTTAACGATGTGCGCGTCGTCTCGATCGAGCATAAGCTTGGCCTGCACGCCTCGCCCACCTGCGTCTTGAGCTTTGGCGACAATGGCGATTGCGTTGGAGAATTGATCGGCGCGGAGCTTGGCGGGATGCGCGGGATGTTCACGATGATGAACAATGCCCGGCTCAACGTGGGGCTGCAGGGCGTGCAAGTGGCGGAACGCGCGACGCAGCTCGCCGTCGCCTATGCGCGCGACCGGGTGCAGTCGGCGCGGGCCGGCGGCGGGCGTGATCCCGTGGCGATTATTCAGCATCCCGATGTGCGCCGCATGCTGATGCGAATGAAAGCGCAAACCCAGGCCGCACGCGCGCTGGTGTATCTGGCGGCGTCGCAGGTCGACCGGGCGACGCTTGGGGACGGTGACGCGCAAAAGCGGCTCGACCTGCTCACCCCGCTTGCCAAGGCGCATGGCACGGATATCGGGTGTGAGGTAAGCTCGATGGCGATCCAGGTGCATGGCGGCATGGGCTTTATCGAGGAAACCGGCGTGGCGCAGGGCTTTCGCGATGCGCGGATCACCCCGATTTATGAAGGCACGAACGGCATTCAGGCGGCTGATCTGGTCGGCCGCAAGCTTTCGATGGATAATGGCGGCGTGCTGAACGCACTGATCGCCGATATGCGCGCCGAGGCCGAGGATGCGGGCCTGCGCGGGCTGATCGACGCCTGTGAGGAGGTTGCGCGGCGCTTGCTGACCGTGGACGTCGATGATCGGCTGGCGGCGAGCTACCCGTTCCTGACGATGCTGTCGACGGCGGTGTGCGGCTGGCTGATGGAACGCCAGGGCCGCATCGCCGCGACGGCCGAGGGCGACCCCGAATTCCTGAAAATGAAGCGTGCCGTGGCCGATTTCTATGTCGCGCAGATCGTGCCCGAAGCGATAGGGCTGAAAGCAGCGGCGATGGCGAGCGCGGCGATTTTGTATGCGCTGGAACCGGCAGCTTTTGCGGCTTAAGTTCTGAGGGTCTCGAACCCAAATCACCGTTCGGGCTGAGCCTGTCGAAGCCCTGCTTTTCTTGTCGACCGTCGACAAGAAAAGCAGCCCTTCGACAAGCTCAAGGCGAACGGCAATCGTATTGTCGAAGGGCTAGGCCCCCTCGCGCTCCAGCAAGTCTGCCGTGTCCAGCCCCAGCAGCTTGATGTGATCGCGGATGCGCGGCCAGCTGCTGGTCATGAAGTGATCACGCTCGGCGATGCGCAGTTTCTCGGCGGCCCCTGCCAGCACGAACATGCCAACCCCGCGCCGCACCTCAACATAGCCGTCGTCCTGAAAGCTTTGATATGCCTTTGCCACTGTCAGCGGGTTTGCACCGTGTTCAGCCGCCAGGGCGCGGACGGAGGGAAGCTGGTCACCTGCGCGAAAATCGCCGCGCAAAATGGCTGCGGAAATCGTACCCCGCAGTTTGATATAGACCGGACTGTCTTCGCTGTTGAGCGCTGTCATGCTGCCTTAATACAGCAATCGCCCGCGTCGTCCACCCCTTACGGCGCCCAGATGGAAATCACGCTGCCCGGATCGGGACGGGGGCGTTCCTCCAGCTCGCGCGCGGGGGTGCCGATGAAGAAAAAACCGGCAATCCGCTCAGGTGCCGCGCCAAAGGCGTCGCGCACCGCATCTGAATAGGCCGCCCAGCCGGTCAGCCAGCCGCCGACAAACCCTTGCGCATGCGCGGCGTGGAGCAGGTTCATGCACGCGGCACCGACCGACAATTCCTGTTCCCACAGCGGAATTTTGCTCGATTCGCGCGGGCTGAACATCGCGACGACCAGCGCGGGGGCCTGATGCGCAAAACTGGTCAGCGATTCCAGCTCCAGCCGCGCCGCCTGCGGGCGTTCGGCCAGATAAGCTGTGGTGATGAGCGTCGCGAGGGCACCGCGGGTATCGTCGGGCACGATGACAAAGCGCCACGGGTTCAGCTTGCCATGATCGGGCGTCCGGGTGGCGATGGCCAGGATGGCGGCGAGCTGCGCGGCATCAGGGCCAGGCGGGATCATCTCACGCGGGCGGCCCGACCGGCGGGTAGTGAGGAGCGTAAGGGGCGTGGCGGGATCGTTGAACATGGGCGGGCTTTAGCGTTCCGGGGGGCATGCGCCAACCACTGCTGGCAGTGTGCCTGTTTACACCGGGTCTTTTGCCGCTAGTCTCCCGCTGCAACAACTGCCGCTTGAACGGCATGCCAGTAATCAGGGAGCTTAAAATGGAAACCCCAACCGCCGATTCCCCCCGGGAACCGGACATCAGCCATGTGAACCCCGCCAGCGGCGAGACGTGGTTCGGCCATCCGCGCCAGCTTGCGCGGCTGTTCTCGACAGAGGCGATGGAGCGGTTTGGCTATTACGGCATGCGCGCGCTGCTGACGCTGTATCTGGCGCAGCATTTTCTGTTCAGCGACACGACGACGACCGGCATCTATGGTGGCTTTACCGCGCTTGTGTATCTGACGCCGCTGATTGGCGGGTTGATGGCGGATCGGTTTCTGGGATCAAAACGCTCGGTAAAATTTGGCGCGATCATGATGTCGCTGGGCTATCTTACCTTGTGCCTGGGCGGCGGCGAAGCGGCGCGCCCGTTCGCGACGATTGATGGCCAGCGGTATGAAGTGACCGTTCAGGGCACCGGATCAGCGCGGCAGCAATTTGTAACCGACGGCGGCCAACAACTGCTGATCAAGGGCAATGACGACAAGACCGTCTCGCTGCTCGCGGCGGACGGCAAGGAAGTGCGCAAGGTTGCAGTGGGTGGTTTTGAGGCGGGCGGTGAGCGCGCACAAATTACGGTTTTCCTGCTGTTGATCGGGCTGGCGCTCGTCACCATCGGCAATGGCTTTTTTAAGCCCAACATCTCGACCATGGTCGGCGCGCTCTATGCGCAGGGTGATCGCCGCCGCGATGCGGGCTTCACGATTTTCTACATGGGCATCAATTTGGGATCGCTGTTCTCGCAAATCCTGTGTCCGCTGCTCGCGGTTGGCATGGGCAGCTGGGGTGGGCTTGGCTGGTGGGCTGGCTTTGGGCTGGCGGCGGCGGGGATGATGGTGTCGTGGTTGCTGATCCAGTTCGACGGCGGCAAGCTTGATGGCATTGGCGACCGCCCGGCAGATGCGCCCGCGAACCGCGATCTGTTCATTTATGCCGGGGCCATCCTGATGATCCCGGTGGTTTGGTTCTTGTTCACCAACCTGATGAGCTATGTGCCGCCTGCCGAAGGATCAGGCATCATCGGTTATTTTGTGGGTCTGCCGGTAATGGGCAAGATCATGTTCGGGACGTTTCTGGTCAGCGTGCCGGGGATTCTGGTGTGGTCGTTCCTCAAGGGATCGCGCCAGGAGTTTCAGATGATGCTGGCAGCGATGGTGTTGATCACCTTCAATACCGTGTTCTGGACGCTGTTTGAACAGGCTGGATCATCGCTGACGCTGTTTGCTGACCGCAATACCGATTTGTCGGTGTTCGGCTGGTTTTCAATCTCCGCCGGGCAGACACAGTTTTTCAACGCGCTGTTCATCGTCATGCTCGCGCCGCTGTTCAGCGTGATGTGGAACACCATGGCCAAGCGCGGTATTGAACCGACGATTCCGATCAAGTTCGGCATCGCGCTGGTCAGCGTGGGGCTGGGCTTTTTGTTCCTTGTCTGGGGATCGCAATTTGCCGGGGCCGATTACAAGGTCGGGCTGTGGTGGCTGGCGGGCCTGTATCTGATCCATTCGATTGCCGAGCTGTGCATTTCGCCGGTTGGCCTGTCGATGATCACCAAGCTGTCCATCGCGCGGATCGTGGGGTTGATGATGGGTGTGTGGTTTCTGTCCATCGCAGTGGCGCAATATGTCGCGGGCATCGTGGCGCAGTTTGCCAGCGTTGAAACCGTGGGCGGTCAGGTGACCAACTTGAAGGTCAGCCTGGACACCTATGTCGGGGTGTTCACCACGATTTCGCAGATTTCGATCGCATTGGGCGTGGTGTTGCTGCTGCTGTCCTTCCCGCTGAAGAAATGGATGCACGGGGTTCAGTGATCGATTGGTGCTGACGGGGGGAATGGAAATGGACGGTACAACCATGGTCGCGGTGGCGGCGGCATCTTTTGTGGGCAGCCATTTTCTGCTGTCGCATCCGCTGCGCGCGCCGCTGGTGAAAATGCTGGGCAATGGCGGGTTCACGATCGTTTACGCGCTCGTCGCCTTTGCCACGCTTGGCTGGACCGCCAATGCCTATAAGGCAGCACCCATCACCCCGATGCTGTGGGACGTTGGCGATGGGATGTGGGCGGTCGCATCAGTGATTATGCTGGTGGCCAGCATCATGCTGGTGGGGTCGCTGATCGGCAATCCGGCGCTGCCTGGCCCCGCGACGAAGGCCCCGGATAAGGCGCGCGGCGTTTTTGCCATTACCCGCCACCCGATGATGTGGTCATTCGCCTTGTGGGCGTTCGCGCATGTGCTGGTGTTTCCGGTGGCGGCGAATATCGCGTTATGTGCGGCCATTGCCACGCTCGCGCTGGTGGGAGCCGCATTACAGGACGCCAAGAAGCGCGTGCTGGTGCCCGAGCTATGGCATGTATGGGAAAAGCGCAGCGGATACTGGCCGTTTGCGGCGATTGCAGCGGGCAAGGCGTCGTTCGGCGGGTTCCGCCCGCATGATCTGGCCGGTGGCGTGGTGATGTGGTTGGCGGCAACTTGGGCGCATATCCCGATGGCGGGAATTGCCGCGGGCATCTGGCGCTGGGTGGGATAGCGAATAGCGCCAGCCCGCAAGCAGGCTGCGGTCCACCCATACCTAAAGGACGCGGATTTGGCGGCTCCGCACATCGAACGGGAAGCGGGCCATTTGCCCCTTCAATCATTGGGTCGCCAATGCCCTTTGCCGGTCGGATGGCCCATCAACGCCGCAGCAAAAACACCGCATGTTCGGCCAGAATATTGGCCGCCGCTGATGTGGTGCGCTTGCCGTCGGACAGGAACCACGCCCCCTCCACCGTCACGCCGCGTTCTTTCACGAACGCGCGGAAATCGTCGACCGTGACGTGGTGGATATTGGGGGTGTCGTACCAGCGTTCGGGCAACAGCCGCGTTACCGGCATCCGCCCGCCCCACAATAGCGACGCGCGCACCCGCCAATGCGCGAAATTGGGGAAGGAGACGAACGCCTGCCGCCCGATCCGCAGCAAATGATCAAGCACCATATCGGGCGCGCGCGCGGTTTGCAGCGTCTGGCTGAGGATCGCGTAATCAAAGCTGGCGTCAGGGTAATCGGCCAAGTCGCGGTCGGCATCGCCCTGCACGACTGACAGCCCGCGCGCGACGGCGGCGGCAACATTGCCCGCGTCAATCTCCAACCCGCGCGCATCCACCTGCCGCGTATCGCGCAGTGCCGCCATCAGCGCGCCATCACCACAGCCGATATCCAGCACGCGCGCACCAGCAGCGACATTGGCGGCGATGATCGCAAGATCGGGGCGCAGGCTCACGCCACCGACCTCAGGAACCCATCCACCACCCGGTTTAACTCCGGCGACTCCAGCAAGAACGCGTCATGGCCGTAGGGGCTCGACAGTTCGACAAAACTCGCCGCCGCGCCGCTGGCGTTGAGCGCGTGGACGATGCTCCGCGATTCCGACGTCGGGTACAGCCAGTCGGTATCGAAACTGACCAGGCAAAACCGCGCGGCGGTGGCGCGAAAGGCATTGGCGAGCATGCCGCCATGTTCCTCCGCCAAATCAAAATAATCCATCGCGCGAGTGATATAGAGGTAGGAATTGGCATCGAACCGATCGGTGAAGCTGATCCCCTGATGCCGCAAATAGCTTTCGACCTGAAAATCAGCATCGAACCCGAACGACTTAGCCTCGCGCGCCTGTAATCGCCGCCCGAATTTCTCGGTCAGCCCCGCTTCGGACAGATAGGTGATGTGCGCGGCCATCCGCGCCACCGCCAGCCCCGCGGTAGGTGGATCGCCGGCGGCATAATAATCCCCGCCCTGCCAGCACGGATCAGCCATCACCGCCTGCCGCCCCACTTCGTGAAAGGCGATGTTTTGGGCAGTGTGGCGCGCGGTGGAGGCAATCACCACGGCGGCCCGAACCCGGTGGGGGAAGGTCGCGGGCCAGCTTAGCGCCTGCATCCCCCCCATCGATCCGCCAACCACTGCCCGCAACACGCCGACCCCCAGATGATCGAGCAGCATCGCCTGCGCGCGCACCATATCGCGGATGGTGATGACGGGAAAATCCATGCCCCATGGCTTGCCGGTCGCGGGGTTGATGCTGGCGGGGCCGGATGATCCCATGCAGCTGCCCAGCACATTGGCACAGATGATGAAATGGCGGGCAGGGTCGATTGGCTTGCCCGGCCCCACCATGCGTGTCCACCAGCCGGGCTTGCCGGTGATCGGGTGGTCGCTGGCGACATATTGGTCGCCGGTCAGCGCGTGACAGACGAGGATCGCATTGCCGCCATCGGCATCAAGGCTGCCATAGGTTTCATAGGCGATATCAACGGGCGACAGCAGGTTTCCGCCGTCGAGCCGCAGCGGCCCCGGCAGCGTGATTGAGCGGCTGAGCCCGAAACGTGCGTCGTCTGACATGGCCGGGGCGCTAGGGCCGGG
>JBBSCC010000009.1:0-35199 GCA_038250735.1 Sphingomonadales bacterium | reverse complement strand
GGCCAGACCGCCCATGCGAGCGACCTCTGCCGTCAGCTGGTTCAGTTCGTCGCCATAGGCCTTGACCGTGTGCTGGTTCATCGGATCCCCTAGCCGAACCGGCCGGTGATGTAGTCGAGCGTGCGCCGCTCGCGGGGATTTGTGAAGATTTCCTCGGTATTACCGTGCTCGACCAGTCGTCCCATGTGGAAGAAGGCCGTGCGTTGCGATACGCGCGCCGCCTGGGCCATCGAATGGGTCACGATGACGATGCAATAGCGTTCGCGCAGTTCGTCGATCAGTTCCTCGATCCGGGCCGTAGCGATGGGGTCCAGCGCCGAACAGGGCTCGTCCATCAGGATCACTTCGGGGTCGACGGCAATCGCGCGCGCGATGCACAGCCGCTGCTGCTGGCCGCCCGACAATGCCGTGCCGCTGTCGCTCAGCCGATCCTTCACCTCATCCCACAACCCCGCCCGCCGCAGCGATTGTTCAACCGCCACTTCAAGCTGCGCCTTGGTGGAGGCAAGCCCGTGGATGCGCGGCCCGTAAGCCACGTTTTCATAGATGGATTTGGGGAACGGATTAGGCTTTTGAAACACCATGCCAACGCGCGCGCGCAACTGCACCACGTCCATTTCGGGGGCATAGATATCCTCCCCGTCAAGCCGGATGTCGCCCTGCACACGCGCGATGGGGATTGTGTCGTTCATGCGGTTCAGCGTGCGCAAAAAGGTCGATTTGCCGCAGCCTGACGGGCCAATCAGCGAGGTGACATGATCCATGTCGACGTCCAGCGAGACGTCATCAATCGCCTGTTTGGTGCCATAATGGACGTTGACGTGCTTCGCCGTCATTTTCGGCGCGCGTGCCCTCGGCATGGGGGCAGGGATGGTGGGTGCGTTCATTACCAGCGAGTCTCAAATTTGTTGCGGAGGTAGATGGCGATCCCGTTCATCGCGAGCAGGAACACCAGCAGCACGATGATTGCCGCGCTCGTCTTTTCAACAAAGCCACGGCTGACTTCATCGGACCAGAGGAATATCTGCACCGGCAGCACGGTCGCCGGATCGGTCAGGCGTTCGGGCGGGGTGGCGATGAAGGCGCGCATGCCGATCATCAGCAGCGGCGCGGTTTCGCCCAGCGCGCGGGCCATGCCGATGATCGTGCCGGTCAAAATCCCGGGAAGGGCGAGCGGCAAAACGTGGTGGAACACAACTTGGATCGGGCTGGCTCCCACGCCCAAGGCCGCATCGCGGATCGACGGCGGCACTGATTTGATGGCGTTGCGCCCGGCGATCACGATCACCGGCATCGTCATCAGCGCGAGCGTTAGCCCGCCGACAATCGATGCTGAACGCGGCAGGTGAAACGTGTTGAGGAACACCGCCAGCCCGAGCAAGCCAAAGATGATCGACGGGACTGCCGCCAGATTGTTGATCGAAACCTCAATCAAGTCAGTCCAGCGGTTACGCGGGGCATATTCCTCAAGGTACAGCGCTGACAGCACGCCGATCGGAAACGCCAGGCTGAGCGTGACGAGCATCGTGAACAGCGATCCCTTCAGCGCACCCCAGATGCCGACGATGGTCGGGTCTGTCGCATCAGAGGCGGTGAGGAATGGCCAGTTAAAGGTGGTCGAAAGCTGCCCGGCGCGCTGCAGCCGTGCCACTGCTGCTTCGGCTTCGGGGGAGCCGGTGCCCTTGGCGGCGATATCAAGCTCGGTGGAGGCTGGAACGCGGACCATTGCCTTGCCGCGCAGCAGGGCTGGATTGGCCTTCAACTGATCACGCACCCTTAGCCATGCACCGTCCGACAACAGCGCGTCGCCGCCCGGCCCGAACGCCGTGACGGCGGCGCGCGCGGTGGCATCGGGCAAGCCTGCCCCGGCGATCGCCAGATCAGCGCCTTCGCCTTGCAACCGGGCAGGATCGAGTTTCAGCCCGGCGCGTGGAAAATCAATCGGCAGCGTAATTTCGGTCTGGGTAAATCCTTGCAGCCCGTTGGCGAGCATCGTGATCAGCAGGAACGCCAGAAAACCAGCGGACATCACCACAGCGCCCAGCCCGAACAGCCGGAAACGGCGTTCGGCGGCATAACGGCGGCGCGTGCGGCGCTGCATGTCGGTCGCGCGCCAATCGGTTGGCGCGCGTTCGGGCGGTCGCGTCGAGGGGCGCGCGTCAGTCATAGGCTTCGCGGTACCGTTTCACGACCGTCAGCGCGACGATGTTGAGGAGCAAGGTGATAACAAACAACGTTAGCCCCAGAGCAAACGCGGCTAGCGTCTTGGGGCTGTCAAACTCCGCTTCGCCGGTCAGCAAATCCACGATCTGTTTGGTGACGGTGGTTGCGCTGGCGAGCGGGTTCAGCGTCAGCGTGGCAATGCCTGATGCGGCCATGACCACGATCATCGTCTCACCAATCGCGCGGCTGATCGCGAGCAACACGCCGCCAACCACGCCGGGCAGCGCGGCGGGCAGCAATACGCGGCGGATCGTCTCTGATGTGGTCGCGCCCATCGCCAGCGATCCATCGCGCATGGACGCGGGCACGGCGGCAATCGAATCATCGGCCATGGAGGATACGAACGGAATGATCATCACCCCCATCACCAGCCCAGCGGCGAGCGCGCTTTCGGAACTGGCCCAGGTGATGCCCACTGAAACGGCCAGATCGCGCACGGCGGGGGCCACCGTCAGCGCGGCAAAATAGCCGTACACCACGGTCGGCACGCCTGCGAGCACCTCCAATATCGGTTTCATCCAGCGGCGCACGCCGGGGGCTGCATATTGGGTAAGGTAAATCGCGCTCATCAGCCCGAACGGAATCGCCACCGTCATCGCGATGACGGCACCGATGAAGAATGTGCCCCAGAACAGCGGCACCGCGCCCAGCGACGCGCCGGGATCGCGCGCATCAATCACCTGCGGGCTCCAATGCGTGCCCGTCAGGAAATCGAGGATCGGCACCA
Source organism: Sphingomonadales bacterium (assembly GCA_038250735.1). GTDB lineage: Bacteria > Pseudomonadota > Alphaproteobacteria > Sphingomonadales > Sphingomonadaceae > Sphingomonas. The sequence continues at coordinate 32,249 of JBBSCC010000009.1, read as the reverse complement.
TCTGGAAAAAGCGATAGGATTCGAACAATAGCGAGCCGACAATTCCCGCCGTCGTGAGGATTGCAATCAGCGATGCGGCGAGCAGCAGCAACATCACCACCCGTTCAATCCGCGTCCGCGCCCTGAAATCAGGCGTTAGCCGTGTATAGGCATAGGCGCCGCAGGATATCGCCAGCAGCAGCGCCAATGTCGAACCGATCCAGTTGTACCGCGATTGGGCCGCAGCATAGGCAGGTGCCAGCGCCTGGGCGAGCGGATTGGCGCTGGCCACGCTGCGACCCTGCCCGATATTGCGCGCTTCGCTCAGCACGGCTGCCCGCTCAAAACCCGGCGGGGGCAATTGCGCTGCCGACGGGTTTTGCAGCACAGTGTTCGTCACCATTGCCGGCGTAATCACCAGCCATATTGTCAGGAACAACAGCGAAGGGATGACCATCCACATCGCGACATAGGTACCGTGGTGAGATGGCAATGAGCTGAACCGGCGGGTTGACGCACGGCGGAACCCGACCGCGCGGACGCGCGCGGTTAGCCAGCCGATCAAACCCAGACCGGCAATCAGAAAAAGGAGCAGCAAAATCGACAAGCGGAATATTCTTCTGTTTCGTTCACGGATCGGGGGGCAGGAACGCCCCGCCACCCCGATCAGGCAGTGGGTTAGCTAAGGTGTCGGTGGTTATCGCAGCGCGCGCCCTTCCAGCGTCGTGCCGTCCTTGATGGCCGCAGCAGACGCATCGCGCACCGCCTGTGGCGCAGCGATCAGCCCGCGCTTTACCAGCGGCCCATTGGCATCCCAGGCAGCGGCATAAGCCTCCAGAAACTTTGGCAGGCCCGGAATGGCGGTCAGATGTGCTTTTTTGACATAGATGAACAGCGGTCGCGCGCCGGGATAGGTGCCGCTGGTGATCGTTTCATAGGTAGGCGCAACGCCGCTGATCGGCACGCCGACCAGGCTCGCCTGATTTTCTTCCAGATAGCTATAGCCGAAAATGCCAACGGCATTGGGATTCGACTGCAGCTTTTGCACGATCAGATTGTCGTTCTCGCCAGCATCGACATAGGGGCCATCATCGCGCACGCGGGTGCAGACATTGGCGTAATCGTCTGGCTTTTTATCCTTCAGGTTGATGCTGTCTGGATAAATTGTCGCGCAACCGCGTGCCAGGATCAGCTCTGCCATCGCATCGCGCGTGCCGCTGGTCGATGGCGGCCCATAAACCTGAATGGGGATCGCGGGCAGCGCCGGGTTCACGTCCTTCCAGGTCTTGGCCGTGTTGGGTTTGCCCTTGGGATTGGCGGCGAGCGCGAGATAAAGATCAACCGGCGTCAGCTGCAGCTTTGGCCCGTCCTTGGCCTCTGCAAAGGCAATCCCGTCCAGCCCGATTTGGATTTCCATGATCCGGTCAACGCCGTTTTCACCGCAAGCGGTGAATTCGGCCAGCTTCATCCGCCGTGATGCATTGGCGATATCGGGGTGAGCCGCGCCAACGCCTGCACAAAACAGCTTCATGCCAGCGCCGGTGCCGGTCGATTCGATGACCGGCGCCTTCATGCCGGGATTTTGATTGACGAACTGTTCTGCGACCAGCGTGGTGAATGGGTAAACCGTTGACGAGCCAACAACTTTGATCTGGTCACGCGATCCCGCGCCGCCGCCATTGGCTTGATCGTCACACGCCGACAGCGTCATGCCCAGCGCCAAGGCCAGCAATTTTGTCGCCTGTATCGCGAAATGATGTCGCATCGAATCCCTCCTGGCAGGAATGTTCCCGCCGCGCCGCTATCACCCCGACCGGGCTGCCTGTGTGACAGTGGCGTTACCGTTTGATGACGGTGCCTCCCGGGGGGCGATAATTGGTGGGCCGGAGGGGAGCAGGATCGACGCTGTTGTGCCTTTTCCCACCACGCTGGTGATGTCGAGCCGCCCCCGATGCCGTTCGATAATATGTTTGACGATGGCCAGGCCAAGCCCGGTGCCGCCCAGTGACCGGCTGCGCCCGGCATCGACTCGGTAAAATCGCTCAGTGAGACGCGGCAGATGTTCAGGGGCAATGCCTTCACCCTCATCGCTTACGCTGATGCGGACCATGCCGGTCTGGTCCATCCATAGCCGCGAGACGACCGGCGTGCCGCTTTTGCCATATTTCATGGCATTGCCGATCAGATTGTGAAGCACTTGTGATAGCTGCGCCCGGTCGCCCACCACATGCGGCACATCGGCCTGAATATCGGTGACCAGATCTTCGCCGCGATTATCATAGGCATCGGCGAGTTCGGCATGCACCTCGTCCATCAACTGCTGCAGATCGACTTCGGTGGCGGGGACGCGGTATTTTTCCGCCTCAATCCGGCTGAGCGAGATGAGATCCTCCACCAGCCGCTGCATTCGCCGCGCCTCATCAAACATCACCTTCAAAAAGCGCGCGCGTACCTTGGGGTCGGCACCGGCCTTGTCATCGCTCAGCGTCTCCACAAACCCCAGGATGGACGCCAGTGGCGTGCGCAATTCGTGGCTGGCATTGGCGACGAAATCGACGCGCATCCGCTCTGCTGCATAGCTGCCGGTCTGGTCGATCAAATGGACGACGCGGCGGCCATCGCTCATCGTGGTCACCCGCATTTCCCAGCGCTGATCAAGCGTGCCCAGCCCGACCAGGTTGATCGGCCCCTGCGATGTTGCCCGCATATTCGTCAGCCGTTCGGCCGCCGCCGGATGGCGAATCGCCAGCCTGACATCCTCGCCGATGATGTGCCCGCCCAATAGGGCGCGCGCGGGCAGATTGGCGTGCGCAACCCGGCCGTCAAAAACGATCAGGATCGGCTCCACCACCGCTTCAATCATTTCGTCGATGTTGACCGGGCTGGCGCGCCCGTCTTCGGCTTGCTGGGCGGGCGACGACGGTTCCGCCGCGTGATCACCCGTGCCGGCCGCGATCAGAACAGCGGCAACCCCCACCACCAACACGATCAGCCCGCCCTGCAAGCTCTGATCGAGCAGGACGATGGCGATTGCCGCAATCAAGATCGCGGTAATGGCGGTAAGGGTGCGCAGACCAAAGGTATCAAGCATGGCACGGGTGATAGCGTAATCGGGGGGTAACGGCGAGGGCGGAGCGGGCAATATCGCTTGGCGCGAACGCTTTCGAACGCCTTGCGCTCGATTTACGATTGTGAAAGGGCCAAGGTCGCATAGCGGGGCCTGAGGAAGGGGCTCCATGATGGGACGGCGATGAGCGACAAGATTCCCCCTGATGATGTCGCGGCTGATGTTGCGGCTGACGTTGAGTCGGGCCCGGCAATGCCCAGCCGCCGCCGCGCGTTGATGCTGGGCGCGGCCAGTGCAACCGCAATCGTCTCCATCCGCCCGGCGCTGGCACAAACTGCCGCATCTGTGCTCACATGCGAAATTCCCGTGCCCGATCCGGCACGGTCGGGCAGTTACATCGCCGCCAATGGCACGCTGGTGCCCGCCGGTACGCCGGGGGCGTTCCCGCCAGCCCGCGTACCTTTCAAGGGCGAGGATGTGCGCAAAGCACTGGCCGGCGGTCGCCTGCCCGGCATGGATAGCGATCGCACCCGCGCCTATTTGCAATATATCCGCCGCCTGCAATCCGGCACCAGCGGCTTTACCTGCTTTGCGTCGCTGCAGATGCCGCGCGGCTGAGCGCCGTGCATGACCGCCCCAGATGAACCTCGTTATCGATCAATGGCTGCGGCCACGTTGCGGGTGGTGCCGCTTGATGATCTGACGCTGGTGTATCACCGTGCGTCGGGGATGACGCATCTGCTCGCGCCGCCTGCGCCCGAGATCCTCGATGCGCTCGCTGCCGAACCGTTGACCAGTGCGGCACTGCTCGCCCGGCTAAGCGATGAATTTGATCTGGGCGATGCTGATCCGCACGCCCTGATGGCGCGGCTCGATGAGCTGGTTGCGGCCGGATTGGTTGAGCGGGGATGAGGCATGTTCACCAGCTGAAAATCGGGCCGGTGGGGTTCCGGATCGGATCGGACTGGCGCGCGCCCATTGCTGCGCTGCGCGATCTTTATCGTGAATATCCGGCACCTTGCGACGGCATCGCCGATTTCACCGTGCGGTTGTTCGCCGCCCGACCGTGGCGGCGCTTCATCCGTCCGTCGGTGATGATCGGCGGCGATTATATGCTGCCAGAGGCCGCCCCGCTGCCGCTGGCGCAAGGGTTGCTGGCGGCGGAAATGGCGATGAACCTGCAGATGGCGCTGGGCCAGCGACGTTACCTGTTGATGCACGCATCGGTGGTGGAGCGGGATGGCCGGGCGCTGTTGATGACAGGCGAGTCAGGTGCTGGCAAATCAACGCTGGCGGCGCTGCTTTCGGGGCGCGGATGGCGATTTTTGGGCGATGAATTCGCGCTAATTGACCCAAAAACGGGGCTGATTCACCCTTTTCCGCGCCTGATTAGCCTGAAAAATGACGCGATTGGCGCGGTTTCGTCAGCTTTGGCGGGTGCCCGGTTCGGGCCGCTGCTCGCCGGTACGCCGAAGGGCGACATCCGCCATCTGGTGCCCGATGCCCGCGCGATTGCCGCGATGGATAGCCCGGCCCGCCCGGCGCTGCTGCTATTCCCGCGCTTTGGTTTTGACGCGGCGACCCGCCCCGTTGAGCCGGGTGAGGTGTTCGTTCGGCTGACCCAGGCGTCAACCAATTATATCGCTATGGGCGAGCGCGGATTTGATGCGCTGACCGGATTGGTGGGGCATGTGCCATCGGTGGCAATCGATTATCCCGACACCGAAGCCGCCATCGGGCAGGTTGAAGCTTTGTGGCGGGCGCTGTGACTGGCATGCATGACGGCTGGCTGCTTGCCACGGTGCTGCGCGATCCGGTGACCTGCGCCGCGCTGAGTGCTGATGAATGGACCGCATTGCTGGCGATTGCCCGTGCCGAACAGTTGATGGGGTCGCTCGCCCATCGTTTGCAGGGCTTACCGATGCCGCGGGCGGTGGCGCGCATCCTTGGCGATGCGCGCGCTTCGGCCGATCAGGGGCGGGTGGCCGCTTTGTGGGAAGCGGAAATGGCGCGCCGGGTGCTTGCGCCCATTGGCTGCCCGGTCGTGCTGCTGAAGGGCACGGCGTTTGTCGCCGCAGGGCTGGCAGCGGGACAGGGGCGATCGATCGGCGATCTCGACATTCTGGTCCCGCACGGCGCGCTGGCGGATGTGGAGGAAGCCCTAGTCGCGGGCGGATGGGAATGGGTGAAGCCCGATCCCTATGACGATCACTATTACCGGCGTTGGATGCATGAACTGCCCCCGCTGATCCACCGGGATCGCGACCGGATGATCGACGTTCACCATACGATATTGCCGCTGACGGCGAGGATTACGCCTGATCCCGGCGCGATCATTGCTGACAGCACGATGCTGGAAAACGGCCTGCGCGTGCCCGGCGTGCCCGACATGCTGGCCCATGCCGCAGCGCATCTGCTGGCCGATGGCGATCTGGCCGGCGGCATGCGCAATCTGTGGGATATCCACCGACTGATTGAGGAATTCGGGCTGGACGGGGTTGTAAGCCGGGCCGCGCACCACGGCCTGACGCGCGAAATGGCGCGCGCGGTGCGGCTGTCTGCAGCACTGTATGGGACAAGTGTTCCAACCGATTATCAGCGCCTTACCCGCGCAGACCGGCTCTATCTGCGTCGCATCACAGCGCGCGATGGATGGGGCAGGGCGGTGCGCCCGGCCACGCGGCTGGGCTTTTACATTCGCTCGCACTTACTGCGCATGCCGCCGCTGATGCTGGCCCGTCATTTATGGACGAAATGGCGCGGCAACGGCCTGCCGCGCTGATGCTTGCGCGCGGTTATTGCCATCGGTATAGGGCCGCTTCCAAGCTTTTCCGGACGCTATATGAGCAACGCGCCGGTCTCCGTCGGGGAGTAGCTCAGCCTGGTAGAGCACTGCCTTCGGGAGGCAGGGGCCGGAGGTTCGAATCCTCTCTTCCCGACCAAATTGGAACACCGCCCGGCACGGCGGCACGTGACAATCCGGTCGTGATGCGCGCATGGGCGGGAGCGCACGTTACTATTTTCAGGCGGCGACAAGGAATGCAGCGGTAGTGCTAGATCGACTATTCGGCCGGTGGTTTGCGACAAAGGTGCCAGAGCAGCCGATGGTTGCGCCCGGCCAGCGCATCTATGCGATTGGCGACATCCATGGCCGTGCCGATCTGCTCGAACAGCTGATCGCGATGATTGAGGCGGATGATGCCGCGCGCGGTGATGCAGAGATTTTGCTGATTTTTCTGGGCGACCTGATTGATCGCGGCCCGGATTCGGCTGGCGTTGTCGAACGTGTCGGCCAGTTATTGTCGGCGGGCGAGCAGGTGCGGTTGATCAAGGGCAATCATGAGGAAGTCTTTGCCACCGCCGCCACGGGCTGTTCGAAATCGACCCGGCTGCTGATGAAAATCGGCGGGTATGAGACGCTGGAAAGCTATGGCATTTCGCGCGCCGAGGCTGACGAAGGCACGATGCAGGATCTGGCGGATTTGCTGAAGCAGCGCATTCCGCAGGCGCATCTCGCCATCCTCAATCGCGGTGAGGATATGGTGCGATCGGGGGACTATGTGTTCGTTCATGCCGGCATTCGCCCCGGCGTGACGCTTGATCAGCAAAAACCAAGCGATTTGCGCTGGATACGTGGCCCGTTCCTCGATGTGCGCCGTCGCGACCCCTTTGTGGTGGTGCATGGCCATACCCCCACCGAAGCGGTTGAGTTTCTGCCCGACCGGATCGGTATTGATACAGGGGCTTGCTATAGCGGCAAGCTGACGGCGCTAGGGCTGGAAGGCGCTGAACGCTGGGTGCTGCAGACCTGATTGGATTAGATGCCCCGGGGGGGGGTGCCAAAGGTGCCGGATTATTGCAGCGGCATAGAGCGCGTGTCCAGCCAAGGCGGGATGATGGGGCGCTCGCGCGATTGCGCAATTAGGGCGGCTTCCTCGTCAATCAGCTTGATGCGTTGCTTGCCGGGCAAATGGGTTTTCCCCGCCAAAATGCTGTTGAGGTGCAGCGGGCCGCTATAGCGTTTCAGATATTGCGATGTCCGTGCCGGATCATAGCCTGCGTTGGTGAGCAGGTAGACGCTCAGCCGGTCAGCCTCGGTTTCGGTTTGGCGGATCAGCCGGGCATTGCGCCCGAAATCGCGCAACAGCCCGCGGCTGACCTTTGCCGCCGTCAGCCGCTCTTGATGATGGAGGATCACATGCGCCAGTTCGTGCGCGACCACCGCAGCGAGATCATCATCGCCGGGCAGCAGGTTCATCAGCGCCGAGTTGATCTGGATCGTCGTGCCGTCGGTGGCGGCGTTCAGCACGCGCGACACGCCCACCTCTATATGGCCCGCGCAGCTAGGCTCCGTACCGAGTAAAATCGACGCATTTGCGCCGTTTCGGACGATGCCAATGGCAATTGGCGCACCCGTTGGTTGGGTGGTGGCCAGCGCGGCGATACGATCTTCCACCGCAGCGATGATGCCGGTGGCGGGATCGGCGGGGAGGTCGACCGGCTGGCCGGCGATGCTGGCGATCGAATCATTGGGCATGAACCCCGCCCTTGCCGCAGGACTGTTGGCGATGACGCCTTCCACCGCCACCGGGGTTGCAAAGCCGAAATAGGCTTTAGCTACAGCACGATAGGGGGGCTGGTAGGTGGCCAGCGCGTGGAGGACGAGGCCGGTTCGCGCGACGGTGCGGTCGCACAACGCCCGGTTTGCGACCGCCAGGCGATCATGGATGATGGCGAGCCGCATATCCGCTGCCCGCAAACCGGCGAGCGATTCGGTTAACGCGGGATCCGGATTTTCGGCTAGGGTTGCGGCCGCGGGGCCCGGTAAAATGGCCAGAAACGGCAGGTATAACGCCATAAAAATCGCGAAAATAACGGTTTTTGTTCGAAATTGGCGCATTTCGCCCGGATAATGCGGCAAATGGTTGCGATTGGCCAGCCGGTGCGCGTTTGCATCGAAAATTCAAAAAGATGGTGCGAATATTCAAACATGGTTGCTTTTTTTGTCGGATGCGCTAGACCAATGGAAGTTTCGAATCTCGCAAAGGGCATTTGCATGACCACCAAGGTAATCACTGCCGCTGTTTCAGCTGCTGCATTGCTGTTTTCAACGGGTGCTGCGTCTGCTGCGGCGTCTAGCCCGCAGGCTGGTTCTGCTTCGGTTGCGACGGTCAAGGCGCCAGTCGCTGGCGTCCGCGCCAAGCGCGCGCTGAAGAAGAAGAGCAACATCGCACCCGTGCTGATCGCGGTCATCGCCGTGGCCGCTGTCGGCGGCGTTGCCGGTGGCATCGTGGCGGCAACGTCCAGCCCCGCCAGCAACTAACGGCTGGGCCAATGGCCTGACGCGACGCAGTTTTGCTGCGTGGAGTTTTTAAGAAGATTAGGCTGGCCAGGGTAACTTGGCTGGCCTTATTTTTTGCGTTGTGACTCCAGCGGACGGTGGCCCGCACTATTTCAGCGATCCCAAGGCAAGGTCGGCGGACCAGACATTGCGTTTCGGCGCGATGCGGGTAGGACAGCAATGGGCCGGGGGGACGCGTGGTGACGAATATCTTGCGCACGATCGCCGAACGGGCATCGCGAAACATCAGCTTTAAAACGCATCTGCCAGCGCGGTTTGGCCGTCGCCCCATTTATGTGTCGCCAGCAAATCAACTCGCCATATGGAAGCCGGGGAATGCCAAGTTTCAGGATTTCCTGCTTGGCTTTGTCGACCGGTTCGTCACCAGCGACATGGTGGTGTGGGATGTCGGCGCGAACATGGGCATGTTCTTGCTGCCCGCCGCCCACCGCGCGCGACAGGTGGTTGGATTTGAGCCGGATGCTTTCAACCAGTTGCTGCTCAACCGCACGCGGATGGCGAACCCGGATCTGGCCATTGATATTGTGCCGACCGCCGTGGCGGATCAGGTGGGGATTGCGCAGTTTGACATTGCGGTTCGGGGGCGATCGTCCAGTGCGCTGACCGCGGTGAACAGCGGCAGCCAGACCGGTGGCGTTCGGCAATCGACCAATGTGGTTACGCTGTCGCTTGATTGGGCGCTTGACCATTTTCCAGCGCCTGATTTTGTCAAAATCGATGCGGAAAATGCCGAAGGCGCTATTCTGCGCGGGGCCGCGCGGCTATTGCGCGATGTGCGGCCGGTGATGGCGGTTGAGGTTAGCCGGCCAAGCTCCCCTGAGTGTGAAGCGCTGTTTGCCGCCAATGACTATGCGGTCTTCTCCGCCTATGAACCGATTGATCCGGCCAAGGCGATTACCCACGATCCTTATTTGGCATCCGATGTCATCGCAGTGCCGCAAGAGCGCGTTGAGGCGCTTGTCGGGCGATGACCAGCGATGCCGTTTTCTGCCCTCTGGCCAGTGGAATTTGATGTGAACACGCATAGCCACGCGCCATCAGACCTGCTGGAACGGATTCAATCCCGGTCGGCCCTGATTGGCGTGATCGGGCTTGGGTATGTGGGGTTGCCGCTGTCGCTTGCCTTTGCAGAAGCAGGGGTACGTGTGCTGGGGTTTGACACCGATCCGGCCAAACCGCAGGCGATTGCGGCGGGTGAAAGCTATTTGAAGCATTACGCCTCGTCGCGGATCGCGGCTTTGCATGATGCCGGTATGCTGACCGCAACGTCGGATATGGCCCGGCTGAACGAGCCCGACGTCATCATCATCTGCGTGCCGACGCCGCTGACCCGCCATCTTGAACCCGACCTAAGCTATGTTTCGCGCACCGCCGAGGCTATCGCAGCGCAATTGCGCCCCGGCCAGCTCGTGGTGCTGGAAAGCACGACCTATCCCGGCACCACCACCGAATTGGTGAAGCCCATTTTGGAGGCGACCGGGCTGGTTGCCGGGCGTGATTTCTGGCTGGGTTTCTCGCCAGAACGCGAAGATCCCGGAAATGCGAAGCACAATACGGCATCAATCCCCAAAGTTGTGGGTGCTGATGATGCGCAAAGCCGGGCGTTGATTAGTGCGCTGTACGAAACCTTCACCAAAACAGTGCCGGTATCGAGCAGTGCCACTGCCGAAGCGGTGAAGATTACCGAGAATATTTTCCGTGCCGTTAACATCGCGCTCGTCAATGAATTAAAGGTCGTTTATGCCGCGATGGGCATTGATATCTGGGAAGTGATTGAGGCGGCCAGTACCAAGCCGTTTGGTTTCATGCCCTTTTATCCCGGCCCCGGCCTTGGCGGGCACTGCATTCCGATCGATCCGTTTTACCTGACCTGGAAGGCGCGCGAGTTTGAGCTGTCGACCCGGTTTATCGAATTGGCCGGGCAGATAAATTCATCCATGCCGGATTATGTGCTGGCAACGCTCGCCAACGCGCTTGATCAGCGGTTCAGGAAATCGGTGAACGGCTCGCGCGTGCTGGTGCTGGGGCTGGCGTATAAAAAGAACGTGGATGATATGCGCGAAAGCCCGTCGCTGAAGCTGATGGAAAAGCTGGCAGCGCGCGGTGCGGCGGTTGATTATTACGATCCTTTTTTCCCGACGATCCCGCCCTCGCGTGAATATTCCGCGCTGGCGGGGCGCACGTCCGTTGCCTGGGATGTTGATGCGATTGCGCGTTATGATTGCGTGCTGATCGTGACCGATCATGACGGTGTCGACTATGCCGGATTGGCGCAGGCAGCCCAGCTGATCATCGACACGCGTAACGCCTGCGCGCGCCACGGCGCCGATTTGTCACGGGTGGTCGCTGCCTGATCATGTGCGGGATCAACGGGATCTTTGCGTATCATGTCGCCGCCTCTGCCCCCCAAGTGCGCGAGTTGCATGCGACGCGTGATCACATGGCCAAACGTGGCCCCGACGGTTTTGGCGAGTGGTGGAGCGCAGACCGTCGCCTCGCCCTTGGCCATCGCCGCCTGTCGATTATCGATCTGTCTGACCGGGCAAGCCAGCCCATGGCCAGCGCGGATGCGCGGTATCAGATCAGTTTTAACGGTGAAATCTACAATTATCCGGCGCTGAAACGCACGCTGGAGGCGCAGGGCGCGCAATTTAGAACCACGTCCGACACCGAAGTGCTGTTGCATCTCTACGCCCGCTACGGCGCCGGGATGGTCGATCATTTGCGCGGTATGTTTGCGTTTGCGATCTGGGATAATGCCGACCGCAGCCTGTTTATGGCGCGCGATCCCTATGGCATCAAACCGCTATATTATGCCGATGATGGCTGGACGTTCCGGTTTGCGAGCCAGGTCAAGGCGTTGCTGGCGGGCGGGCATGTGTCGCGCGACCCTGAACCCGCCGGGATTGTCGGGTTCCACCTGTGGGGCAGCGTGCCAGAACCGTTCACGCTGTACCGCGACATCCAGTGCCTGCCCGCCGGGCACACGCTGCACGTCGACCAATCGGGGGCGGGCAGGCCGCGCCGCTATGCATCAATCGCGCAGGAGTTATCCGTGCCTACCGCCGCGCAAGCCGATATGGCCGATAGCGGCGCGCGCATCCGATCCGCATTGGCCGATAGCGTTGCTGCGCATCTGCTGGCGGATGTTGAGGTTGGGGTTTTCCTGTCCGCCGGGATCGATTCCGGCGCGATCCTGGGGCTGATGCGCGATGCGGGGCAGCAGCGGATTACCGCGATCACCCTCGCGTTTGAAGAATATCGGGGGATGAAGGAAGATGAGGCGCCGCTGGCGGCGGAGGTGGCACAGCTTTACGGGGCTGATCACGTCATCCGCACCGTCGGCCGGGCCGAATTCGCCGCCGATCTGCCCGACATTCTGGCGGCGATGGATCAACCCTCTATCGATGGCATCAACTCCTGGTTTGTATCCAAGGCAACGCGCGAAGCGGGGCTGAAAGTGGCGCTGTCCGGCGTTGGCGGGGATGAGCTATTTTCTGGCTATGACAGTTTCAGCACGATCCCGACCTGGGTCAACTGGATGGCCGTCCCGGCGCGAGTGCCGGGGTTGGGGGCGGGGCTGCGCCAGCTTGGGAAAGCGCTCCAACTCGGGCGGGAACAACCCAAAAAGCTCGGCATGGCTGAATATGGCGGCAGCTATGCAGGCGCATATCTGTTGCGGCGGGGCCTGTTTTTGCCGTTTGAGCTAAAGGATGTTTTGGACAGCGAATTGGTGGAGCACGGGCTGCGTCGCCTGTCGCCGCTTGGGCTGATCAACGATTTGGCGCTGACGCCGATGCCGCCATCGTCCCAGGCACGGGTCGCCGCGCTGGAGGCTGCAGGCTATATGCGTAACCAATTGCTGCGTGACAGCGATTGGGCGAGCATGGCGCACAGCGTTGAACTGCGCACGCCGCTGGTTGATTTTTCGTTGCTCCGGCAGGTTGCTCCCTATTTGCCGCAGCTGTGCTTTGCTGCCGGAAAAGCCGCATTGGCGAACGCGCCGCAGATACCGCTGCCGGTTCGGATCACCGCGCGCGCCAAAACCGGGTTCACCGTTCCAAATGCGACATGGACCGACGCGTCGGATGGGCATCGCGGGTCAGTTCGTATGGGGATGAGCTCCCGCGCCTGGGCCCGCGATGTTTATGCGCAATTCTAATAGGGGCTTTTCGACATTGCTGGGCGTGAATATAGTGGTTTTCCAACGGAATCGGTTGAAAATGCTATGAGCGGTCAGCGTATCTTGGCCCTGGTGACGGATGCGTTCGGCGGTTACGGCGGTATCTCCCAGTATAACCGCGATCTGCTGACGGCGCTGTCGGCCAGTACAGCGGTGGATGATGTGCTGGTGCTGCCGCGCATTGCACCCGAGCAGCCGGGAACGCTGCTCGCCAAGGTTCGGCAGGCGCCGGCCATGGCCGGGCGGATTGCGTATTCGCTGGCCGCCGTGCGACACGCGCTTTCCAGCCGGCCAACCACCGTGTTTTGCGGCCATCTTTTCCACATCGGCCTGGCGCGCCTGATTGCGCGGTTGACGGGGGCGAAGCTGGTCGTCCAGCTTTATGGTATTGATATCTGGAGCGATATTGCGCCCGCGCGCCGCCGCGCGCTTGAATCGGCAGACCTGATCCTGACGATCAGCCGCGACACAAGATCACATGTGCGGGCAAAAACATCGATCGATCCGACAAAGATCGTCATCTTAACCACCACGGTCAGCGATGATTTTCGTCCCGGCGACCGGGCATCTGCCCGTGCCCATTTCCGGTTGGGGGATGAACTGGCGATCCTTTCGGTTTCCCGACTGGATATGTTCAGTGCCCCCAAGGGCCATGACCGCATCATTCCGCTGATCGCGACATTGCGGGATGCTGGCGTGCCCGTGGTTTATCTTGTCGCCGGGGTTGGCGCCTATCAAAAAACACTGGAAGATCTGGTCCGCCAGCACGGGGTTGAGCGAAACGTGCGTTTCCTCGGCTATGTGCAGCGCGAAGACCAACCCGATTTATACCGTGCGGCCGATATCTTTGCGCTGCCATCCACCAGTGAAGGCTTCGGGATCGTTTTTACAGAGGCGATGGCTTGCGGCACGCCAACGATTGGCCTGGCCGTGGGGGGCGCACCCGATGCACTGGGGGACGGTGAGCTTGGCACGTGCGTTGCCCCCGAAGCGTTTGCCGATGCATTTTTGGCAATGGCCAGCACCCCGGTTGAGCGCGACCCAACCCTGGCCGACCGGGTTCGCGCGCGATTTGGCTTTCCGGTTTTTGCTTCGCAGGTCGACACCATCATCCGGACGCTGGCAGCGACAGCAACCGATCCGTCAAAGGGTAATGGCGGGTGATGCACCGAACTGAGCGGACGCCATGGCCATCTTGACCGAACTGCGCCAGCGCGCCGGGGCGGCGCTTGGCCGCCGGATGGTGCGCGACGGGATGTGGATCACCGCCGGGCACGCGACGGTTATCGTGTGCGGCATCGTGGCCATTCGGATCATTACCGAGCTTGCCCCTGCGGCGGTATTTGGCGGTGCCAGCCTGCTGCTTGGCATGATGACGCTGGCGATGGGCGCGGGGCTATCCCCCTTGTCGCAAACCCAGGTGCGGTATCACCTGCAGCATCTTCAGGCCGGCGATGGCGGGGCATATAACCGGCTGATTGCAGGCTATGCCGCGGCGCTGGCGGCGTTTTTCTCCGCCGCTGTCATTGCCGTGCTGCTGATCTGGCCGGCGCTGCGGGCGGGGGCCAGCATTTGGATTATCGGGCTGATCGCGCCCTGGGCTTTGGCAACAGCGGCGCGCGCAGTGCTGATCGCCCCCTTGCAGGCTGAGCGGCGGATGCAGCGATACGCGGCCTGGATTGCGAGCGAGGCTGTGTTGTTGATGACATGTACGGCCATTGCCCTGGTATTTGATCCCTCAATCGAGGCGTTTATTGCCGGGCAGACAATCGCGATTTCGCTTGCCACGCTCGCCTTTGGGCGGCTGCCGTCCAACGGTGGTCGCGAGCGCGCCGGACACGCTGAAATGACCCGCGAAGCCCGCGCGCAGATCGTGCGCTATGGCTTGCCCTTCCTCCCATTTGCTTTTCTCGGCTTCGCCTATAGCCAGGGGGACCGGTATGTGCTGGCTGCGACGCTGGATACGGCGGCTGTGGGTTTATATGCAGCAGCATTTTCGATTGCCAGTCGCATGGCGATGATGGTCAGCGCGGTGTTGAACGATGTATTCCGGCCCGCCCTGTTCGAGGCCGAAAGCAATGGCGCGCTGGAGCGGGGGCGGCAGATATTCCGGATTTGGATTATCGCGATGCTGGTGGCGATGGCGGGGCTGTTGATCGGCATCTTGATCTTTGGCGATCTGATTGCGGTGTTGTTCCTGGCACCCGATTACCGGGCAGGGGCACGCGATGTGATGTGCCTGATTGCGCTGGGTTACGGCGTCAACATGATTGCGCAGGTTGTTGAAAACCGGTTGTTATCGTTTGGCGTGTCTTCAAAACTGATTTGGACAAAACTGGCAGGGGGCGTGGCCAATATTGCGTTGGCACTGGTGTTCATTCCGCTGTTCGGGGTGATCGGGGCCGCGATTGCCAATGGGCTTGGCCAGGTTGTTATGCTCGCAGCGGTGATCTTAGCATGGGTTTTGACGCCGCGCGGTATGGCGGTGCCGAGTCCCGATCAGCCGGAAGCGGCGGTGATATCGTGAGCAGCGCCCGGTGCAGCGTTGATGGGCGGCCTTTTACACGTGCTGGCGAGCGGTGGTAACGATGCGACATTACATAAAATCAATCGTGCAGCGTGTTCCGGCCGCCGCTCGGCTGGTGTCGGCGGTGCGTGGCCAGCAACAGCAGCGCGCCGCAGCGGTTGCCCGGCAGGTTTTTGAGGGCATGGCCGCTGCGCGCGGCATAACGGCGCTGGACGAAGCGGCGACGGTGGCGGCGGTGCGCGCGCGGCTTTCCAGCCGGGCATTGCAGAACGGCTGGCCCAAGCAAAAGGGCGCACTACACCTGTTCGTCGCGTTCGCCATTTCCGATTGGGAAAGGGTGTTGCTGCGCGCATTCGACCCATTTGGCGAGGTGACGATTTTTGAATTTGGCGCAGCCGGGTTTGATCAACAATCTCCCGATTGGGCCGATCAGCGAACGCCAATGAATGTTGCCATGCGGCATGCGTTTGATGAAGCACATGCCCGGCGTCCCGTTGATGTGGTGGTCGGCTATTTATCGGGTGCCAATACGCAGCCCGAAACATTGGCGCACATGGCCGCGCAAGGGGCTGCGATTTTCAATTTCAGCTATGATGACAAGCTGGATGCCAGCACGATGCCCGATGGCACGCCGCGTGGGCCAGCGGCGCTGGCGGCAGTAACCGATCTGAACCTGTCGAGCGACCCGCATGCCGGATTGAAATATGCGCTCCACGGCGGGCTGGTGCGCTTTCACCCCGAATCTGCTGATCCCGCCACCCACCGCCCCTATGATGTGCCGTTTTCGCGCGATGTGAGCTTTGTTGGCGCGCATTATGGCTTTCGACCGTTCTTCATCGAAAAGCTGCGGCGACTGGGCGTTGCGATTGATGCATTCGGGCGCGGCTGGCCCGGTGGGGCGCTGGACGATGATGATATGGTGGCGCTGTATTCGCACAGCCGGATTAACCTGGGATTTGGCGGCATTGGCCATTCACGCACGCTGATGTGCCTGAAGGGCCGCGATTTCGAAGTGCCGCTGAGCGGGGGGCTGTATTTGACGCAGCATAATCCTGAGCTGGCGCTGGTGTTTGATATCGGGCGCGAAATTGTGACCTATGCCGACGAAGCGGACTGTGCGTCGAAAATTCGTGCGCTGCTCGCCGATCCTGAACGCGCAGCGGCGATACGGGCGGCTGGACGGGATCGCTGTTTGCGAGACCACACTTACGAGGCGCGGTGGACACAGGTGTTTGTCGCCGCGGGCCTGATTTAGCCTGGCCGACACCATCACCTTCAAAGAATAGCAGGTTCAGGTGCGCGCCACTCGCCTTTTATGCCGCATCGGCTATGCTGATCACCGAGCTCCCTATTCCGCTTGCACGCGGATTGGCGGCGTTGGGGCGGAACAGGAATAGGGGGCGGCCAATGATTGCAATTGAACGCCCTGCCGATCGCCAGGCATTGGTTGTTATGCCGCGCGCTATGCCGCCGGTCAGCACGGTTGAAATGGCGCTGATTCTGGCGTTGCTGATATTCTATGCCGTTGCTGAACTGATCACCGTTTCATTTCCGGCAGCGGTCGGCTGGGCAAATATGGTCGGCCCGCTGGCCCTGATTGCTGCAATGGTTTTTGGCGTAGCCAGCGCGCTGCGCCGTGACCCCGATGCAATTTGGGGGGCATTTTTCTGGTTCCGGGTGGCGTGTGGAGCGTATTACGGCGCCGGAAACCTGGTGGCGTTATCGAACGATCAGGTAACATCAGATTACATTCGAAATTTATATTATTTTGATGAGTATGAAATATTAAAATTTAATATAATTATTACGGTAGGTGTATTTTTTGTCTATTTAGGGGCGATTTTTACTCAAATAACTTTGGCCGTTCCAAAGCAACGTAAGCCAGTGATCACGATATATTCCATGATGATTATTTTTTTGGTCGTTGGTGGCGTAGCACGATACGGTATTATTTTGCCATTTTTGCTAAATTTGCAAGAAGGTATATTGCCGTCGATCGTTTCATCAATAGCAAAGGCGTATTCCGCTGGTCTGATGTTATTGATTTTACTGGCATTGCAGCGGAAAAACATTCTTTTGCTGATCGCAGTTGTTTTAGTGCTTATTGAAATGGCTGTCGGTGTGTTGTTGTTCAACAAATCTGATGTGATGATAACGTGCCTTTGCGCAACGCTTGCTTTCTATTTGCATCGTCCAAAGATAAGCACGTTGATCGCCGCCGTTTCAATATCGCTGTTCATTTTTTCGAGCATGGTTCCGGTTGTTACCTATGGCCGCAATACCCTGATCAGGGATCGAGGCAACCAATCAGCCACTATTGATGACCGGCTGGCGGTTATTCAGGCCTATCAAGTTGATGGCGCGATCGACGAAGCTGGCCAGCGCCCCACCAGCCTTACCCGATTCAGCTATGTCAACGTGGCAACATTTGTGATTACCCAATATGATATGGGGCTGCCCAGCTATACCCTGGCCAATGTGGCTGCGGTTTTCATTCCGCGTTTTTTATGGCCCGATAAACCCAATCTGACCAAGGACGGCACAGACCTGTACACGCGGGCAACGGGATATGAAGGCACAGCGATTACGGCCGGACTGTTCGCAGAAGCATATGGCAATTTTGGTTGGTGGGGACTGCCGCTGTTGATGACGCCGTATGGCATCATCCTGGCGTTGATGTCTCGCGCCATGTCTGCCGCCATGGGGCGGCGGGAATGGGCATTGTTGCCGGTTGCGTTGATTGGCGTGCAGGTCGGCACGCGGGTTGATGGTGCCTATGTGGTCGACGTGATCGGCGCGCCTGTAACGCTGGCGCTGTTTGCAATCATCATCATGGCGGTAACGCGGGTTTCGGTGAAGACGTGATTTAGCCCGGCGATGCATCCCATCAACATCCTGCACGTCGCACCAACATTTTACCCGGCAACCTATTATGGCGGCCCGATATTTTCGACGCATGCGCTGTGCAATGCTCTGGCCCGGATGCCAGGTGTTTCGCTGCGCGTGGTGACTTCTGATGCCGCCGGGCCGCACGCGCGACTGCCGATCGCCGCATCGCCGGTGATCTATCCGGCAGGCTATCCGGTGTATTTTTCGCCGCGTATTGGCCGGGGTGATGTTGCCCCCCGGATGATCGCGCGGCTGTGGTCGATGATTGGCTGGGCGGATGCTGTGCACCTGACCGGCGTGTATTCGTTACCGACACTGCCCACGCTGGCGATTGCCCGGCTGCGCGGCAAGCCTGTGCTGTGGTCACCGCGCGGTGCATTGCTGGCCAGCCAGAATTGGGGCGGCGCCCCGCGCAGTCGCGCCAAAATATGCTGGGAAGCCGCCTGTGCCGCGCTGATGCCAAAGCGCACGATGCTGCATCTGACATCGCCAGTCGAGCAGGCCGCCAGCACCGCACGGATGCCGGGCGCGGCCAGCGTCGTTATCCCGAACGGCGCGGATATTCCGGCCAGCCTGCCGCCGCGTGATTGGATGCCCGGTGGCGTCATGCGGCTGATGTTCATCGGGCGGCTTCACCCGGTAAAGGCGCTTGACCATTTGTTTGATGCGTTGCGCCTGCCGCTGGGGGGCGCGGTGCAGCTGGATATCTATGGCGACGGCGATCAGGATTATGCCGATGAACTGCGGCGGCTGTCAGCCGACATCGCCGGGCAGGTGCGCTTCCACGGGCATGTCGACGGCGCTGAAAAGGCCCGCGCCTTTGCATCGGCGGATGTGTGCATCCTGCCATCGCACACCGAAAATTTCAGCATGTCGATTGCCGAGGCGCTGGCCCACGGTGTGCCGGTGATTGTGAGCAAAGGCGCGCCCTGGGCAGAGGTGGAGACGCGCGATTGTGGGTTATGGGTGAGCAATGCGCCCGTATCGCTGGCGGCGGCGATCACCGCCATGCGGGGGTATGATCTGGCGGCGATGGGCGCGCGCGGGCGGGCGTGGATGATCGAATCATTTGGATGGGACGCGCTGGCCGACCGAACGTTGGCCGCTGTGCACGCCTTGCTGGCGCGCGCATGAAAACCTGCGTCGTTTCATCCTGCGGCGGTCATTTGACCGAAGTGCGCGCGCTGGCGGCGGCCTATGCCGGTGACGCGCATTTCTATGTTTTGAACGATCAGGCGATGCTGCCCGCCGACATGGAGGGCAAGACTTTCTTCATCGCGCATTCCGAACGCGATTGGAAATTTCTGCTCAATCTATGGGAAGCCTTTGCCATTTTGCGGCGCGAACGGCCGGCGGCAATTTTGAGCACCGGCGCAGGACCCGCTGTGCCCTTTGCCATCATTGGCCGGTTGTTTTTTGGCACCCACATTGTGTTCGTTGAAACGATGACGCGTATCAGTTCGCCGTCAATGACCGGGCGGATCATGTACTGGCTGGCGCATGATTTTTTCTACCAGTGGCCGCAACTGGCACCGTATTTTCCCAAAGGGCGGTACGGCGGATTGTTGATATGAGCACCTTCGTGTCGATCGGCAACGGCCATCAACCCTTTACGCGTTTGCTGGGCGCGGTTGATGCGATCGCGGATCATTTGCCGCAGCCCGTGGTTGTGCAGCACGGCCACACGCCATTTCCCTCAACACGCTGTACCGCCATAGCCTTTATGCCGATGGATGAATTTATGGCGCAGATCGCCCGTGCCCGCCTGGTGATCATCCATGGTGGTGTGGGATCGATCCTGTCCGCGCTTCACGGAGGCGGAATACCCATTGTTGTGCCGCGCTTAGCGGCCATGGGTGAGATTATCGATGATCACCAGCTCGACCTGGCACGCGCGCTGGCGAGTGTCGGTCGCGTCGCGCTGGTTGAAGATACGTCGAACCTTGGCGCCGCCGTAATGGCGGCGGCGGCACATACATGCGCGGCCCCCGCCACGCGAACTGATATACCGCTTGTGGGAATGGTGAAGCGCATCTTGAGCGACGTTCACGCCCGCAACCGGCCAGCCGCGTAACCTTGGCGGGCATCGCATGATCAGCCATCCGCCGCGCGCTGCAGCCAGACATGCCTTACCTTCCCGTTCAATCACCTCTCCTGAAGGGCGAACAGGTGGAAACCGCTGCCTAACTGGGCAATGTCGGTTTATAGGCAAACGCCTGGCCGCCCCGCCGTCCAGGCTCCATTCCTCGGGGACCCGAACATGACCGTCGACAGCAAACCAATCGAGCTCTCCACCGCCCAGCAGAGCAACGTGAACTGGTGGGAAAACAACCCGATGACGTATGATTGGGAGAACACCCTGAAACTGCCGGCTGGCAGTCGCGAATGGTATGACGAGATTGATCGTCGTTTCCTGTCGTCGGCATATTTCGCGAAGGGGGCCGATGGCGCACCTTTTGGTCGGTTCATGAAGCCGGAATTTTTGAAGAACAAAGATGTGCTTGAAGTGGGATGCGGCATGGGGACCCATGCTTCGATGCTTGCACGAGGTGGCGCCAAACTGACAGCGATTGACCTGACCGAGCGCGCTGTTGAGGTTACAAAGCGTCGCTTTGATGTGTTTGGGCTGGACGGCAACATTCTTCGTGCTGATGCTGAAAGCCTGCCGTTTCCCGATGCCTCTTTTGACACTGTCTGGAGCTGGGGTGTTATCCATCACAGCAGCCAGTTTGAATCCTGCCTGGCTGAAATTGCCCGCGTATTGCGACCCGGCGGGCACGCCATGATAATGGTGTATTATCGACCGAGTATTGTTTATTACATCAATAACGCGTTAATACACGGCATTATTATGGGCAAACTATTGTCTAAATCTCTACAGCAAATTTATGTTGATACGGGCGATGGATTTTACGCACGGGTATTTAACAAACGAGAGTTGTTTGGTCACTTTAAAAATAAATTCCGGGACATAGAAATGAATGTTGTTGGAATGAAGGCGGAGCTTTTTCCAATTCCGCGCAATAAATTCAAAATTGCGCTTGAGCAGAAAACATCGGATGCAGTTGCTGACGCGGTCCTGGGTCTGTGGGGGTCAATGATTGTTGTTGAGGCAACGGCTAAATAATAAAAATGCATACAGTTAAACTATATTGTCATTTTTTAGATTTTTTTACGAAAAATAATTTTTTGAATAGCTTTTACTGGCGAATATTTCGCAATTTTATTTGATCTGGGTTCAATGAATTCAATGCTGGAGGATTGCCTGCTCGTCGAGCAATCATCGCTTTAGGCACCGTTCTAGGCTCGGCCTATCCCGCTGCGCTGACCGGGGTAGCTATCATCGCCACGGCGGCGCTGTCGCGCGTACTGCAGATTGGCTGCCACCAGCTTCGTTGCATGGGCTGGCGCGCTGTTTATAGGGTAATCGGGGTGCGCAGGGATGGGGGGGTGATTTGGTTTCGTTGATAACCCGGCCAATCCGGGCGGTAATGGCGACCGAATTTTCTCCCGGCGCCACGGGCGACGGGCTGGGGGAGGCGTTTCGCCGTATTGGTTGGGACGTTGCCGAGGTTGACCATCGCCACTATGCGCTGAAAAGTAAAACGCTGGCAGGGCGCATTGGCGCAAGGGCTATGCATGGCTTTTTGACCGCATCCTATAATGCGCAAATTCTGGCGCTGGCCGAACAGGTGAACGCGCAGGTGATGGTGGCCGTGAAGGGCAGTTTCATTGCCAGTGAAACGCTGGCAAAACTGCGCGCTGCAGGGGTGCGCTGCGTAAACTATTACCCCGATTTCCATTTCGATCACCCCGGCTTAACGCCCGCTGCACTCGCGCAATATGATCTGATCGCCACGACCAAAAGTTTTCAGCTCGATTATTTGGCGGCGGCGCATGGTGCGGAACGAACCGCGTTTGTGCCCCACGCCTATAATGCTGATGTGCATCGCCGCCATTATTCGGGCGACATTCCGTACCGCTGGGATATCTCAATGATCGGCACGCCGTCGCCGCAAAAGGCGCGGTACATGATCGCCGTGGCGCAGGCATTCCCCGATCGCCGCATCGCCGTGATTGGCAATGGCTGGGCAAAATATGCCGCTGGCACAGCATTTGCGCCCTTTGTCGTCGGCCATCCCCTGATGGGCGATTTCTTTGCCCGCGCGATTGAGGAAAGCCGTATCAACATCGCGCTGCACATGGGGCCGCGATCACCCGGCGGGTGGGAAGATGCAGTCTCGACCCGGACTTTTGAGATACCGGCAGCGGGCGGTTTCATGCTCCATATCGACAATGCAGAGGTGCGAACGTTGTACGAACCAGGCCGCGAGATTGATGTGTTCACCACGCCTGAAAGCCTGTGTGAACGGATTGGCTATTATCTGGACCATGAGGACCGCCGCCTGGAAATTGCCCGGGCGGGCACAGCGCGCTGCACCCCGGCCTATAGCCTGGACGCGCGGGCCACCGAATTGGCGGCGTGCCTTGCGGAGCGCGGGATTGTTGCGCCAGAGCATTGGGGCGATGTGCCGGTTCCGCTCGGTTGTGACGGTGGTAAACTGCCATGTTGATCTTGGGATTGAACGCGTTCCATGCGGATGCGGCGGCGTGCATCATCCGCGATGGCAAGCTGATTGCCGCGGCCGAAGAAGAACGGTTTTCGCGCATAAAGCACTGGGCGGGCTTTCCGGTGGAGGCGATCCGGTATTGCCTGGCCGAAGCGGGCGTGACGATCAGCGATATCGATCATGTCGCGCTGAACCAGGATTCGCGCGCAAACATGCTGCAACGCGGTGCCTATATATTGAAGGCACGGCCCGATTTTGACCTGTTGTTTGAACGGCTGCGCAACCGCAAGGAGCGGCTGGGTGCAGACAAGCTGCTGGAACAGGCGTTTCCGGGCGCGCGGATCAAGGCGCAGATTCACGCGGTGGAACATCACATCGCGCATCTTTCATCGGCGTTTCATGTGTCGCCGTTCGATTCGGCGGTGGCGATATCGGTTGACGGCTTTGGCGATTTTTCCAGCGCTGCCTGGGGGATGGGGCAGGGCACCCGGATCGATGTTGCCCAACGCGTTTATTTTCCGCATTCGCTGGGCATATTCTATCAGGCGATCACCCAGCATCTGGGATTCCCGCATTACGGGGACGAATATAAGATCATGGGCCTGGCCCCCTATGGCAAGCCGGTGTTCCTGCCGCAGATGCGCCGATTGGTGGAGCTGTTGCCCGGTGGCGGCTTCAAGCTCGATTTGGCGTATTTCCGCCACCATAAGGAAGGAATCGCCCAGCAATGGGAAAACGGATCGCCTGAATTCAGCGATCTTTTTTCGCCCGCGCTGGAAGAATTGCTGGGCCCGCGCCGCACAAGGGATGTGCCGGTTGATCAGCGCCATATGGATTTGGCCCATTCTGCGCAGGCGATGTACGAAGAAGCGTTTTTCAACTTGATTGAGGGCGCGCGCGGTAATTCCGGCGTTACTGATATCGTGCTGGCGGGCGGGTGCGCGAATAACTCGGTGGCGAACGGCAAGGTGCGCCGCCAGACGCCGTTCAAGCGCGTTTATGTGCACGCCGCCCCCGGCGATGCGGGCGGCGCGATTGGCGCGGCATATACCGTTTGGCACCGGCAGGGCGGTGATCGCGGGTTTGTGATGGACCACGCCTATTGGGGGCCCGGTTTTTCGAATGATCAATGCGCTGCCGCGCTTGATGCCCGGCAGGCTGATCTTGATGACGCCCCGTGCATTGTGGAAAAAATCAGCGATTCGGCGGCGCTGTGCGCGCGCACGGCGCAGGCGGTTGCCGATGGCAAGGTGATTGGCTGGTTTCAGGGGCGGATGGAATGGGGGCCACGCGCGCTGGGCAACCGATCCATCGTCTGCGATCCGCGCCGCGCCGATATGAAGCAAATCCTGAACGCCAAGATCAAACGGCGCGAAGGATTTCGCCCCTTTGCACCGTCTATTCTGGCAGACCATGTCGCAGAATGGTTTGAAGAAGATGATGCCGTGCCCTTCATGATGCAGGTGTTCCAGATTCGCGAAGAAAAGCGCGCGCAGATACCCGCCGTCACCCATTCCGATGGATCAGGCCGGTTGCAGACGGTGTCAGCTGAAACCAACGCGCGCTATGCCGAACTGATCGCGGCGTTTCGCGATTTGACCGGGGTGCCGCTGGTGCTGAACACCAGCTTTAATGAAAACGAGCCGGTGGTTTGCTTACCCGAACAGGCGCTTGATTGTTTCTTGCGCACCAACATGGACGTGCTGGTGCTAGAGGACTGGTATATCGAGCGGGCGGCCTGAGCCGTGGCGCGATATGCGATGGCCGGTTGGCTGCTGCTGGTGCTGCTGCTGGGCGGCAGTTCGCGGGGGGATAGCGCCGCGTTGATGGCGCTGGTGCCGGTGAGCGTTTTTGTGGTGATCTGGCTGGCCGTGGTGCGCGGTGCGCGCGGGGTTGATGCCGTTATATGGCCGGCCGGCGTGGTGCTGGCGCTTGTCGCCATTGGGCTTGTCCAATTGATTCCGTTGCCGCCCGCAATTTGGGCAAGCCTGGGCGGGCGAGAGCCGCTGGTGGTGGTTGATCACTTGATTGGCACCGCTGATGTGTGGCGGCCGATATCGCTGTCGCCCATCCGCACCTGGAGCGCGGTTTTCAGCCTGTCGGTGCCGCTGGCGGCGATATTGCTGTATGCCGGGATGCGCCGATCCGATCGGCAGTTGATTGTGCCTTTATTAATCGGCGCGGCGGCAATCAGCGCGGTGTTCGCGATTGCGCAGGCGGTGACGCCGGATGCCGTGTTTTTGTATTTTTACCGCTACACCAATTTGGGGGAACCCGTTGGGCTGTTCGCCAATCGCAATCATAATGCGGTTTTCCTGTCCACCAGCCTGATCTGGATGGGGTATGCAGCAACCTATCCCGATTCCCGATATCTGCCGCCGCGCAATGTGCGGCTGGCGCTGGCGAGTGCCGCTGGAGTCGTGATTGTGGCGATCCTGATCAACGCGTCGCGCGCGGGGCTGGTAGCGGCCGCGCTGGCGCTGGTTTTTGCCGCAACGATCGCGGTTTGCCGGTCGATGGATGGGCAGGAGCGGGGGCGGGCTGGGGGGCAGTTGGGCGCGCGCATGCCCTTGCAGGTGCAACTGGCGGGCCGCCAATGGGCAATCCCCGGCAGCGCACTGGTGGCCGCCGTCATTACCGGCGGCGTTGCGGTGCTGTCACTGGTTTTGCTGCTATCGGCGCGGTTGCCGGCGATTGACCGGGTGGCGCGCACGGGAATGGGCGATGAATTGCGGCTGGGCATGATTCCCGCCTTGCTTGATATGGCGTGGCGGCATCTGCCATTTGGCACCGGGCTGGGCGCGTTTGACCTGGCGTATCGCCGATACGAAGCAGACGCGCTGTTGATGCAAAACTATATCAATAACGCGCATGATGATTGGCTGCAGCTTGTGATTGAAGGCGGCGTTCCGCTCGCCGTGCTCGCCATTCTTGCCTGCTTGTGGGTGCTGGCGCGGGGGTGGCAACTGATCCGCCTGGGCGGCAACGCGCGCGGGCTGGCGCTGTGCATATGCGGTTCGTGGTTGATTTTTGCGCTGGCCAGCCTGGTTGATTATCCGCTGCGCACGCCCACGATGATGGCGGTAACTGCCTTGCTGGGCTGTATTTTGGCGACGGCGTCGACGCGCGACGATGCCCCGGCCCAATGAAAGTTGAGCCATAATCGTTAATAATTGTTCAGCCGATGATTGCGGGCTATAGGTTATATCGTTAGCGGTTCGACCGCGCTCGGGATGGGCGCGGATAACAGCAAGGGGGTAGGGCAGGCATGGAACAGCGATTTCGAATGCGCTTGTCTGTGCTTTGTGGCCTTGGTCTGCTCACCGGCTGTGTGGGTAGTGGCCCGGTTGGGCTGGATCCCGGCATTAAGGTGTCGCAGCTTAGCGAATTACCAAAGCCAACCAGCCAGGATATTGGTGCCTCGCGCCCGGAATATTTTGTCGGCACGGGTGACAAGCTAAGTGTCGATGTGTTCGGCGTCACTGATCTGACCCGGTCGGTCGTTACTGATTCGCAGGGCAATTTTTCATTCCCGCTGATCGGTTCGGTAAAGGGCGCGGGCCGCACCCCGAATGATATCGCCGCAGAAATCGAAAATCGGCTGCGTGGGCGCTATGTGCTGAACCCGCAGGTTTCGATTACGCTGTCTGAAGCTGCCAGCCAGTTGGTGACGGTGGGCGGGCAAGTGCGCGCGCCGGGCCAGTTTCCTGCGGCGGCGTCAAACACGTTGGTCCGCGCCATTGCGCTGGCGGGCGGCGGTGCAGAATTTGCCAAGTTTAATGACGTGCTGATTTTTCGGACGGTTGCCGGGCAGAAGTATGTCGGCATGTATGATCTGGCGTCGATCCAGCGCGGCAACGCCCCTGACCCGGATGTTTTTTCGAACGACGTGATCATTGTTGGCGATTCTGCATCGGGCAGATTGTTTCAGGACCTGCTGAAAATCCTGCCCTCTGCCCTGTCCGCCGCAATTCTCGTCACCCAGGCCCGCCGCTAGGATGATTACAGCGTGAACACGATTGCACATCCGCGCGGCCCGGCAGGGCCCAACCCGTTTGAGGGCGAAGTAGCGCCGGTCCGCGCCGTCAATCGGTCGCGGTTTGCCAGCACGCTGATGCCGCAGTTTGAACGCTATTGGCACGAAGCGCTCAGCCTGAAATTCCCGATCCTGGCGATTATCGTGACCAGCCTGTTGATCGGCCTGGTCGCCACGCTGACGGATACGCCCAAATATCGCGCGACGACGCGGATTGAAATCAGCCCGGTCGATTCGAACCTGACCAATGTGTCCGCGCTGAAGGTCGACGATCTCAACCGCAACCTGCAATATTATCGCACGCAATATGCGCTGTTGAAATCGCGGTCGCTGGCGGAACGCGTGGCCCGGCGCTTAAAGCTGGCCGCAAATCCGCAGGCGCGACAATCTTTTGGTATAAAGGCTGACGCGGCGGGCGATGTCGATCGCCGGATCATCACCCGGCTGGTCGCAGATGTCTCGATTGATCCCGTGCAGACGTCGAACCTGGTCGATATCCGCTTTGAAAGCGCAGATCCGGCCTTGTCGGCGGCCATCGCCAACAGCTGGGCGAATGAATTCCTGAGCGCCAATATTGAGCGTCGCTTTGGGGCGACCGTCAACGCGCGCAATTTTTTGGAGCAACGGCTGGGGGATGTTCGCCAACGCCTGGAACAATCCGAACGCGACCTGATTGGCTATGCCACCGACAAGCAATTGCTGACGGTGACGGGCGGTGCCCGAAACGCCGATGGCGAATCCACCGCCGCGCAGACGCTGGTTGCCAGTGATCTTGCGGCGTTGAACCAGGCGCTGTCTGATTCAACGGCAAAGCGATTGGGCGCGGAAAGCCAGCTTGAATATTCCGCGAACAATTTTGGTGTGGCGAGTGGTGCTGATCCGGCGACGGCGACCTTGCGGACCAACCGTGCGCAGCTGGCGGTTGAATATGCCAAGCTGGCCACGCAATTTGGCGAAGAATATCCGCAGGTTAAATCAATCAAGGCACAGCTGGATGTGCTCGACCGGAACCTGACGCAGGAACAGCGCCGTATTCAAGAGGGTGTGCGGGTAGAATATCAGCAGGCACTGGCGCTGGAACGCAAGCTGCAGCAGCGCGTCAACGGGTTGAAGGACAGCTATTTGCGGCAACGGCAAGAGGGCGTTCGTTACGCGATTTTGCAGCGCGAAGTGGATACCAACCGCCAGATTTACGATGCCCTGCTGCAACGCTATAAGGAAATTGGCGTTACCGGCACCGGCACTAACAACATGACCGTGGTTGACCAGGCAGAGGTGCCGCGCGCGCCCTTTAAGCCGGTATTGAGCGTAAACCTGTTGTTCTGGCTGTTCATTGGCGTGCTGGTGTCTGCCATTCTGGTGTTTGCGCGCGATGCCATTGACCAGAGCCTGCGCGACCCGGCTGACGTGGAAAAAGTCCTGGAGCTGCCGCTGCTGGGCACCATTCCGCGCGTCGAGACACAATCGGTGGTGGCCGATTTGTTCAACAAGAAATCGGAATTGTACGAAGCCTATTTCGCGGCGCGAACAAGCCTGTCGTTCCTGACCAGGGATGGTATGCCGCCCCGCTTCATGCTGACCAGCGGGCGCGCCAACGAAGGTAAAAGCGCCACCGCGATTGCGCTGGCCCAGCTATCGGGCGAACTGGGCAAGCGCACGCTGCTGGTGGACGCCGATTTGCGGCATTCCGGGTTGGATGCCTATGTCGAAATTCCCTCTGGCAAGGGGCTGAGCAATTACCTGACCGGTGAGGAATTTTCTGCCGCGCTGGTCACCAAGATTGAAGGCCGGGCGTTTGACGTGATGGGCAGCGGCCGCAAGCCGCCAAACCCGGCGGAACTGTTGTCCGGCCAGCGGCTGAAGCAGTTGATGGACGATCTTTCCACGCATTATGATCAGGTGATTATTGATGGCCCGCCCGTACTGGGGCTTGCCGATGCGCTGGAAATTTCAACGGTGGTCGACGGGGTGGTGTTCATCATCCAGTCCAATGGGGCCAAGTTACGCTCTATCCAGAATTCGCTGTTCCGGCTGGAAGCCAGCGGCGCGCGGATATTCGGGGCGATCGTTACCAAGCTGGATCAGCGCAACATGGGCTATGGTTACGGCTATGGCTATGGATACGGTTACGGCTATGGCAAAGCAGACGCCGACGCCCCCACTGGCTGAGCGCGGGGCGATTTTACAGCAACTTCGCGCCGGGATGACGGCCCGCATGGTGGCGGGGTGCGTGCTGGGCTTGCTGGTGGCTTCATGGTCGTTCGCGCATATGCAGGCGGCGGTGTACCGCGCCGCTAACCCGGCCTTTGTCACCCAACTGCCGATCAGCGATGGCCTGGCCAAGGGCGAGCTGGCGGTGGTGATGTTTTCTAAGACGCTGGAACAGCGCCGCAATCCGGATGCGCTGCCTGATGCGGCGACAATCGCGCTGGCAAAACAGGCGATTGCCCAAGAGCCACTGTCGGCAAATGCGATTGCTATTCTGGGCATCGGATCGCCGGACGCAGACCGCCGGTTGCGGTTGCTGGAACTGGCCAGCATTGTCGACAAGCGCAATTATCCGGCGCAATCGCGGCTGCTGCTTGCCTATGCGCAACGCGAGCAGTCTGGCGATATTCTGCATATGCTCGACCGGATTTTCAAATCGCATCCTGACCAGCGGCAATTTTATTTTCCCGCGCTGAACAGCATCATTGCAGCGGGGCAGGATGCCGACGCTCTTGCCGCTTTGTTCACCGCAGAACCCGCCTGGGCCGATCAGTTTTTTGGCCAGGCCGGTGCAGACCGCGCCGCGAGCGAGAATGCCGCTAAACTGCGGCTTTCGCTGGCCGACTATGCGCTTACCCGCCCACCGACCGATCGGGTGATGATACAGGGGTTAGCGGACAGCGGTCATTTTGCGCAGGCCATGGCGTTTTACCGTGCGGTGCAGGCGGGCAGGCTGCGATCACCGCCAATGCCGGATGGGCAGGGCGGCGGGGCGCCGCTGGATTATCCCCCGCTGGATTGGGTGTTTGTCGATACCGGCAGCCGCTCTGCGGGGGTAGTGGCGGATCACGGCATCAGCGTTCGGCTTGCCCCCGGCGACGCAGGCGCGCTGGGGCGGCGGCTGATCGCGGTGCCGCCCGGTATCTATCAGGGGAAGGCGACGATCCTGCCGGGCACTGGTGGCCAACTGGAAACGCGGCTGCAGATCAGCTGTGCCGAGGCGGGGGTTGCCGCCAATCAACTGGAAATCGTGATCGGCAGCGCAAACCCCGCCGAACGCCAGGTGACCATTCCCCCGGGGATTTGCCGGTATTTTTGGGTGGCGCTGCACGGATCGGCACTGCGTTCCCCGGTTGAGGTTGATGCCGTGATCCGCGATCTGGTGCTGATTGGCAGATTGCCTTCGGGATCTTCCGTAACGATCCGGCTTTCGTGATTCGGTGGTGAGCGCCCGGCCAGCGCCAACGGGCACGCCCGCTGTGCCTGCGGCGGTGGGGGCGATTACGGGCCGGGTGTTCATCGTCAATCGCTATTTCTACCCCGACGAATCGGCGACCGCGCAGATTGCGGCTGATCTCGCGCTGTACCTGGCAGACCAGCAGGTGCGCGTGATCGGCGTTGCATCGCGCGCGGTGTATGACGATCCCGCCGGGTTATTGCCCGCGCACGAAGTGATTGACACGCTGCAGATTGATCGGCTCGCCACGACGCGCTTTGGGCGGGCAAGCCTGCCGGGGCGCCTGATCGATTATCTAAGCTTTTACGCGCTGGCGCTGGTGTACCTTACCCGGCATTTGCGGCGCGGCGATATCGTGATCTGCAAAACCGATCCGCCCATGCTGTCGGTAATTGGCGCGGTTGCTGCGGGCCTGCGCGGGGCGAAGCTGATCAACTGGCTGCAGGACGTGTTTCCGGAGATCGCCGTCCGGCTGGGGGTGGTGCGCCTGCCAAAACTCGTCGTGGGCGTGCTGCGCCGCATCCGAAACTGGTCGCTCAAATCGGCTGCCGCCAACGTTGTGATCGGCCAGCGCATGCGCGATCACCTGCTGGGCGAGCATATCCGTGCCGCGCAGATCCACGTCATCCCCAATTGGAGCCGGGAGGTGGTGCAGCCGGTGGCGGCCGCGCGCCAGACGTTGCGGGCGGACTGGGGATATTCCAGCGACGATCTGGTCGTGGGATATTCGGGCAATCTGGGGCGGGGGCATGATTATCAAGTCGTGCTGGATGCAGCAGCGGCGCTGGCGGCGCATCCGCGCATCCGGTTCCTGATGGTGGGCGGTGGCGCGGCCATGGTTGCGTGCCGCGAACAGGTCGCGCAACGGGGCCTAAGCAATGTCCAATTCCAGCCCTATCAGCCGGTCGACCGCCTGGCCGAGACGCTCAGCGTGCCCGACATCCACTGGGTGACGCTGAAACCCGATCTGGAAGGGTTGCTGCTGCCGAGCAAAATCTATGGCATTGCGGCGGTGGCCCGGCCGTTCATCTTCATCGGCGCGCCGGATGGCGAGCAAGCCGTGCTTGTCCGCCAATGGGATGCCGGATTTGCGGTAACGCCCGATGACTGCGCCAGGCTGGTGGCGGTGATGAACGCCATTGATGCTGATCGCGCGGGGTTGCAGGCCAAGGGGACCAATGCCCGCACGATGCTGGACTCATTTTCGTCGGCGACTGCTTTGGCGCAGTGGGGCGCACTGCTGGCCGCTGTTGCGGGGCGTTAGGGCAGGCTCGCCCGGTTGCTATCGGGCTAGCGAAGGGCGGGACTGCCGGTTAAGGGCAGGGGCATGAGCGAACTTCCCAAGACATTTGACCCGTCCGAAATCGAACAGCGCTGGTACGCGCATTGGGAGGCGAACGGCCTGTTCCACCCCGATCGCCCCGGTGCCGAACCCTGGACGATCGTAAACCCGCCGCCCAACGTGACGGGATCGCTGCACATCGGCCATGCGCTGGATAACACGCTGCAAGACATCCTGACGCGCCATGCTCGGTTGCAGGGCAAGGATGCGCTGTGGGTCGTCGGCACCGATCATGCGGGCATTGCCACGCAGATGGTGGTTGAGCGGGAAATGGCGCTGCAACAGCAGAAACGCACCGATTTCACGCGCGATGAATTCATCGCCAAGGTGTGGGACTGGAAAGCCGAAAGCGGCGGCGAGATTACGCGCCAGTTGCGGCGGCTTGGCTGTTCGATGGATTGGGAAAACGAACGCTTCACGATGGACCCCGGCTTTTCCAAGGCCGTCATCAAGGTGTTCGTCGATCTGTATAATCAGGGGTTGCTGTACCGCGACAAGCGGCTGGTGAACTGGGATCCGGGCCTGGGCACCGCGATCAGCGACTTGGAAGTTGAAACCCGCGAAGTAAAGGGCAGCTTTTGGCACTTCCGCTATCCGCTGGCGGACGGCGTGACGCTGGCCGATGGACGCGATTACCTCGTGGTGGCGACAACGCGGCCTGAAACGATGCTGGCCGATATGGCCGTGGCGGTGAACCCGGCGGACGAGCGCTATCAGTCTGTCATCGGCAAATTCATTGACCAGCCGATCACCGGGCGGCGCATTCCGATTATCGCCGATGATCATGCCGATCCCGAGCTTGGTTCGGGCGCGGTGAAGATTACGCCGGGACACGACTTCAACGATTT
>JBBSCC010000008.1:0-35408 GCA_038250735.1 Sphingomonadales bacterium | reverse complement strand
GACCCTCCCGTCGGCATACGCTGTCCCCATGTGCAACCTGTACAATCTCAAGGTCTCGCAGGCCGAACTGGCTGGGCTGTTCTCGGCCCTCCAGGACCCGCAGGACACCCTGGTGCAGGAGAAGGACTACGCGGCCCCAGGGAAGCCCGGCAGGGTCCTGCGGAGCCAGGATGGGGCCCTAATGGTCAGCACGATGAAGTGGGGCTTCCCGACCCGCAAGCCACGCAAGCGCCCCGCCAGGGAGGGCGAGCTACCCTACCTGTATGACTGGTCGACCAACGCCCGTAACCTTGGGAACAACACGTGGAAGCCGTGGCTGGTGAAGCCCGAGCACCGCTGTCTGGTGCCGTTCAGTGCCTTCTCGGAACCCAAGGCCGCCAGTGACCGATCAGGCCTAGGCGATACCAATTGGTGGTTTACCGTCGCCGACCAGCAGGTGCCGTGCTTCGCCGGTGTCTGGAAGGTCGACCACGATCATGGCCGGGTCTTCGCGTTCTGCACGACCGAGCCGAACCCACTGGTTGCCCCCAAGCACCCTAAGGCCATGCCGGTGATCTTATTGGCCGAAGATCACCAAGTTTGGCTGAATGGGTCCCTGGAGGACGTCATGGCCCTGCAAGCAGCTTATCCCTCGCAGATGATGGGCGTAGCTTGAGCAGAACGGGTTTTCCCAACTCAATTATCGTCACACAGGCGTAGCACCATCGCCACCACCACTGCAGCGAATTTACTACCGTATGGAGACATCCCAAAGTTAAGCTAGGATGGCGCTTTCGAATGCAAGTATCTCGTCAGCGTACCCTTTTATCTGCTCAGCGTAACTTTTCGCCATCTTTTCATGAACGATGCGCACCGAACAATCGTCAGATGCCAACGCCAATTCTCGCGATTGGCGCTCCCTGGTCGTCAGATATGCGAGTTCAATATTTTCTGGCACGATGCATCTCCATCGGCAAGCGGGAGCGATGTTTGCCCTCGGTCGCCATCCTGCTCGCGGCATGAATGGTGGCGATAGAAGGCAATAGCACACAATCGATGCGGGCCGCGATTATATTGTGCCCATTGACCATTCGGAACCAAACCACAGTGTGGCGAAATTGGCTGCTACAACCCCATGACGACTGGTTCGGCACATTAGCGATCGCCGAGACCATCTAAGCGTTGCTGACTGATGCCATTCTGTTCAAACGAGAGCACTGCCCCCCTCAAGCAGTTGCAGACGTTGAATTTGCTGGCCATTTAGTGTTCCACACTGGCTACCTTCAGCTTCTAAACCGGCTCACAGCCCTCTTCCACTCATGCTGCGGCGGCATGGCCAGGCAGACCATGCCGTCACCTTCAGGAACCAACTCCAGCACGCGGGGCCTGATGCGCTGGCCGATCCGCTCGCCACACTTTCGGCACCAGAAACGCTCCCGAGCGGCCATGAGGCTGTCATCCCAACCACGCCTATGGAAGCGCCACCACAGGGCATGGGGGTGAAACACGGCGCTGTGTGTGCACCTGCTGCAGATTGGCTTAACCGCCCGGTGCCATGCAGCCGCCTCGAAGATCGTGGTGGCGACCCTGCCTCCGTCGCTGTCGAAGCGGGCCATGGTGGCCTCACAGGGCGAGCGGTAGCTGGTCGGGGTCGAAGGGCACTGGCGGGTTCTCCAGTCGCTCCACAACGGTGACCGCCAGGATCGTCAGGGCCTCGTCTCGGAGCTTCTCGTCACCGAAGGTCAGCCCGAGGCGTACCCAGCCCGGCGCGGTCGCGATGGCTTCCTTGGCGGTGCACACGAGGTTCGGATCGGGGGCTGAATGGGGCATGGTTGTTGTGTAGAACAGATACAGAACATTGCCAATGGGCATTGTGATGCATGGGGTGGCAAATGCAGGCCTAGGGGGCCCCATGGGGCGCTACGACGCACACGGCCACCTCACCTCCAGTCATCGCCCAATAGGCTCTGTACGGGCCATCCAAGGCCTCTGGTGATCAAGGCCATCGCGGGCCGAACTGGAACAATAGTCTCAGACCAGCAGTCATCAGGGCCATTGAGCCACCCTGCCTGAACACGTTGAATTAACGCTACTTCTCGACCGCCAGGAACACTGCGAACGCGTCAGCCTGTGGGCGGCACCTCAAGGTCTTCTACGTCGAACACTTCAAGGTTCTTTGGTCTCGGCAACGAAGCGTCGCCCTGCAGACTGGCCAGTAAATAGTCTACCGCGACCACCATTTCTGCAGCATCGTAGGGCTTGGGGAAGGACGCTATTGCCACCGTAGCAGCTGAACGGGCGCGGCTGACCTGGCCGCTGATAAACATGACCGGGATGCTCA
Organism: Sphingomonadales bacterium; assembly: GCA_038250735.1. GTDB lineage: Bacteria > Pseudomonadota > Alphaproteobacteria > Sphingomonadales > Sphingomonadaceae > Sphingomonas. Next base: position 33,088 of record JBBSCC010000008.1, on the reverse strand, counting down.
GCGCCTTCAGATGCTCTGCCAGCTCGATGCCGTCATCACGCCCCGCCAGCCGGATATTGACCAGCGCGAGATCAGGCTTCTCTCGTTGGGCAACCTCTAGCGCCTCTGAATGCCGGTCCGTCAGATCGAGCACTCTGTACCCAGCATCCTGCAGCTCGTCGCGCAGTTGCATCGCAACCAGCACCTCATCCTCGACGATCATCAAGGTGCTGGGTGACCTGCCGCCTTGTGGTGCGCTCATGACCGTTCCTTTCTATGCCCACCGCTGACGGCACTGGATTTCAAGTCGGACGTCATGAGCGGCTCGTGTCCCGCGTCGGGCCGATCTGCGACCAGCGTGATCACGGTGTGCCTGATCGAAACCTGCGTCCCTGGATGTGCTGGCGTTACCTCAACGGAAGCTCTCAGCTGCCCTGCGAGCGCCCGGACGATTGCTGTGCCCGATCCTGTACGAGACGGGGCAGTCAACGGCATTCCGACGCCATCGTCGCGGACGCAAAGCACCCAATTGGGTCCGTGGAAGTTGTAATCCACCGTGATCTTGCCGCGCCGCCCGTTCGGAAAGGCATGCTTGAGCGCGTTGATCACCAGTTCGGTGACGATGAGGCCAAGCGCCATCGAAATCCTTCCCTCAACCACTCCTTCGCCGCCAGCAACGGTCAATGACACCCGGTCAACCTCGTCGATCATAGAGGCCGAGATGCTCTCGCAAAGGCTGGTGAAGTAGGGGTGCACTTCGACTTCCCCGGTCTCCGAAGTGGACAGCAATCGTTCAAGGGCGGCGACCGACATCACTCGGTGATGGGCATCCTCAAGATGGCCACGCGTTTCCTCCGACGTCGTCTTGCGGGCATTTTGCATCAACACTGCAGCGATGATCTGCAGACTGTTCGCGACACGGTGCCGGACCTCCTGCAGCAACACATGGTTGTCCTGTGCGGCGTTTGCAGCCGTTGCAGCTTCGGCACGCGCGGTCGTGACATCCGACACAGCCAACAGGATGCGAGTTTGCTCCTGGTCCAAGTATGTCAGATGCCTAGCTTGTACGATAAGGTGCTGAACGGCACCCTGGGGTAACTGTAATTCGATATCGCAGGCGTCGAGGGTTTCGTCACCAGCCACAATCGCGGTCATCAATGAACGCAAATCCGGGCTGTCCCATTTGCCTGCACCCAGCGTGTACAGCGATTGTCCCACAACCTCTTTAGGGTCAGCACCAAACGCGTCACAGAATGAGGTGCTCGCTGCCTTGATCGAAAGCTCGCCATCGAGCAGCAACAGCGGCACAGGCGAGGAGGTCACAATGGCCAAAGCCAAGCTGGCTGCCACATCTTGCGGGTATGGGTGTTCAGCGGACATAGCGGGCCTTTGGAGAACCGGAGGCTCGCGGGGCGAAAGCCAGGGGCCGGGGTACCAGGAGGGACAGCGTGCGTTACATTACACCTGTCAGATCGGTCGCGTAGGTCATAAACTACCACCGAACTGCGAAGTTCCTCAATGTGGACGGTCGAACGCCTCACCCTGGCCATGTTGCCACGCATGCTTGGATCATGCCGCACGGAACCGAGAGCTGCCTAGGCGGCGACCTCAGGGCTCCACACGGGGTCGGTGACAGAGGTAACAGCCAGCAGCACCGCAGCCTCCGGGTCTCTCAGCAGGGGCTCTCCCACGAGCCTCCTGAGCGCCCCCAGGTGCCCATAGACCACCCAGCCCTCGCGCACTGCCGGGCCCTGCACGGCCTCCCACGCGGCAACCTTGCCGAGCAACGCGTCAACCTGCCGGGGATATTCATCCGCGTAGTCGCTACCAGCCAACCGACAGGCACGCATCGCTAGGCCCTTGAGGCGACCGGTGGGGACCGGCGGGATCGGCTCGGCGGCTGCAGGGCCTGCAGAGGGGCCCCGCTGTGCGCTGCTGGGGCCGGGCTGTTCACCCATGTTCTCCTTCTTCGGCGCACTGGTCCAGAGCCACCTGTAGGCTAGGGTTAGGCCTGCGACCGCGATGACAGCGCCGATGTCCACTGAGGTTCTCTTGGGTGACTGATCGGTCACCATGAGGCCTACCGGTTGTTTGTCGACTAAGAAATTGTTGATGTCAGGCACAAGGGGGACTTGGGGCGTTTGCCCGGCTACCTCTTAACGCGCAGCTGGCCGATGAGCACAGGCTGAGCCTGCACAACCGCTCGGTCGACTTGAATTAACCGATCAAAAGGGTACAAGAGATGGGCACAACAACAACCGATGACGAAGCAAAAAAGCACGTAAAACTGCGGTTTTTCAAACCCAGGGGTCGCTTCCTGTAAGCGGCACCACAGCTTCCACAAGCTAACTGCGCGACACTGAGCGGAAAGCCCTTCCGGCTGGAAACGCGGCTGGGTCCTGTGTGGGACGCTTTGGGTGGAAAGTCACCGTCCGCGCTGACGGATTCACCGCTGCCCGTTTCCAAGACCCGTCTCTGGTTCCAGCTGGATGAAGAAGTGGGAGTCACATCACTCCCAATGGAAAATAGGGTGCCGGCCAGCTGGAACAATCGTCAAGTGCACTGCCAAAACGAAAAACCGAGCATGGCGAAGTTGATGCCTGTCAGCATGTGGCGAAACTTGAATAGAAAACCCATAAATTGCTCTAAAACCATTATACAATCCATTATAATCCCCAAAATTCTCGTTGTAATTCAATGGCCATGACCAATTCGTAATGCGCGGGTAAAAAAATCGACGCCCTGGTGCGTGTAAAAACCGGGATCCTCAACCTTAAGCAGCATTGCCAATCGCCGTTTGCCAATCTGCGCAAGTGTGACCGGACGGGTGCGCTGAGTGGCGATGATAGCGGGAGTTCGAGTGCCCGCGCGCCAAACCGCAAAGGCTTCGAATGCGACGAGCAAGGCGAAAATGATGGCAATCGCAATCAAGCCAAGCCTTCCAGTGCGCTTCATCTGAGTCCTCTGTTTCATCAACATGAACTTCCAATGATTAGGGGGCGGTCCGTTCGACCTTGGTTTTATTGTAAGGGCGGCAATATCCGGAGGCCTCTCAGCCAAGTTTCGACCAGCATCGGCCATGCACCAACCGGCTTGTCGGGCTGCCTCAAGCCGAAGTTGTGCCCTCCTTTCGCAAAAAAGTGGTCTTCTGCGGGAACACCGGCCGCGTCCAATGCCTGGGCATAGACCATACTGTTGCAGATGGGATCAACGGGATCGTCCCACGCTTGAGCGAGAAACGTAGGGGGTGTGCGGCTCGTCACCCGAATTGCGGGGTCAAGCGCGCGGCCTGCGCGGCACAAGTGACCGGGGTACACAGAGATTGCGAAATCTGGCCGGCTGCTCATTTCGTCGGCAGCATCAACCGCCCTGTAAGTCGGCTTAAAAATATTGCTGGCCTGTGCGACAAGATAGCCGCCTGCTGAAAAACCCATGACTCCGATCTTGTGAGGATCTATTTTTAATGCGGCGGCTTGGGCCCTGACCAGGCGAATCGTTCGCTGGGCATCCTGCAGCGCTCGTGGAACCGGGGGCGTGACCGCGCAGCGGCATTTTTCGTTCCAGTAATGGTTGCTTCGGGGCACCCGATATTTCGAAAGGATGCAGGTGATCCCTTTGGACGTTAGCCAGGCGCAGATCTCGGTGCCGCCAATAGTGAGCACGACAGCGCGAAACCCACCACCGGGGAAGACGATTACCGCTGCGCCGGTGTTGGTAACCTTAGGCGGAAATACCGTCATCGTCGGCGAAGTGACATCGAAGACCGCTTCGGAATAGCGCCCTCCGACCGCCTCGGGAGTTTCTGCAACGAGCACGCTTTCAGGCGCGTGATCTTGACCATCCATCTCAGGCGCGGGGCCGGGCCAGATCGGAATCTGTTTTAACCCGGACGGCGGTTGCCAGGCGCCGACCGTCCTTCCGACCGGCCTGGCGCTCAAAGGCGGGGCGCGGACTGTGGCCTCTGCAGTCAGCCCGGCGGCCTCGGCGTGGGGTTGGACCGATTGTGAATCACAACCTGCAAGGCCGAAGCTTACAATCAATGCAAAGGCGCAAAGCAAATTACTGCCTAATCCGGACAAGTTCTTCACCATATCGCCACCCTAACCGACAAAACTGACTACGCGGCCCGCCCGCAGCGAACAGAAACCCTGTCAGCGCCGCGCGGGCTTCGCAAACGGAACATCACCTGAAACTATGGCGCGACAGGTGCAAAACCATGATGGCGAGCAGCATGATGCCGCCAGCGCCGCCTAAAATGGCAAACGGCGCCGGGTCAGGCGCGTTCAGGATTTTGAGGGGCAGCACCCACGGAAACCACGCTGCTTGGTCGGTACGCGTCATCGCTACCGCGATGGCCACCAGTGTGCCGCCGATCCCGACAATGAGCGGCATGACGAAGCTGGAAAAACGCAGCGCCACCCAAAGTTGGATGACGACAAGCAGTGTCGTGCTGGCCAGGATTAGCGCCACGATACGGGCAAGCTTTGCCCATGGTACCGTGCCCAGCGGCGGATGTCCGCCGATCGCCCCGCCAATCGTCGCGCCCAGCCAGGTGAACGCTACCGCCAGCAGCGTCATCATTGCTGCGGCGACCAGCACGACAATTGCCTTTGCAAGAAACAATTGCCGCCGCGTAATTGGGAGCGCCAGCAGATGATCCCACCCGCGCGCCCGGTGTTCGACCTGGCCGACTAGGGTGGTGAACGCGGCGACAACCATCGGGAACAGGAACAGGCACCAGATCGGCAGCACGAATCCAGCGAAGATCGACGCCCATTGCGGCGAGCGACTGGCGGAGATGAGCGAGAGCGCTGCCAGCACCCCGGGCAGTGCGGGGGCGACCACCGCCAGCAAGAGCGCGAGTGAACCGTTCAGCTTGCGGATTTCGACCTGCAACATCGTGATCATGCCGCCAGGCTTTCAAAAGCCGCGGCCGGATCGACCGCGTCGCGGTAGACATCCTCCAGCGTGCGGGCGCGCGGCACGATTGCCGACACCGCAAAGTCTGCTTCCACCAGGATGCGGTTGGCCGCTGCCGTATGCACCACCAGCGCGCCAGATCCGCATCGTACCAGCACCGTATCGGCCTCGACAAATTGGGCATCAATCCCCCGCGCCTGCAGGAGCGCTGCCGCCGCCTCCGCTTCTTCGACCGTCAGCACCGCGGCAGAGTTACCGCCCAACAACTCCCGCACGTCGCTCTGCACGACCAGCCGACCGCCGCGCATCAGGCCGGCATGGTCCGCCACCTGCTCGACCTCGGCAAGCAGGTGGCTCGATACGAACACCGTGCCCCCGATCCGATCGGGCAGCGCGCGGATCAGCGTGCGCATGGCGATGATGCCGTCAGGGTCGAGACCGTTGGTCGGCTCATCCAGCAGCAACAGCTTGGGTGATCCCAGCATGGCCCGCGCCAGTGCAAGCCGCTGCTTCATGCCCAGCGAATAGGTGCCCGCCAGCGCGGCTGCTGCTGCGCGCATGTCGACAATCTCAAGCACCCGGTCGATCTCGCGCGGCGGAAGGCCAAGCAGACGTCGTGTGAGATCCAGGTTGGCGCGACCACTCAAGTGATCGTAAAGCGAAGCAGATTCAACGAACGCGCCAACCTGCGAAAGCGCGCGCTGTCGATCGCTGGCAAGGTCGTGGCCGATCAGTCGGACCGTGCCAGCGTCTGCACGCAGCAAACCCAGCAGCAGCCGCATCGTCGTCGTCTTGCCTGCGCCGTTCGGGCCCAGAAACCCGTAGACACAGCCCATGGGCACCCGCAACGCCACGCCGTTCACAACCGCGCGCGCGCCGTAATGCTTGGTCAGGTGGTGAGTCTCGATTGCGAGCACCGAATTTCCCTATCATCGTATTTAACTATGAGTTAAATTAATTCCTGAGTCCGAAATTTAAGTCAAGGTTAAATATGCACGATCCGCCAACCTCTGTTCGCCGCCGCAGCCAGCGGCTGAAGCACCTCGCCACAGCGATTTTTATTGCCCTGCTGTTCGTCCTGATGGTCGAGGCGGTGGTCGTCGCCCGGGCACCGAACCCGTTGGCCGAGCTGCAATTTTTGATCGGTTATCGGTTCGCGATGCTGTTCTATCTCACCGCGATCTGGATGATCAGGCGGGCCTTTGTTCAGGTCGCCGATGGCAGGGCGTTTGATGACGTTTTGCCGACCCTGCTGTCGCGGCTTGGCATGGCGCTTGTCGGCGGGGCATGCGCCAGCGTCTTTGTCGGTCCCTGGCTGTTGTTGCTGCTCTTTCACTCGACTCATCGGTCGGTCGCAGCCTTTGATCCCGCAGCGATCACGATCGGGCTGGTGGGGTTGTTGATGGTAAGCCTCTCGGGCCTTGTCTCGCGCGCTGCTGCGATGCGCCGCGAACTGGATGAGATACTCTGATGCCCATCCGCATCACCCTCGATGCGGTGCTCGCGCGCCGCGGAATGACCGGCAAGCAACTCGCACAAGAAGTGGGGTTGAGCGAGACGCAGCTATCTCTGTTCCGCTCGAACAAAGTGCGCGGCATTCGCTTCGCCACACTGGCGCGGCTTTGTGCGGTGTTGGAATGCCGTCCGGGCGAGTTGATTGACTATGACTTCAGACCCGAAGACATGAATGAAATCGCCGAACAACCTGCCGGTTTCGAGCGGTAAGAGGGTGCCGTCAGCCTAATGCGAACTTTAAAGGCTTGGCAGTCAACGATGTGGCGTTCGAGATTGAAATGATTGTCGATGGTGGCGTGGACGGAGGCATCTCGACGTGCATTTTGTCGAGGTGTCCAAGCCAGCGGCGGAAATTACGCATCGGTGAAGCGCGCTTCCGTTGGATTTTCGCAGCCAACATAGGGCCCAATCGATTCCACCACGGTCATACCGTCTCGTGCCAAAAACCGTTGCCGCGCTGCGACAAGACATCTTCCACGTTCCGCAACGACAGCGGGAAATGCCCATACGCCATGATTACTGCCCGGATCACCCGAGGCGGTGAATTGAACTACCGAAACGGACTGGGCGGCCGATCTCTCGATTTCCGGCTCATCTCGAGCATCGCGCCTGAATTCTGCATCACCTTCGACATTGCGAGCGCAGCGAAGCAATCCAGCCTCAGCCCGCGCGGCACGCTGGATTGCTTCGCTGCGCTCGCAATGATGATTCATAATTGCCGTTGCCCGCGCTAGCTCGGACATCACGCCGAAGTCTGGCTGCCACGGTCGTGTGACAATGCCGTTCCCTGCTCCAGTGCTCCTTACGCGACGACTTCCACACCCCCTATTACAAATGGCCGGGAAGCAGGTAATTCCCGCTTCCCGGCCATTCGCCCCCCCAAGAGCTTTGTGTTGTTTTAGAAGCCGATCCGCAGGTTGAGCGACACGCGTTCTTCGCGTTGGCGGTTTGACAGGCGGGCTTCACCCTGCAGGCCAAGCTGGACATTCTGCGATGGCCGCACGTTGATGCCGCCATTGACCAGCGCGGTCAGCGGCGCAAGGCGGGCACCCTGGATTGAGAAGGTGCCAGTGCCGACAGGCGCACCGCTGAACCGGTTGATGCTGCCGGTGTCGAGATCGCCAAAGCTGTAGATTGCGCCGCCGCCGACATAGGGCTCAACCACGCCGCCAAGCGCATTGAACACCCGTGACAGGCGACCCTCACCCGTGGCTGCATAAAGCTGGCGGTGATCGCGCGACGCCTGCAGCGAAAGGCCACCTGCGCCTGTTTCAGTAAACGCATCGCGCGTCACGCCGGTGGCGGTGAAGCTCACTTGCGGGGTGAACAACACACTCTGTGTCAGCGGCAGGCGATAGCCCAGCGCTGCGCCAGCGGTATAGCCGCGCGTTTTGGCGGTGCCGCTGGCAACCCCGAACACCGAGCCACCCACCACGACCGTGCGGCGCGAGTCGATATCGCCGCTGAAATAGCTGCCGATCACGCTGCCATATACCCGGCCATTGTCATACGCGACATAGCCGCCGCCCTGGTACAATGTGCCTTCGTTGGTTGATGTGCGGCTGCGGACCTTGGTTTCCACCTGGCTGGCCGCGAACGCCCCGCCGATCGTGAAGTCACCCACCCGTGCATCGATGCCGCCAGCGACACCGGCAGAGAAGGTGTCGATACCGGCCTGGCCGGGCAGGCCATCAATCCGGCCATTGGCACCGTACCCTTGCAACCAAACCCCAGCGCGCTTGCCACCCCCGGCATTGGTATTGGCGGCTTCGGCATAGCTGGATGGCACGCCAGCGCCGTCAAGCGGTGCGGTGGCCACCAATGCGACCAGCGCGCGCTTGCCGCCGACCAGCCCCGACAGCAGATCAGCATTGCCAGTGGCGCCGCCACCGGTTGCCAGCCGCTGACGCAGCAGATCGTTGAAGCTGGTTGCGGCAAGCATCGTCGATGAGCTGATGTCGCTGATCGCCTCACCCGAGATGCTGTTATAGGTTGCGCGGCGCGTGGCCGCATCCTGGCTGTTGATCGTGTTCAGGATGCTGGCCCAATTGTCCGACGCCATGAACGCCCCGCCGTTCAGCGCGCCGCCCACTGCCAGTTCATTGCCCGATGCGTTTGGCCCAAGCCCGGCGGTGAAATCAATCTGCTTGCGCAGTTCGAGCACGACCGCATTGGGGAGCAGATCATAGCGCAGGCGATATTGCAGATCAGGGTTGGTGCCCGTGGCCGTGAATGTCGCGCCATTGGCAAACGTTCCCGTCAGCGCCGCCGACTGGAGCAGCACATAGGTTTGCGCCACATTGTAATTGGCAGTCGGCTCAAGCGCGCGGGTAACCACCGTGCCGCCGGTCAGCACCGCTGCCCCGCTGACGCGGATCATGTCTGCAGCAAAGCTGGTTGCCGGGCCGCCCAGATCAAAGGTCAGCGTACCGCCGCTGACGTTCAGGCTGCCTGCAGTGAACTGGCCAATCGGCTGTGCCGTGGTGCCAGGTGAGAAGGCGCCTGCGTTGATCGTCAGATTGCCCGCAATCGCCGCGCTGCCCGTCAATGTCCCGCCCTGGACCCGGACTGACCCTGCGGTCGACCCGGTAAACAAGGTGGTGCCTGCGTTCAGGTTCAGCCGTCCGGTCTGGGTCAGGTTGCTGGCCAGCGTGAAGGTACCGGTGCCGTTCTTGTCAAAATCGCCGCTGCCGGAGATGTTGCCGCCATAGCCAAAGGCAGCATTGGTGCCGCCCACAGCCAAGCGACCCGCGCCGAGCGCCACGGTGCCGGTGCCGCCAAGCGTCCCGATCGTCTCGGTACGGCCAGCCAGATCGAACGTGGCACCGCTGGCGATCTGGACCAGCGCGGTATCGGCCAGGCGTTCATTGCCACCCAGCGCCAGCGTACCGGCGTTGACCATGACGGTCGTTGCCGCCGCCGTGCCGTTCAGCGTTGATGTACCGCCCGCCTGGGTCAGCGTGCCTGCTCCAAGGTTGCCGTTCACCGTTGCACCGGTCAGCGTATAGCTTGCCGCCGTCAGCGTGCCCGTGCCACCCAGCGCGCCGTTAAGGGCCAGCGTGCCGACCGTATCGACATTGCCGCCCAAGTTCAGCGTGGCGCCGGTTGCGACAACCACATTTGCCGCGTCAGCCAGGCGGTTCGATGCCCCCAGCGTCAGCGTTCCGTCATTGACGTTCACCGCAGTCGCAGCAGCCGTGCCGTTCAGCACCGACGTGCCCGACGCCTGCGTCAAGATGCCCGCACCCAGATTAGCGTTCACCGTTGCGCCGGTCAGCGTATAACTCGCCGCCGTCAGCGTGCCCGTACCACCCAGCGTTCCGGCCAGTGCCAGCGTGCCGACGGTTTCGTTGAATGTCTGGAGATCGAAAGTGCCCGCCGTTGCGACCAGCAGATCGGCCGTGTTGAGCAGCCGCTCAGACGCGCCGAGCTTTAACGTGCCACCTAGGACCTGTACCGTCGTGGCCGCCGACGTGCCGTTGAGCACGGTCGTTCCACTCGTGACAGTCAACGTGCCGCCGCCAAGATTGCCGTTCACGGTCGCGCCGTCCACATTGTAATTGGACGCCGTCAGCGTGCCGGTACCGGTCAGCGTGCCGCTCAGGTTAAGCTGTGCGACGGTCTCGTTGAACGCCTGGAGATCGAAATTGCCACCGCTGTTGACGGTGAGCGTCGATGCATTGTCGAGCCGTTCGCTCGCCCCGATCCGGAAGGTGCCGGCATTCACCGTGGTGGTGCCGGTGTACAGGTTTGATCCGTTCACGGTGAAAAGGCCGGTGCCATCCTTGGTGATTCCGCCGGTACCCGATGCAACGCCGTCGAAGATGGCGCTGCTGTTAACACCACCAAGCGACAGCAGATTCCCGCCGAGCGTCACGAATCCAGCGCCAGCCAGATTGCCGATCGTCTCGCTGGTCATAAGGTCAAGCGTGCCGGGCGCGTTGACCGTGATGAGCGCGGTATCGAAGATCGCCGAGCCGCCCGACAGCGACAGAATACCGTCGTTAATCACCCAATTGGCAGGCGTCGTTGCGGTGCCGGTGAGCGTGAGCGTGCCGGTGCCGTTCTTGGTCGTGTTCTCGAAATTGAGCAGGAGCCCAGCGTCGAGCGAACCACTGCCCGTGCCGCCCGCGATGAAGGCATCAGTGCCGGCCCCGCCGTCGAGCACCGAATCGACGGTCGCGCCGACGGTGAAGTTGAGCGTGTCCGCGCCGTCGCCGAGCGACACCGATCCATTGGTGATCGATGCGGCGCCCAGGTTCAGCGTATCGGCAAAGTCGCCGACCAGTTGGATCGCGCCCGTCGTGCCGCCGATCGTGCCATCACTCGTTATCGTGGCGGCCCCGCCCGAATTATCGATGCCGTAATCGGTTGCGGTGATCGAACCGCTGTTGACGAGCGAGAAGCCCGCGGCGCCGCGAACCCCCGTCAAGCCGCTGATCGTGCCACTGTTATTGAGCGAGAAGCCCGGTGCGGAGAAGCCCCAGACACCGGCATCCAGCGCGGTGATGGTGCCCGAATTCAGGATCGTGGCATTGCTCTGCTGTGCTACTATACCGGCACCAGCATTGATCGTGCCCTGGTTGTCGATAACCGTCGTGCTGTTCTGGTTGGTCGCGACGATCCGGCCGACAAAGATGCCCCAGGCGCCAGGGTTGTCGAGCGCGGTAAGAGTACCGCCCGCGAAGTTGGTTACGCTGCCCCCGCCGAACAGCGTCAGCGCGTTATCGGTCGTGCCGGTCACCTGACCGGAATTGTTGATCGTGCCGCCAGCTTCGAGTTCGATCCCGCGCCCGCCGGTGATCATCCCGCCCGCTTCATTGGTCGCCGTGCTGTTCGCGCCGTTCAGGAACACTGCCGGCTGGAAGTTGTTCGCCAACCGCGCCGCCATGATCGTGCCGCTGTTGGTGAGCGCGGTGGTGTTGTTCGAGCGGATACCGTTCCCGCCTGGATTGGTCGCGCTGATCGATCCGCTATTGACGATCGTCGACATACCGGTCGTGGCCGTCAGGTTGATGCCGATCGGCGCGGCGGTGATGCTGCCGGCATTGGCGACCGAAGCGCCTGTGCTTGTAACGAGCACGCCGCTGTTGTTGCCGGTCGCCGCGACGCTGCCCGTGCTCGCGACCGTCAGGCCGGCGTCAGTGCCAGAAATCACCACGCCCGCGCCGCTCGATCCAGTCCGCGCACCGCTCAGCACGAGCTGCGCTCCCGTGCCGCTGACGGCGAGTTGGCCGACCAATGTGATTGGACCGCTGAGCGTGACCGGACCGGTGCCGGTGATATTGACCGCACCTGTGCCACTGATCCCGCCGGCATAGCTGCCCGCAAACGTCTGATCATATACCAGCAGGCCGTTGTCGACGATGCTGCCGCCCGAAATGCTGCTGGTTGTGCCGGTCAGGGTGCCCGACGTGATCGTGGTCAGGCCGTTCCAGCTGCCCGTGCCGGTCAAGGTCTGGTTGCCCGCGGCCAGCGTGAGACCCCCGCTGGTGCCAGTGATCGAACCGCTGAAAACATCGTTAGCGGCGGTCAAGCTCAATACCGTGCCACCCAGGATCACCGAACCGGTGCCACTAAGCGACCGGATCGATGTTGCGGCGTTGCCGAAGAAATCGTTTATTGTTGCCGTGAACGACGCCGCACCACAGCAAAGGCTAAGGTTGCCGTTGAACGCGTTGATCGTCGGCAGCAGATCCTGCGGAACACCCGTCGCGACCAAGCACGCGACATTGGCGCCGGAAACGCAATTGGTGCCAATCGCTGCATCGCCACTGAGGACGTTGAAGAAGTCATACCGGTCGTAAGTCGGGTCACTGTCGAGCCGCAACAAGCTGACGATTACCCCGCTCGGATTCGTGAATCCGATAATTTTCCCGTCAATGCCATAAGCCGACGCCTGGAAATTGAACGTTCCCGGCATGCCCGCCATGGTCGATTGGGTGAAGGTGCCATAGACAGTATCGGTCTTGTCGATTGTGTCGACGCCGGCCACGGTTCCAATGATGCCCGAAACGTCGAACGTAGCGTTGGCAACCACGCGCGTGTTTGCGATCGAACCGCTCCCGCCCAGCGCCAGCGTGCCTTGCGTGATCGTCGTATCGCCGGTGTACGTGTTGACGCCGGTCAGCGTTTGCGTGCCGGTGCCGGTCTCGATCAGTCGAAGGATGCTAGTGGGCGTGTTGTTGGCAATCGTGCCGGTAAACGTGCCCGAGCCGTTGTCGATGCCGATTGTCGTGCTGCCGCTCCCGAAAAAACCGCCAAGCAACGTACCCGAACCGGTGAGCGAATCGACGATGATATTGCCTTCGACCCCGTTGAAGACTGCCCCTGCTGCAATCGCGAGATCACCCAGATTGCCTGTCCAGAAGCCCTGGTTGTTGGAGCTGCCCGAAACGGTGCCGCTGACCACATCGACCAACCCGCCCGATGCCAGGCTGATCGTCACGTTGCCAGGGAATCCGATAACCGTGGTGCTGCCTGCATTGCCGGTGAAACGAAGTGTGCCAGTGCCGTTATACGCTCCGCCTTCAAGGAACATCTGATTGCCGGTCTGATTGTCGAACTGGAGCACCGCACCGCTATTGACGAGCACGCCGCCCGAACCGAGCGCCGACGCCGTATTGCTTTGAACAACGGTGCCGTTGCTGATCGTCGTCAGGCCGGCATAGTTGTTGCCGCCATTGGTAAGCGTGATCGTGCCAAGCCCGTCGAACACCAGTGGTTGCGCAGGCGCGCCGCTTTGCGTGATCAGGCCGGTCAGCGTCGCGTTAACGCCAGCATCGGCCTGAATCCGCGTCGGATCGCCGACGGGATCGACCGAGGCGAGGACGATGTTGTTCGTATAGGTGCCCGTCGCGCCGTACTGAATCGTCGGGTCGATCGCGGTGATCGTGCCCGTGCCGAACGCACCTGCGGTGGCCGCGCGGATCGTCGCGCCGTTCACATTAATGCCCCCGGTCAGCCCGGTGGTGCCGTTGAACACCAGCAACCCGCCTGAACCCGGCGTGCCGCCGATACCCGCGTTGATCGTGATGCCGGGCGTCACTGCAGCGCCGGTTAGCGTCCAGGTGCCGCTGTCGGCCTTGGTGAGGATCTCCGCGCCGGTGCTGGTGCCGATGCTGAAGCTGCCGGCCGCGCCATTGGCCGCCGTGTCGTCGCCCACGCCGCGCAGCATCAACGTATCGGTGCCGCCCCCCAGATTGACCGCGCCGACCGTGGCGCTCGCCAGCGTGCCGGCGTTTTGCAGCGTGATGCCGCTTGTTCCATCGACGGCGCCCGCGCTCGCCGTGCCGCGACCATTGTACAGCGCCAGCATGTCGTTGCCATTGCCCGTCAAGATACTGCCGGTGGTGGAGCCTGCTTGCAGGTTGATAGTTGTCGCGGCGTTATTGGTAACGAACACGCCCTTGCCGGTCGTGGATGTCGCTGTGCCGTAGTTGGTGAAGCTGGCCGTGCCAGTGCTGAACTGCACGGCCTCGCCAAACGTAGTGTTGTTGCCGCCCATCAGCACACCGCCGGTGGCGTTCACCACCGAGCCGCCGTTCACCCCATTGACTGCCGAGAACACGGGCGCCGAGACCGTTCCAGAATTTAAGACGTTGACCGTCCCGAGTGATGCCAGCGCATCCGCCGCGATGCCGGCAGTGGCGGTGCCGCGGTTTGTGACCGTCAGTACACTGTTGGTGGCATTGGTGATCGCGGCAAAGCTGTTGCCAAACAACGTTCCGTTGTTGGTAATCGTGGCATTGCCAGTAGTGCTGATGGCCGAGCCCGATCCCCCGGCCGTAAACGCGCCTGCGCCATCAACGGTGCCGGTGCCGATCGTTCCGTTGTTGATAATCGTCGCCGTGCCGCTGGAACTGATGGTATTGCCACCGCCCAATCCGGTCGATGCGATCAGACCTGCGTTCTGGACGGTAACGCCGCCCGCCTCACCCACAATGGCGCTGAAGCTCGATCCATAGACGATCGACGCCGCGCCGAGATTGTTGACCGTCACCGCACCGGTGCCGCCATCGACATGGACGATCGCGTTGCCGCCTTCGATGCGGCCATAGTTATTGGTGGTCGATGCAGTGTTGCCGGTGATCAGCACCCCCGATCCCGGTGTGGAGCGGATCAGCGCCGCCGTGTTGCCCACCGAACCGTTGTTGATCGTGGCGCCGCCGGTCACGATCACACCCTGACCCGAAACGCCGGTCATATCGATCGTGCCGAGATTATTGACCGTCGCAGCACCGCCGAGCAGCACCGCAGCCCCCGAACGATTACCGTTGCCACTATAGCTGATGGTCGCACCCGCATTGTTGTTCAGCGTCGCGATGCCGTCCAGCCGAACGCCGTAGCCGCCAGCAGACGTAATGATGCCACCGCTCTGATTGGTCACGCTGGTCGTGCCAGCGGCGCCGATATAGACCGCGTTGGAATCCGCGGCAGTGTTGGCGTTGCTGATCATCCCGCTGTTGACGACGCTTTTTACGCCATTGCCGCCCAGCAGCACGCCGAAGCGCCCGGAACCCCCTGAAATCATGCCCGTATTATTCACGGTGCCGCTGTTGTAAGAAAATATGCCGTCGCCGCCGCCGGTGTTGCGGATCACGCCGCTGTTCGTGATGATCGCGTCGGTCGATCCCGTGAAGATGCCCGCAATCGCAGTGCCGGTGATCGTCCCGCTGTTGTCAAAGCGCAGCCGCGACAAATTATTGCTCAGAATGCCATATTGGCCGCTTACGGTCCCGGCATTGTTCACGGTACCGCCGCCGGCTTGCATATCCAGCGCGAAAGTGAATGCCGTCAGCGTGACGCCGCTGGCGATGTTGGTGGTGAAGGCGGAGTTGGTCAGTATGCCATCGGTGCTGCCGCTGACATTGGCGTTAATATTGATGACATCACCGGCGACGCCCGCCCCGGTGGCAGAGATGGCGGAGGTAGGCCGCGTGGTTCCGCCGATCGCGGCACCGACGGTGACGGTGGTGGCGTTGGTGCCTGTCGCGCCGGACGCAACGATGCCGAAACTGCCGCCGTTGATCGTGCCGCCCGCCGTGGTCGTCACGCTGTTCGCGCCGCCCGCCGTCGTCGCGCTGATGCCGGCGCCCGTGCCACTCACGCGCACCGCGCCGCCGCTCGTGACGTTAACCGTGCCGGTGCCCGTGGCAGCCGCGTTCACGCCGTTCAGGAACGCAGTGGTGTTGCCGATTGCCGCCCCGACGGAAACCAACGTCGCGCCTGCGCTCGTCGCGCTGATCGCCGTGCCGGTCCCCGCATTGCTGTTGATCGTGCCGCCGCCGCTCGTCGTGATCGTCGCGCCGCCACCGCCTGTCACTTGGATGCCGGTTGGCGCCGTGATTGCCGATTGCGACTCGACGACGCCGGTGCTGGCCGCAGCAGGCGCTATTCTGATGCCGACCTGCGACGCATTGATGCTTCCGCCGGTCGAGTTGACCAGCGCAAAGAGCGGCCGGGGATCGGTGGTCGTGACATCAACGCCGGTAGCGAAGCCCGAGATCGTTGAGGTGCCGAGATAGACTTCGGGATTGAGCAGCGCTGCAACGCTGATTCCGGTGACGGCGGTGCCGCTGGCAGTGATCGCCTGGGATTGGCCCTGCGAATTGAAACCAGAGAACCCGTTTGGGGTATTGAAGATGAAGCCGAAGCTGCCGGTAAAGCTGTTGCCGCTGCTCGTGAATGTCAGGAAATTATTCCCGTTCGACGTCTGACGATAGGCTGCATTGCCGCTGACGGTGGTCGTCAGCGAATTCGTGCCAGTGATTATCGCGCTGGTGGTTCCTGAAGCACCCTCAACACTCAATGCGGCGGCCGCCGGTCCGATCAAGGTCTGATTGATCGTGACGTTTTGAACCGTGACGGTGTTGCCCTGATTGACATTGGTCAGCCGAACGCCACCACCAGTGCCGGTGTTGTCGGTGACCGCCGCGCCGTTCGCGGTGATCGTTCCGCCACCGACCGCCGTCTGCGCCATCGCAGGGCTTGCAGTCATCGCAATGCCGATCAGCGCGCTGGATCCGAGCAATGCGCTCCGTCGCCAGCTGTTCAGTCCTGCAGACTTGGTCTGAGCCACGGCAAAACCTGCCGACGCGCGTGCGCCGTTGTTACGATGAATCATGATACGCAAATCCTCGATGAAAAACGCAAGTCAGCGCTATCCAGAGCATTGCGCCGGGAAACACTGGTAAATTCTTGATTTACCGTAGGGCGCGAACCGGGGTTCAGTATTGAACTATCGCGCCATAAAATTGTAAGATTGTGACATTGCGACTGACAAAACGTCGATTTTGTACCTTCAAGCGCGTTTATTGCGTCAAAAATATATCGATATCGAAACAACTTATCCAGAATTGCCGTATTCTGGTGCGGGCACTGCATAACTGACAGCGGCACTGTCAGATGAACGGGCAGGCGCTAGCTGCGACCAATGAGCTGCATATCGAGAACCAAGCCAGCCAGCCGATTTGGTGCTGTCGTGTCTGGACGACGCCCTGCGATCAAGGGTGATGCAGTGACCGGACCGATGCCCGGGATCGACATCAGCGCAATGGCACCCGGATTGGCCTTCGCAAGCTTGGTGATCTCGGCTTCGAGATGCTCGAGCTGGTTGACCAGCGGCAATAGCGCAGCGGCCCCAGCTTGGGGAATGGACGCATCGCCCTTGCGCACAAGGTCGGCGAGGACACGGGCATGTAGCGGACTTTGAGCCGCAATGATCCCGATCTCGGCGAGATGCCCGCGCAGGCCATTGAGGCAAGCACCACTGGGCGAATGACCTCGGGCGATCAATTGAAACATCGAAACGCGCTGGCAGATTTTTTGGGCGTGGCATGAACGATGCAGAGCCGTCTTGGCGAAACGATTGTGCATTTGCGCTGACGCTGCCCTTTGACAGCACCAACGTTTTCAGCCGTTTGGCGGGTTTAACGTTTTCCAAAAGCAATATGCCGTTCATTGTGGCTGACAGCATGCAGTTGGGCGGTTAGGGTTGGATATGCCCGGCGCTTGGACTTTTTCGATTGATCGGGGCGGCACTTTTACCGACGTCGTTGCCCGACGGGCGGATGGGCTTTTGGTCACGCGCAAACTGTTGTCGGAGGACCCGGAACGGTATGATGATGCCGCGGTTGCCGGGATTCGCGCGATCATTGGTGAACATGGTGGCCGTGTCGCTGCGGTAAAAATGGGCACAACGGTGGCGACCAATGCGCTGCTGGAACGCAAGGGCGAACCCGTCGTGCTGGCGATCACGCAGGGCTTTGGCGATGCGCTGCGGATCGGATATCAGGCGCGCCCCCATATTTTTGCACGCAAGATCGTGCTGCCCGAACCGCTGTATAGCCATGTCATCGAAATTGATGAGCGGATGTCGGTTGATGGCGAAACGCTGACGCCGCTCAACACAGCGCGCGCGCGGGCTGATCTGAAGGCGGCATATGACAGCGGATTTCGGGCGGTCGGCATCTTGCTGATGCACGGCTGGCGCTGGACCGCGCATGAACAGGCATTGGCAGCGATCGCTCTTGAAATCGGTTTTACCCAAATATCACCAAGCCATGAAGTCGGGCCGCTGATCAAACTGATCAGCCGGGGCGATACGACGCTGGCCGATGCGTATCTTTCGCCCGTGCTGCGGCGGTATGTGGATCGCGTCGTCACGGCGCTCGGCACCGACACGCGGCTGTTGTTCATGCAATCGAGCGGCGGGCTGACGGCGGCGGGCAGTTTTCACGGCAAGGATGCGGTGCTCTCCGGCCCGGCTGGTGGGATCGTGGGGATGGTGAGGACTGCCGCCCAAGCGGGTTTTGACCGCGTCATCGGGTTCGACATGGGCGGCACATCAACCGATGTGTCGCATTTCGCCGGCAGCTATGAACGTAGCGCGGAGAAAATGGTCGGGGGCGTTCGTATTCGCGCGCCGATGATGGAAATTAACACCGTGGCCGCCGGGGGTGGATCAATCTGTTACTTCGACGGCGCCCGTCTGCGTGTAGGCCCGGCATCAGCCGGTGCAATGCCAGGCCCGGCTTGTTACCGGCGGGGCGGGCCGCTGACGGTCACTGACTGCAATGTGATACTAGGAAAGATCAGGCCCGATCATTTTCCATCCAGCTTTGGCCCCGGCGGCGATCAGCAGATTGACGTCGATATAGTGGCGCAGAAATTCGCGGCCCTGGCTGATGAGATTGAAGCAGCGACCGGCAACAGGCTCGGCGCACAAACAATTGCGGAAGGGTTTATCCGGATTGCCGTCGACACGATGGCGAGCGCCATCAAGGCGATTTCAATCGCGCGCGGGCATGATGTGACGCGCTATGTGCTTGCCTGTTTCGGCGGTGCCGGGGGGCAACATGCCTGTCTGGTCGCCGACGCATTGGGCATCACCACGGTAATGATCCATCCGCTGGCCGGGATTTTATCTGCTTATGGCATTGGCCTTGCCGATCAGACCGAGCTTCGGCAGCGCACGCTGGGGATGCCATTGGGCGATGAACGGGCTGCGCTGGATGATGCCATAGGGTTGCTAGCCGGGGAGTGCCGTGAAGCATTGCTGGCGCAAGCGATTTTGCCCGACGCAATCACCATCCATCAGCGTGCCGAATTGCGCTATACAGGCAGCGATAGCGCCATTGCGGTTGATGTCGCCGACATCACGGTGATGCGCGACGCATTCGAAGCCGCGCACCGCAAGCGGTTCGGCTTTGATCAACCCGGCACTGCGATTGTCGTGGAGACGATTATTGTCGAAGCGATTGGCGCGGTGGTCGGCGGCGTTGATGGCCCCGCAGATTGCCCCGCCTTGGCCCCTGGCAAGCCCGAAGCAACCGGAGACCGTCCGCTTTATCACCGCGCCAGTTTGGGCCGCGATCAGCGCATTGCTGGCCCGGCACTCATCGTTGATCCGTTTGCGACAACCATGGTCGAACCCGGCTGGTCAGCCGCGGTTGATGACCATGCCAATTTGATCCTGACACGATCAGCAGCGTCGCAGCGCGCGCTGGCAATCGGCAAAGATGTTGACCCGGTCATGCTGGAGATTTTCAACAACCTGTTCATGGCCACTGCTGAGCAGATGGGCATGGTGCTGCAAAACACGGCGGCGTCGGTCAACATCAAGGAACGGCTCGATTTTTCATGCGCATTGTTTGATCGTGAAGGCGCGTTGATTGCCAATGCGCCGCACATCCCGGTTCACCTTGGATCGATGGGCGACAGCATCCGGGTGATCATCGAAGCGCGCGGGTTCAAGGCGGACCGGCAAAGTGCAGACGGGCGGGGCATGAAGCCGGGCGACGCCTATGTGCTGAACGATCCGTATCGCGGCGGCACGCATTTGCCCGACATTACCGTCATCATGCCGGTGTTTGTCTATGGCGATCCAGATCCGGCTTGGTATGTCGCTGCGCGCGGGCATCACGCCGATGTCGGTGGCATCGCGCCGGGATCAATGCCCGCAAACAGCCAGACGATTGGCGATGAGGGCGCACTGATCGACAATCAGTTGCTCGTCGATGCAGGCAGGTTCTGCGAAGCCGAATTCCGGGCTCTGCTTACACGCGGGCCATGGCCGGCCCGCAATCCCGACCGCAATATCTCCGACATCCGGGCACAGATTGCGGCATGCGCAAACGGCGCGAGCGAGTTGCAACGTGTGGCCGCAGAATATGGCAGGGGCGTTATTGATGCCTATATGCGCCATGTGATGGCGAACGCTGAAGAAGCGGTTCGGCGGCTCATTTCGACATTGTCCGACGGCAGTTTTACCTATGCGATGGACAATGGCGCGGTCGTCCGCGTTGCCGTTACCATCGATCCGCACAGCCGATCCGCCATTGTCGATTTCGCGGGGACCAGCGCGCAATTGCCCGACAATTTCAATGCGCCCTATTCGATTTGCCGTGCGGCGGTGCTGTACGTATTCCGCACGCTGGTTGATGATGCCATCCCGATGAACGATGGCTGTTTGCGTCCCATCACGCTGCGGGTGCCGGAAGGATCAATGCTCAACCCGCGCTTTCCCGCCGCCGTCGTGGCTGGCAATGTTGAAACAAGCCAGGTCGTTACCGACGCGCTGTTTGCCGCATGCGGCGCGCTGGCGCCGTCACAAGGCACGATGAACAACTTCACCTTTGGCGATGAGGCACATCAATATTATGAAACCATCGCCGGCGGGGCGGGGGCCGGACCGGATTTTGACGGGGCGAGCGCCGTGCAGACGCATATGACCAACAGCCGGATTACCGATCCCGAAATCTTGGAGACGCGCCACCGCGTGCTTGTGGAACGCTTTGCCATTCGGCGCGGATCGGGTGGTGCTGGCAAACACGCTGGCGGCGACGGCGTGGTGCGCCACATTCGCTTTCGCACGGCGGCGCGGGCGGGGATATTGTCCAACCGCCGGGTGGTGCCGCCTGCCGGGCTGGCCGGTGGATCGGATGCGAAGCCGGGGGTAAACAGCGTTATGCGCGCCGATGGACGGATCGAAGCGCTTGGGTCGACAGCGACAGTTGATATGCAGGCGGGGGACATGTTCATCATCGAAACGCCCGGCGGCGGCGGATTTGGCGTGGCATGACACCCTATCTGGTCCTGTCCGGCATTGTGATTGTCGTCATCGGCTTCATGGTGCGATTGAACCCGCTGCTCGTGGTGGCGCTGGCCGCGCTGGCGACCGGGCTGGCGGCGGGCCTTTCGGCCATCGATGTGCTGGCCGCATTCGGAAAGGCGTTTAATGCCAGCCGCTTTGTTACCATCATTTACATTCTGCTGCCGGTGATTGGGTTGCTGGAACGATACGGCCTGCAACACCGCGCACGCGAGGTGATCGGGCGGGTTCGGGGCGCAACGACCGGGCGATTGTTGATTGTTTACCTGCTGTTTCGGCAACTTTCCGCAGCGATCGGCTTTACTTCGATTGCCGGTCATGCCCAAACGGTTCGACCCTTGGTTGCCCCCATGGCAGAGGCGGCTGCCGAGGCACAGCATGGCCAGCTAAGCGATCCTGTGCGTGATCGGGTGCGCAGTTTTGCGGCGGCCACCGACAATGTCGGGCTGTTTTTTGGCGAAGATATTTTCCTCGCCATCGGCTCAATCCTGCTCATCATCGCTTTTCTTCGGTCGAATGGCATTGAACTGACGCCGCTAGAGCTGTCCGTCTGGGCCATCCCCACCGCCATTGCCGCGTTCATTATCCACAGTACACGGCTGCTGCTGCTGGATCGCAGCCTGAAGCGAAAGCCGCACGAATGATCGGCTTGCCCGCCCTTTACCTGCTCGGCGGGGCAGTGTTTGCCGCATTTGCGCTGTTGAGCGCGTTCGACGCCACAAATGCCAAGCGGTTTGGCAACGCCGCATTCTGGGGGTTGCTGGCGATCAGTTTTTTCCTGGGCGACCTGATCGGCGATATCGGCAATGGCGTCCTGGCCATCGGCCTGGTCGCGCTCGCCGGTTTTGGACGACTGGGGCGGGGCAATCCGCCGACAACCAGCGTCACCCAACGCGCCGCTTTTTCTGCAAAACTGGGCAACCGGCTGTTCTTGCCCGCGTTGATTGTTCCGGCGACCGCATTGATTGGGACGCTGTTGTTAAAGGACAGCGGGTTGATTGACCCCAAACAGGTGACGCTGGTGTCGCTCGGCATCGGCGTGGTGATCGCCCTGCTGGTTTGTTACTGGTGGTTGCGACCGCCGCTGGTTGCGCCGCTGGAGGAGGGTCGACGGTTGATGGACTCGGTCGGTTGGGCAGCCGTCCTGCCCCAGATGTTGGCCGCCCTGGGTGCCGTGTTCGCCCTGGCAGGCGTTGGAGAGATTGTCGGCGGCATTGCCCAAAATGCCATCCCAAGCGGCAATGTATTCGCCGCTGTCGCCGTTTATGCGATTGGAATGGCGGTGTTCACGATGATGATGGGCAATGCCTTTGCCGCCTTCCCCATCATGACGGCAGCGATTGGCCTGCCGATGCTGGTCGGCCAATTCCACGGCAACCCGGCGATCATTTGTGCAATCGGCATGCTCGCGGGTTTTTGCGGGACGTTGATGACGCCACTGGCGGCAAACTACAACATGGTGCCAGCCGCTTTGCTGGAGCTGGATGATCGCAACGCGGTGGTCAAAGTGCAAATCGGTACCGCGCTGCCGCTGCTGCTGGTCAATCTGTTGCTGATCTATTTTCTGGCGTTTCGATGATGTTGACCGCGGTGCTCGCTTCGCGCTTTGCCAATATCGCGCTTGGCCATGTTGGCCAGGAATACCCGCACAAACTCGATCATGTACTCTCGGCGCCTGACGATGCCAAAACGCCGCGTGCGTTGCACCCCATCTTCTTTGGCAGTTTTGACTGGCATAGCTGCGTCCATGGCTATTGGTTGTTGATGCGCGTGCGTCGGCTGTTCCCCGACCTGCCAGAGGTCACGCGGATAGAAGCACTTTTCGACGAAATGCTCACGCCGGCAAATGTTGCGGTTGAGGTGGCGTATCTCGACCGGCCAAATTCGGCCGGGTTTGAACGGCCCTATGGATGGGCATGGATGCTGGCGCTCCACGGGGAAGCGGTGGGAACGCGCTGGGGATCGATTCTGGAGCCGCTGGCCCTTGCGTTTGCGGCGCGCTTTCGGGCGTTCCTGCCCAAGCAAACCTACCCGATCCGCACTGGCACGCATTTCAACACCGCCTTCGCGCTCATTTTGGCGCTTGAATGGGCGCGGGTGCATGATGAGGGCCTCGCCGCACTCATTTGCGACCGTGCGGCCAGCTATTTTGGTGCTGACCGTGATTGCCCCGCATGGGAGCCCGGTGGGGATGAGTTTTTATCCTCCGCGTTAACGGAGGCATTGTGCATGAAGCGTGTCATGCCCCCAGACGCGTTCCGGCGTTGGCTCGACGCGTTTCTTCCAGGCCTGCATCACGGTAAGCCAGCTACGCTATTTACTCCTGCCCTTGTGTCAGACCGTTCCGACGGCAAAATCGCCCATCTCGACGGCTGCAATTTCAGCAGAGCATGGTGCTTTAGCGAACTGGCGACCGTGTTTAATCCCGCCGACGCTGCCCGGCTACACAGTGTCGCTGCAGCCCATGTGCAGGCAAGCCTGCCTTATGTTGCGGGCGATTTTATGGGCGAACACTGGCTGGCGACATTTGCAGTGCTCGCGTTGGAATCGCCCAACATTATTTGAGTTCATCATTGGCTTGGGCTGGTTCGGGTTGAGCGCATGGTCTCCGATTCCAGCGCTTTGGACCAACAATCTTGCGTCAGAACCGATGGACATAATGCGCCACGGATGATCGGTGAGGCGGCATCAAGCGAAGCAGCCATGATGCCGGCCGGGATCTCGGCCGGCCGGCGATTCATGGGCTAGCGCTTGTCGACCGCCGTACCATTGGCTGATGAGCGATGGACAAGCTCCAAACCCAGCGCCCAGCGACGCTGAAAACCGCGCCAGTAGTTCGCGCTGGCACCCGTGCGCTGTGCAAGCTGCGCGCCCGAAACCTCGCCTTCTCCTAACGGCCAGCTGCCGGCATCCGCTGCGGGTGTAGGCACGTTCAAATAACCCGCCCGGTCGCTCATCCGCTTTAAATGCAGATCGAGAAAAGCAGTAATCATGTGCGCGTTAATGGCCAGGATGCGATCCTTACGCCACACGGGTTCATTGAACTTGTCGATGTATAAGTAATCATCGGCGACTGACGCTGGCGCCGCATTCATTGCGATGTTGTGGCGGGCCTCGCGATAGGTGAGGAAATAGCGATCCGACTGGACCATGCGGTCAAACAGCCAATGGACCCCATTCGCATAATCAGCGACGTCGTCGTGATCGCCGTCAATCACCAAGGCGGGAGCAGATATTCTGCCAAGTGCGGCGTGCGACCACATCCGGGTTGCAGGGGATCCTCCCCAGGGCCCGAACAGGATGAGCGCTTTGAGGCCAGGAACCGGTTGATGTTCACCCTCCATCGATCCTGCCATCAGCGCCTTGGGCAATGCTGCCATCAATGGCGATTTAGGATCATAGCCCGCCCCTGCCGAGGCAATTGCCCCGTAACCGCCCATTGAGTAACCAGCGAGCGCAATTTCGTCAGCGGCGATAATTGCAAAGACGCCATGATGCGCTGAGGCTGCACGCCGTCTGACTTCAGCAATTACGAAACGCTGATCTGCGCTGCGATCAACGAGGACCTGAGAAAATGAGGCGCGCCGCGATCCTGCAATCGCTGGATCCAAATCGCCATGCTCAATTGCAATGACGACATACCCTTTCGACGCAAGATTTTCGGCAAGCTCACTAAAGCCGACAGCGCGGTTATTGTAGCCGTGCGAAAGCACAACAAGGGGAAAGTGACCCGCAACAGGCTTTGCGCCACGCGTCGCCTGACCAGCAAAGCTGAGGCGCTGGGCAGGATTGCTTTTGCGCCCGCCAAGAAAAGGGGCTGGCATTGAGTATGTGATGCGTTGGGAACCCTTCGGCGCACGGACCGCCGGATACCATATCTCGATTGGCAATGTTCGCGCATGCCGATGGTACCCACCAACACCATCAGGTTTTAGAACATCAAGACGATCCGGGTCGATCAGGGTAACGCTCTGCGTTCCCACTGCCCAAGCGCCACGGGTCGCCAGCTCCGGCGCATCGGCGGGCAACTCCGCTTGTGCTGTGGTCGAAGCATGAAGCAGCGCACTCAACAGAAGCAAACTCACGACCTGACGTCTCATGACTGGGTTTCCCTTTGATTGCACTCAGGGGTGGATTGCACTGAGGGGTGCAATGGTGTGGCCGCGACGCTGCCGTCAATCCACCGATAAACAAAACGGTTTTGGCGTCGATCTGCTTTGGCGTTGGCGCGGATCGCCTTGAAGGGTGCTGTCACTCGAATGCGAACCGGCGTCCCCACGATGCGCTTTGGCCTTGGGGGGTAGGGCTATCCGGCGAGCGACTGCCGCTTCGCCAAGGCGGCGGCGCGACGTTCTTTGAAGGTTTGGCGGTCGACGATGGGGCGTTCGAAATTGAAGTGATTATGGACATTGGCGTGGACGCAGGCGAACTTTCACAGGGTCTTTAGTTGCCTGAACCTCAGCATCGCCCGCTCTCGTCGCCGGAACGGATTGGCTGGCTTTGCTCGAGATGTCCGGCTCATCCCCGCGCAATCGTCACGCAGCCGGTGATGGCGTGCCATCCATCTTTGCGGCTTCCTCATCATAGGCCCGGCGGAACTCCCTGGCGAACACGTCCATGAAAGCTTCGTCTGAGCCTTGCGCCACGCCGCTGAACTCGCGTTCATAGGCTTTCCAAAGCGCGGCTTCGCGGGCGCCTGGCATAATGCGTTCGAGCAACCCCTTTTTCTCAGCACGCAGGCGAATAGCATCGGGTGAAAACCGGTTGAGCGTGGCGCGCAGCGCACCCTGCATCGCTTTCAATGTTGCCATCTGGTGGAGCTGCAGATCGCGAAAACTATCTTCGATGGCGCGGTCTGCGCCCATATAGCCAGGGATCGGCTGCTTGAGCAGCTGCATGAGCGCAGATTCAGGCGTGCGCGCAAATTTCAGCGGATTGTTCCCCTCGCGCGTGAAGATCGTGGTTTGCGCCCCCATCTGAGACTTAGCGCGTGCGCGCGCCTCTAGCATCACAACCATACCGCCGATCAGCCGTCGCAGCAGCCGACCGCCTGCTTCAAGGGTGAGCGCACCCTCACCCTCAAACTTCGCTGGTTCAAGCCCCGCGGCGGCCAGGAACTGCGCAAGCGCATCGCCGTTATCCTGGCGCGGTGCGGGCCGGAGAGCGGCGAGCGGATCGACCGGCGGCGACGGTGGCGGCGGTGAAGGCGCGTTGGCCATGGCAGCCGAAGGTTCCACATCGAAGCCGCCCCGCGCCCAATCGACGGAATAGCTGGCGCTCTGCTTGCCCCAAACATCTGCTGCACCATGGCCGGCGCCAAGTGATCGATCCGGCGCGGCATCCGCAAGGCCCCAGGTTGATGCACCGTGAGCCGCTGGTTCTGGTGGCTCCGACGGGGAAGGCAAAGGGGTGGGTGGCCATGTTTCCTTCATCGAAACCAGGGCGGGCGCCGGGTGCCAGCTGGGCGCTTCCCCAGTTGCGGTGCCGGGGGTTGGCGTCGCAGCACCGAAAATCGCCGCCGTCGTCGCGCCGTGGGCTGGCGCGATGGTGGCGGGGTCGATACGCTCAATTTGCGCGACCAGCCGATAATGGCCGATCTGAATCTGATCGCCCTCGCGCAGGATGTACGGGCCCGTGATGCGCTCTTCTGAGCCGCTCAGAAACGTCCCGTTAGTGCTCTGATCGGTGAGCTGAAATGCGCCGTCAGCATAGCTGATTTCGCAGTGGCGCGAAGAGATGAGCGAGTTGCTGTCGGGTAAAGTCCAGTCCGCCATGGGGGAGCGACCGATAACAATTGTGCCGGTTTCGATGCTGAACTGGGTCGCCACGCCATCGGGAATCTGATCGGCGCTGTGCACCTTCACGGTCAGCCGGAGAACGCCGTCCATTACCGCGTGGCTCGCGGGGTCAGGTTGGCAAAATGGAGTGCCAAGGCCTTGAAAAACCAATGAAGGTGCGCCCCGTTGTGGGTCGCGCACCATGCGGGAATATCAAGACAATGCATCACAAAAGTCCGTCCGGTGAGGCGAACATCTGGTTAGTGGACAACCTGTTTGCGCTAAGTCGTTGAATAGCTTTGACTTGAGCAACAAAATTTGGCGGCCCAAGCACCGTTATTGCGCTCGGCAACTGGGCGTTGCCTATCGCGCACCGCCTGTGATCGCGTATATCTTTCATCCTAATCTTTTGCACCGAGGTGCTCATGTCGCGCAACGTCCAAATTCCGGACATGCGCAACATTGCCGAATCATTTAAAAACAGCTAACAGCGCCGCAGGTCAAAGGTTGATGGCGTATCAATTCAGGGGGCGGTGATCATGCGCGGCTTATTCTTTATCCCGGCAATTCTGTTAGTTGCGGTTCCTGCAACTGCCCAAACGGCACCAAAGCCGACTCAGTCCGCCGATGAAATCGTGTGCAAGCTTTTCAACGAATGCGGTACGAAATCCTATTCGGCCGATCAGAAATTTGAAAAAGCCAAGACGGAGCAGGATTTCACCTTTGTGCCGCGCAATGGCAAGTCAACCGCGCGCCCGGTTGCAGTGACGCGTGCGCCTGCGGGTTCACCCAAAGCTTCCTTTGTGAACGACGCTCCGTCGCGCAACCGCCCGATGTCGGTTGGCAGCAACCGCTACGCCGTATCAGCCGCCGCCGCGCCCACGGGTTCAGCATCGCCGTTTGAACTGCGCGTCAATTTCCGTCTCGGTTCTGCAATCCTGACGTCCGCAGGCCGCAGCCAGGCGCAGGAATTCGCTAAGGCGCTTATGCTGCCTGCCGTGACCAGCCGCCGCGTAAGGATTGAAGGTCATACCGACGCCATTGGCTCGCGCGCTGACAATCTTGCCCTGTCGCGCAACCGCGCCGCAGCGGTGGCTGACTTCCTGATCGCCCAAGGCGTTTCTGGTGAAAGGCTTGAGACCGCAGGCTTTGGTTTTGATCGGCCGCTGAACAGCAATGCACCTGCATCGCCGGTCAACCGCCGGGTTGAAATTGTCGTTGTCAATTAACGGCTGGTAGTAAAGCGCCAGCGTTTTGGTTGACGCTAAGGCGCTGGCGGTAATGCGTCTCTGATGTTTAACGATGCTACTTCACTTCGGCATTTAATGCTGGTGTGGGAGTGCGTTTGAACTCGGCGTGGCCCAAAAACTCAGTCCTGTCCTGCTAAGGGCATCCGAAGCCAACGCGAACGCGCTACTCTTGATCATTGGTAAGCTAAGGGCAGCCGGAATTGCGGCGTCCAGCTCAATCGGCGACCTAGCCGAATTGCGAGCTTAGCGCGGGTCGGAAGAGTCCGATGCCACCCGTCGTGCCGGAAACGGGCGGTGCGATACTGCGGTTACGCCCTCAATTACCCGAACAAATCGGGGTAAGTCGCCAAAGGTAAGGCGATATGCCGGTTCCAGCGCGTCATAGCCCTTAATCTCGACATCGATCATTGGCGGCAGTAGTTCCGGTGCAGGCGCTGGGAACAGATACTTCATCGTATTCTGCCCGATCAGCACGTCAAACCCCACCTGTTTGGTTGCGGTTTCCAGCCGGAACGTCTTGTTCACTGTATCGCCAAGCGCGGTGAAATCAGCCACCGATGCGCTGCCCATATTGCCCAGCGCCGCATAGCCGCTGTTGATGGCAGCGCCGAACATCACGGGTTTCGCAACACCGAATTGCTGTTGGAGCCCTTCGAACATCATGACGAGTTCGCCAAGAACATCGATAATCCCGGCGAGCTCCGCAATATCAATCTGCGACACCGGATGCTGCCACACTGCCATCACTGCATCGCCAATGTATTTCTGTGACCAGCACCGATGTTCGTTGAGCAGATTGCCCGCAAACCGAAAAATGTGGCTGACCAT
This sequence comes from Sphingomonadales bacterium, assembly GCA_038250735.1. GTDB lineage: Bacteria > Pseudomonadota > Alphaproteobacteria > Sphingomonadales > Sphingomonadaceae > Sphingomonas. Next base: position 4,205 of record JBBSCC010000008.1, on the reverse strand, counting down.
TTCCGAAATGCGCTGCTCGCCCAGTTCGCGCGAGAGGCGAGTATAATCGCGGATGTCGATCACGAGCACGGTGATGAGCATGTTCGCGAGGAACATCTGAGTCTTGGCGTGCGCGTTTTCGCTGACAGGCGCCGCTACGTCGCCCGCGCTGGCCTGTTCAAACCGCAGTTCATGCGTGCCGATCCCGATGGAATCGCCATTGTGCAGCATCATCGCGCTGGCAACAGGTCGCCCGTTCACGGTGGTGCCGTTACGACTTCCCAGATCGGAAACATAGCAATGGCCATCGGCATCGCTGCGGACGATGGCGTGTTCGCGCGATGCGAGAATGTCGTTGATACGGATCGTGCTTTGTTCGCTGCGACCGATTCGGCAAATCGACTGTGCCTTCAAAACGAAGCGAATTTCCCCATCAGTCGACGGGGCGACAAGAATTGATTCGACGCTGTTCATGAGTACTGAAGCCGCCCCTCCCCTTCAGCAACCACGTCCAAACACTGCGGGCAGAATTAACGCCAACAGCGGCTGCTTCGATAGCATGAATCGTCACGCAGGCAGAGTAAATTTGCGCATGGGCAAGGTCGTCTGGACATCGGCGTTGTGGTGCTGAAGTAGCGTGTAAGCGCACCGATGCACAATGCCGGGCAAGTCGTTGTAATATAGCCGTATTGGGCCAAAATTGTGGCTATTGGGATTGCACCGCAAACCACGACCGGCACGGCCTAGATGCCCTATGGACCGCCAACTGTGTGAAATTGGAGCGAGGGCAGTGACGATGCTGCGCCGTATTGCCCGATGTGCGAGCGCAACCGCGCGACCGACGAGATTTTTTTCAAGCCCCGATTCGCGCGTGGAAGCAATCAGGGGCAAATGTCGAATCGATACTCACCCGTTATGATTATGGTAAATTTAATAAGCGGTTAAAGTTAAGATAGTTACTTGAAACAGCTCCCAAAACCCCGCTGTGATCAAGCGAAAGAATCGGCCAAGCAATTGACTCCGCTTTTGCACGGCGCCTAGGTTGCGTGGTGATCGGGGGGGCGTCTCTTGATAACGTGTTGCGTAGTTTACGTCGGCCGTTGTTCAATTGGGGGAGGAATTATGGCTGAAACTCAGGCATTTAGCCGCGGTTTCGGCTGTGCGCTGGCGGTGTTGGCCGTTTGTATTCACAGCCCTTCGATGGCGCAGCAAGCGCCCACCCAACAACAATTGCCAACGCGGCCGCAGCTCGAACCGCCCCCGCCCCCACCTGTAGAACCGTCGCGAGTTGTGGTTAACGGCGATGCCGCAATCCCCACGGCTGATTGTCCGCTGTCGGCCTATGATGTCGATATCACGGTGCAGCAAATTGCATTTACTGCCCCCGATGGCAGCGCACTACCGCCTGAAGTCGTCCAGGCGCTGGCTGGAGTTTCGGCTGATCTGCCGCAGGGTCCGCAGAAGATTGCCGTTGTGTGTGGGCTACGTGACCGGGCTAGCCTCGCGCTGCGCACCGCAGGCTATATCGCGTCCGTCCAGATTCCACCGCAGAGGATTGAGAGCGGCACGCTGACGCTTCAGGTCGTCACCGCGCATATCGTTGAAGTGCGGGTACGCGGCGATGCCGGGCCTTTTCGCGGCACGCTCGCGCGCCGGATTGATCAGCTGCAGGCCCTTAACCCTCTCAATGCTCGCGATGCCGAACGTATCCTGTTGCTCGCAGATGATGTGCCGGGATTTGATGTCCAGCTTACGCTACGGCCAGCGGGGACCGAACCCGGCGCTGTGATCGGTGAACTAAACGTAAATGTGCTTCGCGCACGTGTTTTGGCCAATGTGCAGAATTATGGGTCGCGCCAGCTGGGCCGCGAAACGCTGTATGGCCGCGTTGAACTGTACGGGCTCACCGGCGCGTCAGACATGACCTATGTCGGTGGCCAGGTGACGGCGGATTTCCGCGAACAACAGGTCGTCCAGGTTGGCCACCAGACGGGGATTGGATCAAACGGGCTGCGGTTTTCGATCGGTGGCACCTTTGCTTGGTCGCGCCCGTCAATCGGCACGCTGGATCTGCGGTCGCAATCGCTGCTGACCCAGGCCGAGCTGACGATGCCGCTGATCCGCAGCATTCGCGACACGGTTTTGATTGGCGGCGGCTTTGAATTTGACGAACAGCGCACGCGCATTTTCGGTGCCGGGACCAGCAACCCGCTGAACCGCGATCGCACCCGGGTGCTGTTCGGGCGGATTACAGGAACACACCGGTCGCTCGATCTGTCGGGGCTGGAGAAGATATCGCTTTCTGGCACGGTCGATGTGCGCAAGGGGCTGGATATCTTTGCAACCACGCTGCCGCGGTCGTTTGTCGATGGCTATACCCCGTCACGGTTTGAAGGTGATTCACGCGCCTGGGTGATCCGGGGGTCAGGCACTGCGACCGCGCGGGTGGGGCGCATTTTTTCCGCCGTGGTGCGCGCGCAGGCGCAATGGGCTGATCGGCCGCTGCTCAATCTTGACGAATTTTCGATCGGCAATCTGACGATCGGGCGCGGTTATGATCCCGGTGCGAACAGCGGTGACCGGGCCGTCGGCGCAAGCGGCGAAGTGCGCGCGCGTGTAGTGGAAAAGCCGAAATTCGGGCTCGAACTCTTCGGGTTTTACGACAGCGTGTGGCTGTACAATCTGGATTCCGGCGCGATCGAGAATAATCGCCGCCTGGGATCATGGGGGCTGGGTTTCCGGGCGATATTGCCGCGCCTTGCCCAGCTGGAAGCAACCTATGCGCGCCCCACCGAACGGGCGTTGTTGCTGCCGGGGGCAACGGTCGCCCCGGCTCGGTTCTTGTTGTCGCTTACGATGCAATACGCGCCACGGCGCTGATTTTTTGCGCGCATTTTACGGGGAAATTCCCATGGCTTCGTTTCGTCACCGTTCGTTTCACCGCCATCTGATCGCTACGACCGCTTTGGTGGGCGTGACCCTGTTGGGGGCGCAATCCGCGCAGGCGCAGGCGCTGCCGGATACAGTCAACGTTTCGACGCAAAACAGCGGCGCAACCACGGGCGGCGAAGCGCCGATGTTCGATACGGGCACCGCAAACGCGCTGACCGTCAACCTGCGCGATAACCAGACGATCATCGATTATCTGGCGATAGGCACTGGCTTTAACGTCGCTGCGGGCAAAACGGTCAATTTCCGGGACGATCGCGGAAACACCGCCGCTACGCTGACGGGCGGCACTGACAATATCGCGGTACTCAACCGGGATTTGACCGGCAACCCATCGACCATTGCCGGCACAATTTCATCGGATGCCAACGTCTCGGTATATCTGATCAATTCGGCCGGCCTATTGTTTGGCGCGGGGTCGGTGATCAATACCGGTTCGTTCGTCGCGTCGACGCTTGACCTTACCGACGCTGCCTTTCTCAGTGGGGCATCGACACTTCGTTTTGCGGGCAGCAGCGCCAGTCCGATTTCGATCACGGGCGGGGCCAGCTTCACCACAACGGGTGCTGGGACGGGCACGGGTGTCCGCACAGGCGACCTCGTCTTCTTGGGCGCAGCCATCAACAGCGGTGCCGGATCTACCTTCGGTGCCAGCGGTGATCTTGCCTTTGTCGCGGCCGAGGATATTCAGGTTTCTTCGGCGGTTGGGAGCCCAATATCTTTCGTTATCGCTAGCGGCAGCGCGGTCTCCGGCGCACTGCAACTCAGTGGCACCTATAATGGCCGTAACGTAACCATCGCTCTCGCTTCGCGCGGGACGGTAACCGACACGTTGCTGGGCATCAGCGGCGTGATCACGGCAACGGGCCTTGCGATGACAGATCGGGGCATTGTGCTGACGGCAGGCGCCACCGCGCCCGGCGTCACGCTGACGCCAACCACCGCCGCAGATATCGATGCGGTGGGCAGCATCATGATTATGGACGCGTTGAACTCAACGCGCGGCTCGGCGATTTACGCGGCAGGTGATGTCTCCTTCGCAACCGCCTTTGCGCTTACCGGCGCGACGACCGCGTCGAGCACGGCAGGCGCTGTCACCTTTACCTCAACGGTTGACGGCGCACAGACGCTGACGACCAATGGCGCGACGACATTTGGGGGGCTGGTTGGCGGCACGACCGCACTGACCAGCGTGACGGTCAACGGCACCAGCGCGATCAACGGCGGCGGCACGACAACGACCGGGCTGCAAAGCTATACCGGCGCGGTAACGCTGG
>JBBSCC010000007.1:0-36530 GCA_038250735.1 Sphingomonadales bacterium | reverse complement strand
CGCCATGGCCAATGCAGTTTCATCCAGCGCGGCGCGCGGGACCAGTGAATCGACAAACCCCCACGCCTCCAGCGTTACCGCCGGGATCAGATCACCCGACATCACCAGCCGCTTCGCCCGCGCCGGGCCGACGAGCCGAACGGCGAGGGGCAGGGCGTTCCACATCAGGTTGATGCCCAGTTTCACCTCACCATAGCCCATCCGCGCGTCATCAGCCGCGATGCGGAAATCGCATGCCGTCGCGATGCAGGTTGCGCCGCCCGTGGCGATGCCCTGCACCGCGCAGATCACCGGCTGGTGAATATCGCTGATCGCGCGCATCAGCCGAGCGCCCTGGGTTGCCGTGCGGCGCAGTTGAACGGTTGTTTGCGGCACAGCGCCCATGCTGGAGATATCGGCGCCAACCGAGAAATCATTGCCCTCTGCCCGGATGATAACCGCACGCACATCGGGCATGTCGCGAAAGCTGTCAGCAATTTCTTCAAGCTGGATCAGCGAGTCGGGCGTCAGCGCGTTGCGCTTTTCGGGCCGATCCAGCGTTACCGTTGCAATCGCCCCGTCGATATTCAGCCGAAAATTGCCATCGGTCATGCGAGAACTCCTTCAGCTGCCAGCCGTCGTTTCAGTGCCTGTTTGTCGATTTTCATATTGGGCAGTTTTGGCAGCTCGGTTTCGAAGCTGAAGGTTTTTGGAATTTTGTAATTCGCCAGCACGGGCTTCAGAAAATCCTTGAGCGCCTCTGCATCGAGCGTGGGATCGAGCGTCTCGACAAAGGCATGGCCGACTTCCTGAAAAACCGGATGATCGACCGGCAATACCGCCGCCATCGCGACCGATGGGTGGGATGTTAGCGCCAGTTCTATTTCAACCGGATAGATGTTGTATCCGCCCGATTTGTACATCTCTTTCAGGCGACCGACGAAGGAAAAATTGCCGTCGGCGTGTTCAACGCCAAGGTCGCCGGTGCGCAAAAATCCATCGGCGGTAAATGCCTCCGCAGTGGCTTCCGGGCGACCGAAATAACCGGTCATGCAATAGGGACCACGGACCTGAATTTCGCCCGATTGGCCAATCGGCAATGCGCTGCCATCTGCATCGGCAATCCGCATTTCAGCACCAGGTAGTGCGCGGCCAAATGTTTCGGCCATGATCTTGGGAGAGGCACCCGCATCGGTCGCGGTCACGATGCCGCACGTCTCCGTCTGGCCATAGACGTTGAACATCGCCACGCCTGTTTCGAAGACAGGCTCCAGCAGCGTTTGCGCAGTGGCACCGCCCCCGAAGACGATCAGCTTGTGCAGCCCAAGCCGTTCAAGCCCCTTGTCGGGCTGGGCCGCGAACATGGCAAAGCTGGTGGGGCTTGCGACAAGGTAGCTGAATTTCTCGCGGCTCGTAATGTCCGCAATCGCCGCAATGTCGACCCGGTGATAAAAAACGATCCGGCCACCATAGGCGAACACATTCATGCAGACGTTATTAAGCGCACCTACATGGTTGATAGGCGCAACGCTGATCGTGCTTTCCAGGCCATCGCCCATCCAGCACAAATTGGTCAGCGCCGCTGCCATGATTGCGCGGTGCGACAGCATGGCCCCCTTGGGCTTTCCGGTTGTCCCCGATGTGTAGACGATGACGGCGGTGTCTTCGGGATCAACGGCTGCTCGCCGGCTCGCAAGTGTTGCATCATTCACCTGCGCCCCGCGCGCGATGAAGGCATCATAGCCGATGGCGCCGTCAACCTGATCGCCGAGATAGACAAAACAGTCGACATCATGGCCGATTGACAGCAGTTCGGCGCAATAGGGCCGGTCTTCATACACCGTTCGGCAAAAGATCAACGACGGCTTCGCATCGTCAAGCAGATAGGCATATTCGGGCAATTGATAGCGGGGATTCAGCCCCATCCAGATCGCGCCGATTGAAACGCTGGCAAGATAGGTCAGCCAGAAATCAAGCGACGGCGGGACCATCGTCGCCACCCGGTCGCCTGGCGCAATGCCCGATGCAATCAGCCCTCGGGCGATAGCGTCAACCCGCTCGGCAACTTGCGCATAGGTGAGCCGCAGATCGCCATCCACCGCCGCCTCGCTATCGGTCAGCGTTGCTGCGTGGCTGCGCAGCAGGTCATGGATGCGTTTGCAGGCGAGTTGGCGGGCATAATTTCCCTGGTTCGCCCGAACGATGTCCTCGATCCTCGTCATCCACACCCCCACCCTGACACGCCTTGTTGGCTGTATCATAGGCGCGCGATGCGCGACTGATCAAATGTTTAGTTTTAGTCGGGCCTCGAGCCGCGATGGATAAGGTCGGTATAGGCCCGGTACCGGCGGCGCCAGAGCGCGCGATCAAAGCCGGATTTGCCGAGCACCTTTTCCACAAATGGCTCAAGCAGCAGCGTGCCGAGTTCCATGTACATCATCAGCAATGGCAACCAGAGTCGGTCGACATCCGGGCGCAGTCGGCCTTCTGCGTCCATCCGATCGACGACGGTGCGCGCGACCTGATAAAATCGCTCGAACAGATTTGCCCCCCAGTCACTGCCCTCCAGCAATGCGCGCCGCATATAGGCCTTGGATATGTCCCATTCGCCGACATGGCGATCAATCCAGTCTTCGGTCCATTCGACGAATGGTTCCAGGCCACTGTCGTTATCCAAACTCACGGCTGGCGTCTGAATGTGCAGAACTTCTTCGAACTGGCTCAAGAAGTAGCGATCCACCGCTTCGCGCAGGCCCTCTTTTGAACCAAAATGATGGTTGATCAGGCCAACCGAAACGCCCGCTGCAGACGAAATGTCGCGCACGGTGATCCCGTCAAAACCCTTCTCAGCAAACAGTCGCATCGCGACCTTTATCAGCCGCTCCTGCCCTTTGGAGAATGCAACGACGGACGTGGTTTCTGGATCGGCCATGTTCAATCCTAGGCGCGCGCGTGACGGGAGCGCAACCCCGGTTGCCAGAAACTGAACAAACGTATAGGCGAGGGAAAAATCAGGGGAGTGGATCAATGACCGATATCGCAATCGTATCGACGGCGCGCACCGCCATGGCGAAATCAGTCCGTGGCAGTTTCAACAACACGCACCCTATTATCCTGGCAGGCCATGTGCTGCGCCACGCAATTGCGCGGGCGGGCGTGGATGCCGCAGAGATTGAGGACGTTATCCTGGGCTCTGGCATGCCCGAGGGCGCGACCGGCTTCAACATCGCCCGCAATGCGGCAATCAAGGCGGGATGCCCGATGTCGACTTCAGGCGTGACGATCAACCGCTATTGCTCATCGGGGCTTCAGGCCATCGCAATGGCGGCAAACCGCATTGCGATGGAGGGCGTGCCCGTCATGGCGGCGGGCGGTGTGGAATCGATTTCGATGGTGCAGCTGTCGGGGCATATGAACATGCACGGCGCGGTTGAGAACCAGCTTGCAGCGCAGCACCCCGCCTTGTGGATGAGCATGATCGAAACCGCAGAGATCGTCGCCGAGCGCTATGGCGTGACCCGCGAGGCGCAGGATCGTTATGCGCTGGAAAGCCAGTTGCGCACTGCCGCCGGACAGGCATCGGGCAAGTTCGACGATGAAATTGTGCCGCTGGAGGCCACTTGGAAAAAGGTCGACAAGGCCACCGGGACGGTATCCGAGGCGATGGTGATGGTCGACCGCGATGAATGCAATCGCCCCGAAACGACGTATGAATCGCTCGCTGGCCTCAAACCCGTGCTGAAGGGCGGGATGACGATGGCCGAGGGAAAATCGGTCACCGCAGGCAATGCCAGCCAGCAATCGGACGGGGCCAGCGTCGTCGTGATGATGTCGGGCGACACCGCCAAGCAAAAGGGTATCGAGCCGATGGGCTGGTTCCGGGGCTTTGCGTCGGCCGGATGCGAGCCTGACGAAATGGGCATCGGCCCTATTTATGCCGTGCCGCGCCTGCTCGAACGCCACGGCCTGAAGGTCGGCGATATCGGCCTGTGGGAGCTGAACGAGGCGTTTGCGAGCCAGTGCCTGTACAGCCGCGACAAATTGGGCATCGATCCCGCGATCTACAACGTGAACGGCGGCGCGATCTCGATCGGCCATCCTTACGGGATGACGGGCGCGCGCAGCGTTGGCCATGCCTTGATTGAGGGTAAGCGTCGCGGCGTGCGCTATGCGGTTGTCACGATGTGCGTGGGTGCGGGCATGGGTGCTGCCGGGCTGATAGAAATCGCCTGACATGGCGCATGTGCTGATCACCGGTGGCAGCGGCTTCATCGGCCGCCGCGTGGTCGCGCGTTTTTTGGCGCTTGGCTGGTCGGTGACGAGCTTTGCGCTGCCGAGCGATTCGGTGCCCGATGACTGGGCCGACGGCGTCCGCATCGTTGGTGGCGATGTGCCCCGGCCAGCGGATGTTAGCCGTGCCGACCGAATGATTAACCCGGTACTGGCGCATAGTTTCGCGTCGGTGGGTGACTGGTCATGTCGTGATCGCAGTCGGTTAGTTCACGGACAAGGCTCTGCAATTCTTCGAAGCGTTCGGCATATAATTCCCTGGGTGATACGCCATATTGGCGGCACAATGCTGCTGCGGCCGCAACCGCGACGCCATGCTGCGCGCCGTTGCCCATCAGCTTTGTTGCCGACCCGGCAACATGGGTGACGCTGATATGCTTGCCAGCAAACATCAGGTTGCTGATATTGGAAGAATACAGGCAGCGGAACGGGATGGCGTAAGGCTGCTTGTCGCGCTGATCGAAAATCCAGTCTTTCAACCTGAAGTCATATTTCCCCTCGCCCGGTTCCCAGGCGCAGTGAATGCAAAACGAGCCATCATTGGCGATGAGCGCATCGTCAAACATGGTGTGGTCGCGGATGTCATTTTCCGACAGGACATAATTGCCGCGATAGCGCGCGAACTCGCCCTGTGCGGCGACAAAGGCCATCCACTCGAACGCGAGGTTAGCATAAGACTTTGGCTCTAGTTTCTTGACGTTTGAAAACGCGCCGAAAAGCGCGCGCATCAGATAGTCGCGAACTTGCTCCCCCGATGTATAGGGATCGAGCCATTGCCCATATTCCCAGAAATGGGTTGCCGGAACGATGTCGCCTTTGCGGCCAAAGCGGAATTCGGGCGTGGCGGGGTTATCACCTGCGCTGGGGCCAGGGCCGTTTTCCAGACCCGGCTCGATGAGCTGGCCGCTCAGATTGGCATAATCTTTCGCCACCTCAATCGCCCAGGGGACTTCAGGGAAGGGAACGGCGCCGTCGGCCATCTTCGTTCGGAAGAATAAAGTGTTGCCGTGGTGCATTTCATCAGCGGTTTCGGGAGCCAGTGGTTCGCCGAATTCGCTTCTGGCTTCGCGGCCGAACATCGTCTGTGCCCCGGCAAGCTTCCCGAACAGCGCGATCCCGCTCGCGTCGATGAACATCTTACCGTTGAAGCGGCGCTCAATACCGCCCTTTGCACATACCGCGTCAATCGACCGAATGACGCCATCTTCGGTAACCGCCCGTTGAACACGATGCTCAAGAAATACCTCAGCGGTGGGTTCCTCGGCCAGCAACGCCAAGGCCCGGATGTCGCCGCCGGGTCCGCGTTCGGACAGTTCCTTGAGCAATTTGCCTTGTGTTCCTCGCGGCATGAGCCCGATCTCGATGCTGGCATTGCCGCCAAGCACCGGCCGATCGTGGATCAGCGCGACGCTGAGGCCGAGCCTCGCTGACGCCAGCGCCGTAGCACACCCAGATATGCCGCCACCAACGACGACCACATCGAAGTCGCCCGCCGCGACAGGCTCGGCGGGCAAGCCTTTCAGCCGCTTACGCCACGCCGCGCTGACCGGGGCCACGCCACTTGGTGGCGGCACTGCGTCCCTGCCAAAATAGATCGCATCGCACCGCCCGTTGAAGCCGGTCAGCTCGTGAAGCGCCAGCCGTATTGCGCCTTCTTTCAGGTGAACTTCACCGCCGCTCTGCCACATCCAATCTTCATCGTTGGCGCCGAATTCGGTCTCAACACACGTTCCATCAATAAAAAGCTGGAACCGGCCGGGATGATAGCCCGGCACCCAATCCTTTGCGCGCACCCACAAATGGTACCGCCGGGCTTGCGGAACATGAACCGTCGTCGTCGCATCTTCGACGGGTCGCCCGAGACCATGCGCCATCAAATAGGGCGATCCCATGATCGTTTCGAACTGCGAATCGAGCACCCAGCCACCAAAATCATCAAAGTCTTCGGCTTCGACGAGGAGGCCGGTATCGAGATGCTGAAGGTTGCCGGGCATCGTTCAGTCCTTTTTCCTGAATAATCCAACTGCCCAATCAGGCGGTCATCTGCATGCCCAGCCGTTCGGCGATCACGGCGGGCTCGTCCTCGCCCTCGATCTCGATCGTGACAACCATTGTCGACACCCATTTGCCGGGCGATTTCTCGGCCATGTCGCGCAGGAAAAAACGGCCGCGCAGGCGGCTGCCGGTCTTCACCGGGGCGATGAACCGCACTTTGTCGAAGCCATAGTTCAGCCCCATCGTGATTCCCTCCTTCAACACCTCCGCCGATGTGCAAAAACCGCCCATCATCGATAATGTGAGCAATCCGGGCGCGATGGTGCCGCCAAATGGGGTCTGGTTGGCAAGCTCAACATTGGTGTGGATTTCGACGGGGTCCTTGGTCAGCGTGGCAAACTGCGTGACCATATCTTGGGTGATCGTTTCCCAGCCGGACGCGCCCGTCTCGGCCCCGATGGTCGCCTTGATCCTCTCGCGGTTATAGATGGGCACGTCCATCCTCCCTGAATTGAGCGGGATCACAAATCGCTTGATCGGCCCCATGTTTATACTGAACATATGTTCAGCCCTGTTCGAATGCAAGGGGCGAATGCGTGGCCGAAGCGCGCTGCGGGACTGACCGGGTGGGAAAAAGGCATGCAGTTTGAACCGGTGGCACTGCCAGAAACCAAGCCTTTCTGGCATGGTGCCGCGCAGGATCAGCTCATCATTCAGCGCTGCGATGCCTGCTAAAGCTTTTATTTCCCGCCATCGCCGATTTGCCCCAAATGCCTGTCGCGCGCCGTGACTTGGACGCAGGTTTCGGGGCGCGCGACGCTGGTGGCCGAGCTGGCATTTACCGTCGCAAAGGAAGCAATTCAGCTGCACGGTGGGGTCGGGATGACCGAAGATCTGCCGCTTGGCCGCGGGCTTAGGCGGCTGATGACGATGTTGTTACTGTTCTGAAGCAACAGGTTAGCGGCGCAGGTTACAGGCCGCCGCGCCCCACCGATGCGCCTCCGTCGACGAACAGTGTTTGGCCGGTGATGAACCCTGCTTCTTCAGACAGTAAGAAAGCGATTGCGGCGGCGATTTCTGCCGGGCGGGCAAAACGGCGCATGGGCACGGCGGACAGATAGCGCGCCTCACCCGCGCTGCCTGCAGGGTTGTTCTGGCGGAATAGCGCGGTTTCGGTCGGGCCGGGGGCTACCGCGTTGACGGTGATCCCCGTTTCGGCAAGCTCCAGCGCCCAGCTGCGGGCAAAGCTGACCAGCGCGGCTTTGGCCGCCGCATAAGCCGTGCGTTCGGGCGCGCCGAGCACGACCAGGCTCGATACATTGACGATCCGGCCCCACCCGCGCGCCTTCATGCCCGGCAGCATCGCCTGCGCGGCCGCAACCGCCGGGTGAAGGTTGACGCGCAGCACATCATCCAGCGCGTCGAGGGTGATGTCGCCCAGGCGCTGCGGGCGGACGAGGCCGACATTGTTGACGACGCCATCAATGTCATACTCGCTCGAAAGCTGCGCCATCACCGCCTGCGTGGCATGGGCATCGGCAAGGTCAAGCGCCACCAGCGTGCCCGGAAACGCGGGATCATCAGCCTGGCGGGCAATGCCGACCACATGATGCCCTGCCGCCGCAAGCGCTTCGGACAATGCCCGGCCAATGCCTTTGCTGGCCCCGGTAATCAGAAAAGTGCGGCTGGCCATGGTCATTCTCCTTGGTGGGGGTGGTTATGCGGCGACGGTCAGGCTTGCCCGGCGGATTGCGGGCAGCATGTCGCTGGGTTCCGGGCGGCGCGTGTAATCGGGATTCACTTCCGCATAGACGATCTTGCCAGAGGGGCTGATGACGAAGCGTCCCGGCATCGGCAGGGTCCATGACGGATCGTCGTTGGTGACGGCCAGGTCGTTGCCGCGTGATTTGTACAGCGCGACCAGATAGTCGGGCAGGGCAATTCGCAGGCCGAACGCGGCGGCGACATCATTCTCGCGATCCGACAAAATGGGGAAGTTTAGGCCATTTTCGCGCATGGATTTGCGACTATTTGCACGGGTTTGGGGGGAAATGGCGACTAATTGCGCGCCTTCGGCCGTAAATTGCGGCAAATTGGCCTGAAGTGCCTGCAATTCCATGTTGCAATAGGGGCACCACACGCCGCGATAAAAGCTGACGACCAGCGGGCCGCGTTCAAGCAGATCAGCCGACGATACCAATGTGCCATCGGGCGCGGCGAGCAGAAAATCCGGCGCTTGGTCGCCCGCTTTCAGCGCGCGGGTTGCGGCACCGGATGCGATCAGCTCTGCCGTCGCACGTGCCATGATCGGATGGATTTCCGGCGGCGCATTATAGGGCGGTTTGCCGGATATGAAGTCAGCCTTGAAGGCGTCCAGGCGGTCTTGCAGGGTCATGGGGGTATTCCTTGTGATGCGGGGAAGATCAGGCGGCAGTTGCCATGCGCAGCGCGACATCTGCGGCGCTAATCCCTTCGAGGGCGAGGCCATAACCGGCGCCCTCGTCGATAACGCGCCGCAGTTTCTGGGTCAGCGCGATGCGCGTGTAGCGGCTGGTTAGCGGGGGCAGGGCGGCAAGCTGTTCGGCAATTTCATGCGCGCGGGCCAGCAGATTGCCGGTTGGGACAATCTCGTTCACCGCGCCATATTCCTTGGCGGTTTTGGCATCGAGCAACTGGCGCGTCAGGATGAAATACCGACCCCGCACGCTGCCAATCACTTCTGGCCACAGCAAGCTGACGCCGTCGCCGGGGACGATGCCGAAATCGAAATGCGGCTTATCCTGAAACACCGTCGCGGGCGTGGCCAGCACGATATCGGCGAGCAGGATATATTCGGAATGCAGCAGCACCGGGCCATTCACCGCGGCGATCACCGGTACTTCGATGTCGAGCATGTTCGACAGCACCTTGCGACCTTCGCGCAGGATTTTGTCATAGCCCATTGGCGTGAAGAAATCGAAGCCGTCAGGGTCAATCGAGTCCATGAAAGCATCGCCGGAGCCGGTGAGGATCACCACCCGGTTATCGCGGTCCTCGCCAATCTGGTGGAACAAGTCGACGAACTGTTCATGCGTATGGCCACTGAAAACCAGCTTGCCGCCATTGGTGTGCAGCGCAACCTCCAGCACGCCGCTGGGCGAGCGGGTTAGGCGGGCATTGGGGAAGCTGTGTTGATAATTGGCGAGTTTTGACATGGGGAAAAATCCTTGTGGGAAAGCGCGCGGCGATCAGGCCTGCGGGACCAGCGTTTCGATACGGGCGATGGCGCGTTTGACGGCGGGGCGGGCCTCCATCTGGGCCACCCAGCGCGAGAGATTGGGCAGGCCGTTAATGTCGACCTCTGCAAAGGCGCGGCGCCACAGCCAGCCGAAATGGGCGATATCGGCAATGGTGAGCGCGTCGCCGGCGACAAAGGCTTGGCGGGCCAGCACAGCGTCCAGCACCCCAGCGGTCCGGGCTGCTTCCGCTTCAAACCGGGCGATGGCGATGGGTTGTGGTTCGGCGGCCTGTTTCTTGAAAAAACCTGCCTGGCCAAAGGCGGGGCTAAGGCCGGATGCGTGGAAGAATAATTGTTCGAACACGCGGGCGCGGGGCGCGCCCGATGCGGGCAGCAGCTTGCCGGTTTTCTCCGCCAGATACACCAGGATCGCCGCGGATTCGGTCAGCACCAATGGGCCATCGATCAGCACCGGCACTTTTGCGTTGGGGTTCAGCGCGATGAAATCAGCCGCTTTTTGCTCGCCCTTGCGCACGTTGATGCCGTGCAGCGTGTAATCGAGCCCGAGCTCTTCCAGCGCGATAGGAACCTTGACGCTGTTGGGCGTGGCGAATGCATAAACTTCGATCATCATCTCTACTCCGTTCAGCGGCGAAAAGCGCGCAGGGCAATTGGCGCGGCAGCGGCGAACACGGCTGCTGAAACGCTGCCGGTAATTTGCAGCGTCATCAGTGCATCGTTGAAAACCTGTCGCAGCATCGTCTTGCCCCTTGGTGCCAACCAGCGAACAATCCGCTGGCTTGATGAAAGGGGAATGCCTGTTTCTGACAAGACGAGGCAGACCGGCTGTGGCAATATCATCCATTCCAGGGGGGAATGACGATGGACCGATTCCAGGCGATGACCACTTTCATCCGCGTTGTGGATACCGGCTCCTTCTCCGCCGCCGCGCGCCAGATGAATGTCGGCCAGCCTGCGGTGTCAAAAATCGTGGCGCAGCTGGAGGAGCGGCTGGGCGTGCGCTTGTTAACGCGCACCACGCGTGGCCTTTCCCCCACCGAGGCGGGGCAGCGTTTTTACGACCATGCCTGCCGATCACTGGTGGAGGCCGATGAGGCTGATCTGGCCGCACGCGGTGCTGGCAAGGGGCTGACCGGGCAGCTCAGGATATCGGCTGCGACCACATTTGCCCGGCTGCACGTGGTGCCAAAACTGCCCGCGTTTCTGGCCGAACACCCTGAGTTGAACCTGGAGGTGATTCTGGATGACCGGGTGATCGATATGGTGCGCGAGGGCATTGATGTGTCGCTGCGCATGGGCGCGCTGCCCGATTCCACCGCGACCGCACGAAAGCTGGCGACGGGCAGGCGATCAGTGCTGGCAACGCCGGCCTATCTGGCGCGGGCAGGCACGCCGCAAACGCCAGCGGAACTCGCCGGGCATGAGGCGGTGGTCTATACCCATTACGACACGCCGGTATGGACGTTTCAGGGCGCGGCAGGCGGGGAGGCATCGGTGGCGGTGGGCGGCAGGCTGCGGGTGAGCGCCGCCGAAGGCGTGCGCGCCGCCGTGCTCGCCGATATCGGCCTGACCGTGGCATCGGACTGGATGTTTACGCCCGAACTGGCAAGCGGCGCGGTGGTGCGCGTGCTGGAAAACTGGGCACTCCCCCCGCTCGACTTATGGGCACTGTTCCCCACCGGGCGGCTGGCAAGCACCAAGGCGAGAAGCTTTGCGGAATTTATGCTGGGCGCGATGCGGGGGTGAGGGGGGGCTTTTAAGCCTTACTGATTTCGTACCAGTCGATCTGGACTGGTATTCTACCTACTCATCACTATATATTGTTACATGACAACGATCTATATTGATGAGTCAGGCTTTACTGGCGATGACCTATACAATCCCGAACAACCTTATTTCGTGATTGCGTCGAGCATCATTGGGAATGCGGAAGCCGAAGAGATCTTACGTCGCTGCTTCCCCCGCTATCAAGGCGCAGAATTCAAGTTTACCAACATTTGGAAAAAACCAACACACCGTGCGGGATTGCGGGCGTTTGCAGCCGAAACTCCCACGTTTGCGGATAAAATTTTTGTTTGGATCATCGACAAGCGTTTTTGCCTGATGACCAAGATGTTCGATTATTTGATTGAGCCTGCTGCTTATAAACGTGGTTATGACTTTTATGCAGGCGGCTGGGGCCTCAGGTATATGAATACGATACATCGTGATTTGCTTCGGCATGGTTCAGCTAGTCTTTACGATGACACCGTACAGCTGTGGGACACGTTCGCACGTAAACCAAACTCGAATACAATGGCCGCACTCCGCGACCATCTTGATAGAACGATCAACGACTCCCTACCGCCAATATCGACCATTTTCACGCTGGCAAGGCGTGGGCTTGATGATTTTCTTGTCACCTATCCTCGGCTTGAAGATTTTACTGGTTCGAGCGAGATTCAGGTGACTTCGATTTTTTCAACTGTGGGGTGGTGGCGGCAGAAGCGTCCCGAGGACTTCGACTTTGTCCACGATGAATCAAGCGCGTTTTTACATCAGCGTGATTTGTGGATGACCATGATGCGCGATATCGACGTACCGCCAATAGAAGTTGCTAACGGCAGTATGGTTGAACTTCCGTTGCGCATAAAGTCGACCACTGCTGTTCGATCTCAAGATTCGTTTGCAGTCCAACTGTGCGATGTGCTGGCTGGCTTTGCGGCCAAGGCCGGACCGGGGCTAAGCGGCGGTCCGCCTGACCCTTTCATTGTCGAACTTGTACTTCTCGGAGCCGGCGAACTAACACATTCGGGCATCATACCGCATGCGCTTTATACTGAAGGCCCGCCTCCTAAGCGGAATGGTCCGGACATGGTTGATCGCATGGTAGAATTGATTCAGCCTTATCTTGAGAAAGTTACTGCCGAACGCATTCAAAGGGAATCGTAGTTCGTCCTTCGGCAACTCACTTCCTCACAAACGGATAATCCGTATACCCATCGCCACCGCCCGAATAAATCCGCTCCGCATTGAGCGGGTTCATCGGCAAATCCTCTGCCAAACGCCTTGGCAGATCGGGGTTGGCGATGAACAGGCGGCCGAAGGAGGCGGCGTCTATGTCGCCCGCGGTCAGCGCGGCGCGGGCGCGGTCGCCGGTGTAGCTGCCGTTGGCGATGTAGTTGCCGCCAAATGCCTTGCGCACAATCTGCGGGTCGACAATTCGATCGAACGGGTCGCCGCGCGGGTTGCTGGGCTCGACACAGTGGAGATAGGCCATGCCGCGCTTGCCGAGCTGTTCGGCCAGATAACCGAACAGGGGGGCGGGGTTGCTGTCGCTCATCCCTTGAATCGTGAGGGAGGGCGACAGGCGGATGCCGACACGCTCTGCACCCCACACGCCGATGACGGCATCGGTGACTTCCAGCGTCAGCCGGGCGCGGTTTTCAAAGCTGCCGCCATAGGCATCGGTGCGGTGGTTGGTGCCATCACGCAGGAATTGATCGAGCAGATAGGCGTTGGCGCTGTGCACCTCCACCCCGTCAAAACCCGCCGCCTTGGCGTTGATCGCGGCGCGGCGGTAATCCTCCACAATGCCGGGGATTTCGCTGATATCCAGCGCGCGCGGCACGACGAAATCCTGTGGACCATTATAGGTAAAGGCGTGCCCCTCCAGCCCCACGGCGCTGGGCGCGACGGGCAGTTGGCCGTTGGGCTGGAGCGAGGGGTGGGATAGCCGCCCGACGTGCCACAGCTGCAACATCATCCGCCCGCCTGCAGCATGCACCGCGTTGGTCACGCCGCGCCAGCCATCGATCTGGGCCTGGCTGTGGATGCCGGGCGCGCCGGCATAGCCCTTGCCCTGGGGCGAGATGTGCGTTGCTTCGGAAACGATCAGCCCGGCGGTGGCGCGCTGGACATAGTAGGTTTGCTGCAATTCGTGCGGCGCATCCTCTGCATTGGCGCGGGTGCGGGTGAGCGGGGCCATGACGATGCGGTTGGGGGCTTCAATCGCGCCGTACCGGATCGGCTGGAACAGGGGATCGTTGGTCATGGCGGGGCTCCAGGATATGGCCCGGCGCGCGAAAGGGGGGGGCAGCGCGCCGGGCCGGGGGGAGGGGGTTGGTTAAGCCGCGAGCTTCACGTTCAGGGCAGGTGCTGCGGGGAAGTCCACAGGCACGCGCGTTGTTGCGTGCAGATAGTTGCTCACGGTCTTGTCACCGATTGTTACGATGGCATCGATCAGGTTTTCCTTGGTCCAGCCGGCGGCGAAGAATGCGTCGACCAGCGCCTGATCGGCATGGCCGCGATTGACGGTGATCGAGCGGGTCAGCTTGGCAAGGGCATCAAGCTTGGCATCAAATGGTGCGGTGCCGGTGCGGATGTCGATGATCTGGCCATCGGTAAAGCCGTTCATCTTGCCCAGCGCCGTGTGCGCAGCGAGGCAATATTCGCATTCATTGACCTGGCTGACGACCAGATTGACGACTTCGCGCGCCTTGGCGTTCAGCGAAGACTTGGCCGATTGCAGCGCCAGATAGGTGCCGAGCGCGTTTTCCGAATAGGCAAAGGTGGCATAAAGATTGGGGACAAAGCCCAGCTGACCCTGCAGCGCATCAAACATGGCCTGGTTGGCGGGGCTGACGGTGTCGCGGGTCGGAACGGTGATGGCGGTCATAAAGAACATCCTTTGTTTCAAGCGGCGGGGATGCCGTGAGAGACAAATGCGCCGATCCATGATTGTTCGGCAGACGGCCTGTGGTGATAACTTCCATGCCGGGCGGGAATGAATTGGAGCAAGCTGCGCGTGGCGATTTCAATGCCGTCCAGAGCAGGGGCCTTGCCTTGCGGGACGGAGTTGCATCGACGCGCCCGGGATTTTCCGCGATCAACAACACCCATGCCCACCTGGACGGGCGATCCCGCTCATGATCGAAAACCATCCGCGCCGCGCGCGTGCGGACCTCGGGCCAACTGGTTGGTGGTCTTGCTTACATCGGCTCCAACTTCTCAGGCGTTGGAGCCTGCGACATGCTTGGTGCGGTTCAACCCTTAATGCCAAGCAACGCCGGGCTTTCTCACCGTGCGTGCGGTGGAGCGAACGCGCTGCTGTCAATCTGCCCACAGCGAAACGACGTAACCGTGCCGGTGTCGACCACGTTTCCGTCCGCCCCGGTAACAATCAGCTTATCGGTAATCAAAAGGCTGCCGAAACGTCGGTGGGTGCTTGCCACGACGGTGACGGGTGGCGTGGCCTGCGTGTCGATAACCTTATCGATAAGGTGCGTGCGGCGATCAAACCAGATTTCAAGCGGACGTGTCCCCTCAGCTGTAATCTCGAGAACGTCAAACTTTCTACCTGCCGCTGCTTCCTCGCGCAGATACTTGAAAGTCGCGGGAAAGCGATTGGGAAAGAAAAAGCCGTTTATGCTCAGATAATTGGTGAGCTTGGCTTCTTTGAGCGACTCTGGGTCGGCGCGAATATCGGCCTTGTCGCCCATCGACTGCCACATCACCTTCCCGTCATAGCCCATGCTCCGCACATTTCCGCCGCGCTGGCTATCCAGGCGCATGCCGTATTTTTCCAGGCTGAAGCGTATCGTATAAGTGATGCCGCCAGCGCGCGAGCCTTCCTCATGGCAACCAGCCGCGGTGTCCCAGTTTTTGCCGCCGGTTGCGCGCTTGGCCGCTTCAATGACAGTTTGTGCCTTTGACATGGGAGATCGGGCTTCGCTCGAACCAGTGATGCCGAACAGCGCCGCAACGAACGGCACAAAAACGAACAGGGGTGGGGTCGTGTCGAATTTCATCATACCGTCTCCAAACGCCGATGGCGGCCATCAGACCAGAGAAGCAGCGCCGGGATTGCGGCTGCCTGCACCAGAATCGCGTAAAACTCTGAAGGTACGCCATCGCCAGTCCAGATAACCGACAGTTGAACCGCAACGGCAGCAACAGCGATGATCACCGCGACGCACCACGCAAAAAGGAATTCCCAGAACCGGACGCGAACGAGGAACCAGCCGGCGATTACCTGCAGCAGCCCCAGTGCGACAAAGCAGGCGATGACGAACGGTCGAGCGCTTTCAAAGCGGCTGACGACGGACCGGCTTAAATTGCCGCTTTGCCGGAGTGACTCAAGCATCCCGTCAGGTGCGCCGAGCAGCACCCGCACGCCATGAGCAGCACAAAGTAAATGGATCACGCCGAACAGACCACTGACGACCGCGACCGCCCAAAGTCCCGCAGCAAAGCGGGTATCAAAATCGCAAAACCGTTCTTTGACAGCGGCAATCAGGCATCCTCCAGCAAAAGCGAAGGCATCATCATCGCCCACGCATTCCAGGTCGGCGAGCATCGCCTGTCCCCATTGCCGCCGCGTCGTCGGCAGGGTGTGATGGGCAATACCGCATAGCAAAAGGGCGAGCCGACGTCGGATCATGTGGGTGCCAAAGCGTTGCCGGCTGCCGGGCTGCCAAGCGCGACGTCCTGCGCATACGCCAGACCCAATTGATTGAGCCGATAAGCGTGCCGCGCAGGTGCTCCTTGCCGTGCAGAAGGATGCCATTCGGAGTCAAGCAACCCCTCGTCCGTCAACCGCATCAGCACCGGATAAAGCGTGCCCGATTTTAACCCGATTTCCTTGCTCAAATCATAGCCGTATCGCCAGTTCGCGGGCTGAGACAGCAGCGCCCGCAGTACTGCGATGGTTTGATCGGAAGGGCGTCGGGTCCGTTTCATCGCATAAGTCTACATATATCGAATGAAGCGTCAAGAGGCGCGATGGCAACGGCGTTTCGGGTATTGGGAAGGCGAATGTTCAGTCCGTAGAGACATGGCCCCAGCGTCATCGGAGGAGCGAAGGCTCCGCTACGCGATCACGGACCGGAACAGTGCCACCAACCGCTTGGCTTTGCATGACCCAGCACCTGAGCAAGGTGATTTAACGCATCAGACGAGGAGGGAAAAAGAATTGCCAAAATTATGCAGCAAGATTGGGATCAGCAAGCTCCCCGTTCGAAGCCTTAGCCAAACGGCGATGAATGACGGAAGGGTCGTCAGCGCCATCGTTGTCGCGTCGAAGGAAAAGCTGCCCGCGGAAAAGCCAAATGCGTGCGCCAAGCCGAACAAAAGGCACGACAATACCGCACCCCAACCCCAATCGACGCCGAGAAACCGTTTCCGGGCGGTGAACGCCTGATCAAGGGCAAGCAGCAAGAGGCCCCGGTAAAACGATTCTTCCTCGAACCCCGGCATGGTGAGCTGGAACGCTGCCTCCTCCATGGTCGTCGTGCCACCGGGAAACGCGACTGCGAGCGCAGCGAAAAAGGCACAATAGAGCACAGCCACGGGTATGGCGGACTTCAGGCTCCCCGGCTCCTGTGCCAGCGTTAGGCCGCAGCGGCGCCAGCCAAATGCTGGCAGGGCCGCGATAGCCAGGGTCGCGCTGAGCGCAAGAAGCTTCCCCTGCCAATTCCACTCCCCGCTGATCAGATCGGGCAAAAGGCGGTATGCGCGGGTTAACAACGCATCGTTGATCGCCACGAGCAGCACAGCCACCACGAACCAACGGAGCGCGAACTGCCGACGCTGGGCTAGTCCGATTATCATGCCCAATAGCAACAGGATTGCGAGCGTCCCTGCCAAGCCGATCAAACCATTCACACTGTCGCTCCGCCATGTTGTGCTCGTCGCGTATCGCAAGGGAGCGCAAGCGGCTTATCAGAACACGGCTTTTCGCTCGTCAAAAGCTGATTTTGGTGCCGAACCTTTAGCATAAGCATCGCGGTTCAGGGCAGCGGCTCGGTACTGACTGGGGCTGCATCCTTCGACCGCCCGAAACACGCGATTGAAACTGGCGAGCGATGCAAAACCACTATCCAGCGCGATGGCGATGAGCTTCACGTTGGCGCTGGCGGAATCGCCCAGCAACCTTCGCGCTTCTGCCATGCGGTAATGGTTCAGGAAGGTACGGAAATGGTCATACCCTAGCTCGTGATTGACCAACGCGCGCACCGCGCGATCGGGCGCGCCCATCCGCTCGACAAATGCCGCAAACGTCAGCTCAGAATCGAGGAATAGCCGCTCCTTCTCCATCAACGCGATCAGGCGGCGGCGAAGCTCATCCTGGCGCTCATCGCCAAGGTTCGGTCGCGTCTCGATCACCGGCGTGTCGCTGACAGCCACGCTCCACGATAATATCTCAGGGCGCGAAACCAGCGTCTTTCGCGCAAACCACAAGCCAAAGACGAGGATCATCACATTCTGTGCCATTGCGAACGGAGCAGGTCTCCACGCAAAGCCGAATATCGCATCGGCTGACAAATCGATGATCAACATGCCGCCGAGCAGAACGGCGACCATGATGCGCGCTTCGTGACGCTGGAGGATCAAATCACCCGAGCGCTCCGCGATCAGCCGCCACATCAAATGAGCAACGATTCCAAATCCCATGATCACAAGCAACCGCGACCATCGCAGATCCGCGCTCGTCTTGCCGAACAGCCCGCGGTCCATCCCAGCGACAACAATCCAGGCTAAGCCAACGGCCAATACGCCGCCCCGAAGCTTGAAGCGGCTATCGAAGCACGAAAGGCAGAACCACCACAGAAAAACGACGGTATAGCCGCTCAATATCTGCGCAATGTCGCCAACAATTCCGGCGGGGTGCAGTGACGATACCGCGGTGTTGCCCACCACGAAGCTGGACAGGCAGGTCGCCAAGGGGGCGAACAGGACGGCGGGCAAGTTTGCGCGTTGCGGGGCGCACAACAAGAGCCACGCCACCATGAGGATCGTCGATATCGCACCGATCCTGATTGCCACGTCGAGCTGAACGAGTTCCATTCCGATTAGCTAGCCAACAGCATCGCTTCGATCCAGCACTCAGATTTTCGCTGACCGTCATCCCGGCGCAAGCGAAAGTGATCCGCGTTGGACCGATTGTCCACGCGGGCACCGATGGCGATGCCGCGCGAACGGACAAAAGCGTCGGTCACTGAGCATCGTGCCGAACAGGTTGGCCCCGGTGATTGCTGGTGCGGGTTTAAATGAATCGTTCTGGATCGTGTGTCCATGCTTTGGAGATGGCTTCATAGGGTGTGAGGCCGGGCAGTGATTTGAGGCGAAGGGCGAGATTGTCGGCGACGACGAGGTCGCCGAGGTGTTGCCCGAGCTGGTGGTGCGTCTCGTAATGACAGCGCTTGACGGTCGATTCCTTGATCGTCCGATTCATCTGTTCGACCTGGCTGTTGGTTCCCGGGTGACGCGGCTTGGTAAGCCGATGTTCGATGTCGATGTCGATGTCGGCCCAGGCCAGTTCAAACGCGTGGTAGCGGACAGGGAGTTTTTGTGCCCGCATCGTTTTGATATCGTTGGGCGTCCAGCCATTGCGGTAGGATCGGTGAAGTGCATTTGCACCCATTCGCAGACTAGCTGATTTTGGGGCTAAAACTGGTCGCAGGGACTGACGCAAGTAACTTATATAACAAGATATATATGGTGGACGCACTTGGGCTCGAACCAAGGACCCGCTGATTAAGAGTCAGCTGCTCTACCAACTGAGCTATGCGTCCATGCCGGGCAAGTAGTGGGCGCCTTGGTGGGCGCGCTTGCGATCGGAAGGGGGCGGTTAGCACCGGCTTTCGCCGAATGCAAACCCGTTTATCACTGGCTGGTTACCAGCGGACGACCTGGCGGTTCTGACGATCAATCGACATCAGGATGCCCAGACAAATCATCGTCGTCATCTGTGCCGATCCGCCATTGCTGACCAGCGGCAGCGGGATGCCGACGACCGGGGCCAGGCCCATCACCATCAGCAGGTTAATCGCGACGTAAATGAAGATTGTCGTTGCCAATCCCGCCGCCGTCAGCCGGGCGAACCGCGTCTGGGCGCGCATTGCCACCCTGAGGCCCCAGTTGATCAGCAGGAAAAAGGCAGCGATTAGCAACAAGCCGCCGATCAGGCCCCATTCTTCGGCCATGGTGGCAAAGATGAAATCGGTATGCCCCTCGGGCAGGTAATCGAGATGGCTTTGGGTGCCGTTCATGAACCCCTTGCCAAAAATCCCCCCCGATCCGATCGCGATTTTAGACTGGCTGATGTGATAGCCCGTGCCAAGCGGATCGCTTTCAGGGCTGAGGAACACCAGAATACGATTGCGCTGATAATCATGGAGCAGAAAATTTACCGCAAGGGGGATTGCAGCGGCCAGTGCCAACGCGCCGCCGATGAACAGCCGCAGCGGCACCCCCGCCAGAAACATTACCGTCACGCCGCCGCCGACAATCATCAACGCGGTGCCCAGATCAGGCTGCTTCATCACTAGCAGCGCCGGGACGCCGATCAGCGCGGCGGCGGGCCAGATTGCGCCGAAACGCCGGGTTTCATTGGGGGGCAGCAGATCATAAAACTTGGCCACGGCAAGCACGATGCACGGTTTCATCAGTTCGGATGGCTGGATGCGGATGCCGATGCCGGTATCGAGCCAGCGCTGCCCGCCGCCGCGCACCGCGCCGACCAGCTCGACCAGCAGCAACAGAACAACGAGCACGCCGTAAGCAGGCAGGGCAATGGACCCCCATACATTTTCCCGAACGCGCGATAGTAGCACCGCCAAGGCAAGCAGGCCAAACAGGCGAATACCCTGCGGCAGCGCCCAGGGTCGCAGCGATCCGCCGGCAGCCGAAAACAGGATGATCAGCCCGAACCCACCAATCGCCAGCACCAGCAAAATGACCTTCCATGGAAGCTGCGCTAGCGGTTCGGGGACGAATTCATATCGCGTGCTCATTGGTCGGGCGACTCCGTCGATCCTTCAGCGGCTACGCCGCCGCCGCTGGTGTTGCCAACAATAGCAGCGGTTTTGCTGCTTGCGGCTGTCGCGGCGGCAACGGCGGCTGCCTCGGTAGGAGCGCTGGCGTTCAATTCGGTTGCAGCGGCGGCGGCGGCGGCGGCGGGTGCTTTACCGGTGGATGCCAGGCGATATTCCTCCGCCGTGGCGGCCATTCGGGTTCTAATGTCGCCGCCCCATGTCGGCTCCACCTCCGCCAGCGATGCCATGGCCCGGTCGCGATCGAACAAATAGGTCATGATGTCGCGCCCGATCAGCGGCGTATCCAGGTTGCGGACGGTGTGGCCGTTATGTTCCAGCACAATCGCGGCGGCATAACGCGGGTTATCGGCAGGCGCAAAACACACAAACAGCGCGTGATCGCGCAGTTTGAACGGCAACTGGTCATTTTTCAGCACGCCGGATGCGCGTTCGGCACCGGTGATGCGGCGCACCTGGGCCGTGCCGGTTTTTGCCGCCAGGCTGATGCCGGGCACGAGCAATCGGGAGGCACCGCCCGTGCCGCCTTCGTTGACAACGCCGTACATTGCATCGCGCACCCGGGCGAGATGGGCGGGATCAATGCCAAGCGGGGGGGCGTTGCGCTCCACCTGGCTGGCCAGGATGGTTGGCTTTAACTGGCGGCCAGAGGCAATGCGCGACGCCATCACCGCCAGCTGGAGGGGGTTTGCGAGCACATAGCCCTGGCCAATCGACGCGTTCAGCGAATCGGCGACGGTCCAGTCTTCTTTATACTTGGCCATTTTCCAGGCCGGATCGGGCATTGTGCCATAACGCTGCGACGGGAAGGGCAGTTCAAACCGCTCGCCCAGCCCGGTCAGCCGCGCCACCGGTGCAATCTTGTCATAGCCCAGCCGCCGGACCATCTCGTAAAAATAGATGTCGCAGCTTTGCATCACGGCGGTTTTCATGTCGACCGCGCCGTGGCCTTGCCGTTTATGGCAGTGAAAAATGCCGTTGCCGACGCGCATTGCGCCCGAACAGCCGATCCGCTCCACCGGATTCACCCCGGCCGCCAGCAGGGCCAGCGCATTCATCGGCTTTACGGTAGACCCCGGCGGATACAGGCCCTGCAGCACCTTGTTCATCAAGGGAACATGATCATCATTTGACAGCATTTCCCATTCGAGATGGCTGATGCCATCGGAAAAGCTGTTCGGATCATAGGCCGGCATGGAGACCATCGCGAGCATTTCGCCCGTCTTGCAATCGATCACGACGGCAGAGCCCGAATTGGTGCCCAGCCGACGCGCGGCATATTCCTGCAAGCCAACGTCGATCGTCAGGCGACCGGTTTGACCGGGCGTATCGGGGCGGGTGGCGAGTTCACGCACCAGCTTGCCGCGCGCCGTTACCTCGATCCGCTTTGCGCCGGGTACGCCGCGTAGTTCGGATTCCAGTGATTTTTCAAGGCCATCTTTGCCGAGTTTGAACCCCGGCGTCACCAACAATGGATCGCGCACCTTGCGATATTGCTCGGCAGAGGCAGCGCCGACATAGCCGGTCAAATGCGCAACCGCCGCGCCGCCGGGATAATTGCGGGAAAAGCCGCGCGTCGGCGCGACACCGGGCAATTCGGGCAGGCGCACGCCAATGGCCGCAAACCGCTCCCAATCCAGATTTTCGGCGACCTGCACGGGTTGAAATCCTGCGGCGCGCTTCAGATCGATTTTGATGCGTTCGATATCTTCAGGCTTCAGCCCCAAAATCTCTTGCAGCAGGGCAAGCACGCGGTCCTTGTCCTGCAGCCGATCAGGGATGATGTCGACGCGGAAATCGGTGCGATTATTGGCGATGGGCACGCCGTGGCGATCAACAATCCAGCCCCGGCGCGGCGGCATCAGCGTCATGTTGACGCGGTTGCTTTCGGCCATCATCTGGTAATGTTCGTTCTCGGCAATCGACAACCAGCCCATCCGAACCGCCAGCAGCGCGCCAACACCCGCCTGCAACCCGCCCAGCGCCACCGCGCGACGTGAAAAGCTGTAGGACTGGTTCGCTTCGGTAACGATGCGGGTCGGTCGGTTCATGCAGGGGTCCGTTTGCGGTCAAGCCAGGCGATCAGCCTGATGACAACTGGATATAACATGATTGAGACAATCGTCTGAAGCAACAACACTGTATCGACATGCGCCCCGATCGGGGACGCAACCAGCCTCCCCAAAATCAGGCAGGTCGCAATGCCGCCGGATACCAGCAGCCAATCCTGCCAGAAATCATGCCACACCAGCCGCTGGTCCAGCAGATCGACAACCAGGAAACTGACAGTCCACAACAGCATTGCACTGCCAAATGGCTGGCCACTGATCAGATCGTCGAACAGGCCCAGCAGCAACGGTGCCCATACCGGCAGCGAATCAGGCCGGCTGAGCCGCCAACCGAACAGCATGATCAGGCCGAACGGCGGCAGAATCGGGAAAGTGAAGATTACTGGCAGCAGGGTAAGCGACGATCCCGCCAGCACCGTCGCCGCCGGGATCATCCATTTCCGATCGCCGGGCTCTTTTGCATCGAACGCGCCAATGATTGGATCGCTCACGGTGCGCTGACCTGTACCTTGCGTGGCTTGTTGACGGGGGCAGGGGTAGGCGTAGCGGCGGGCGTACCTGGCTTATCCGTGGCGGACGGCGGTGCCGCGACCTCCATCCGCATAAAGGCACGCTGCACCAGCGCAAAATCAAGCGTATCGGGCTGGGCGAATGATCGTGCCAACGCCGTGTCGGTCGATTTGCGCACGACCCGGGCAACCGGAATATTGGGCGGGTAAATGCCGCCCGTGCCCGACGTGATCAGCACATCGCCGGGCAGGAAGGCGACGTTGCTGATCGATACCGAGCGAATTTCTATCCAGCCATCGCCGCGGCCCATCGCGATGGCGGGCATGCCGTCGCGGGTACGGCGGACGGGGACGATGCTTTCCGGGTCGCTGAGCAGCATCACTCTGGCAGTGTTTGGACCCGCTTCAAGAATACGCCCAATCAACCCTTCGGGACCGCGCACCGGTTGGCCGGTTGCAACGCCCTGGCGGAACCCGGCATTCAGGGTCGCAAAGCGCCGCGTGCTCGATGCTGTGGAACTAACCAACCGGGCGGTGGTGACGGGATCGGTCGATTGTTCGCGAAGCGCGAGCAGCTTTTTCAGGCGGCGATTGTCATAGGAAAGCGCCCGCGCCCGCATCAACAACGCATGCGAGTCTTCGATCTGCTTCCGCAGCGCAGCATTGCGTTCCATCAGCGTGAAATGATCGCCGATCGTGCCGGGGATCGACACAATCCCGCGCCCAACCGCCTCCACGCCGGACGATATTGGTGTCGTCACCTCGGCAAGCGCCAACCGTAAAGCCGCAAAGGTTGACGGATCAAATGTCGACAGCGCCAAAAGCGCCGCTGCCACCAGCGACCCGGCAACAGCGACGACATAGCCCAGAAACAGGCCATATTGCGCCCGCCGCGAAAAACCCGGGCGCCGATTACGAGGCGGCGCCATGAGCGCGCTCTATCCCTAGGCCGTCAACAGAACGCCGCGGAAGACGGGGTCTTCCAGCGCACGTCCCGTGCCAATGGCAACGCAGGTGAGCGGATCATCGGCAATCGTCACCGGCAGGCCGGTTTCGTCGCGAAGCACCTCATCAATCCATTTCAGCAGCGCGCCGCCACCGGTGAGCACAATGCCCTGATCGACGATATCTGCCGCCAGTTCGGGGGCGGTGTTTTCGAGCGCGATTCGCACGCCCTCTACAATCGTCCCAACCGGTTCGCTCAGCGCCTCTGCAATCTGGCCCTGGTTGATCGTGATTTCCTTCGGCACGCCGTTCACCAGATCGCGACCCTTGATGTGGATCGTCTGACCAATGCCGTCAGGCGGCGCCTTGGCAACGCCCACTTCCTGCTTGATGCGTTCCGCCGTTGCTTCACCGATCAGCAAATTGTGGTTTCGGCGGACATAAGAAACGATGGCTTCGTCCATCTTGTCACCGCCTACGCGCACCGACGTGGTGTACGCAAGCCCGCGCAGCGACAGCACCGCGACTTCGGTCGTGCCGCCGCCGATGTCGACAACCATCGATCCGATTGGTTCGGTTACGGGCATATTTGCGCCGATTGCAGCGGCCATCGGCTCTTCGATCAGGAAAACCTGGCTCGCACCGGCGTTTTGGGCGGCATCGCGGATCGCGCGACGTTCGACGCTGGTCGATCCCGATGGCACGCAGATCACGATTTGCGGCCAGCGCATGAACCGGCTTTTCCCGCCATGAACCTTGCGGATGAAATGGCTGATCATTTGTTCTGCGACGTCGATATCGGCAATCACACCATCACGAAGCGGGCGAATGGCCTGAATGCTGTCAGGCGTTTTGCCCATCATCAGTTTGGCATCGTCGCCGACTGCTTTTACGCGCTTGACGCCGTTGATCGTTTCGACGGCCACAACCGATGGCTCGTTGAGCACGATGCCGCGGCCGCGCAGATAAACGACCGTGTTGGCGGTACCAAGGTCGATCGCCATATCGTGAGACATGAAATTGAAAAACCGCGAGAAAATCATCTACATTCCCGTCAATAGCCGCACCCGCCCCGGCGCTAGCGTTCTATACCCGCGCTTCGCATTACAAACCGACAGATTGGCTGAAGCAATTTGGCTTTAGCAATCGGGCAAAGCTAGGATAAAATCCACGCTCTGGTTGGTTGTTGATGCGGCTCGCGGAATGCCGCCGATTGGGCTAGAGCGCCCCTTATGTCAATACGCCGCTTACCTGAACATCTCGTCAATCGCATTGCAGCCGGTGAAGTGGTTGAACGGCCCGCCAGTGCGCTAAAGGAACTGGTCGAAAACGCGCTGGATGCAGGCGCCACGCGGATCGCGATCAGCCTGGCCGGTGGGGGGATCGACCGGGTTGAAGTTATCGACGACGGATCGGGGATGGCGCCTGCCGATATGGCACTGGCGCTGGAACGCCATGCAACATCAAAAATGCCGGATGACGCGATTGACGCGGTGACCACCTTGGGTTTTCGCGGCGAAGCCTTGCCATCAATTGCCAGCGTGGCGCGGATGACGCTGGAAAGCCGGGTTCGCGGCGCTGAAGGGTGGCAGAGAATCGTCGATAATGGCGCCCTGGTCAGCGAGGGCCCTGCGGGCTTGCCCCCCGGTACGCGGGTTCGGGTGGAGGGGCTGTTTGAACGCGTTCCCGCGCGGCGCAAATTCCTGCGCAGCGCGCGCGCTGAATATGCCGCGTGCATGGATGTGATCCGGCGGCTGGCAATGGCGCGGTATGACATTGCGTTCACCGTCGACCATGATGGGCGACAGGCGCTGAATGTCGCTGCCGCCGCCAATCGGCCCGCACGCGTGGCGGCGCTGACCGACCGGGCACTGATTGAGAACAGCGTTGGCGTTGATCTGGAGCGCGAAGGCATTCGGCTGGGCGGGGTTGCCGGGCTGCCCACGTTCAATCGCGGTATTGCCGATCATCAATATCTGTTCGTCAATGGCCGCCCGGTAAAGGATCGCCTGTTAACCGGCGCGGTGCGCGGGGCCTATGCCGATGTGCTGGCGCGCGACCGGCATGCCGTGGTTGCGCTGTTTCTGGATGTGCCAAGCGACATGGTCGACGTAAACGTTCACCCCGCCAAAACCGAGGTGCGCTTCCGTGATCCAGCGCTGGTGCGCGGGATGATCGTCAGCGGGCTGAAACAGGCGCTCGGCGAGGCCGGGCATCGCAGCATGCAACGCCCCGATGACGCGGCGTTGGCGGCGTGGACGAGCGAGCCACTAGGTGGGCCGCCAGCACAGGCGCAGATTTGGGGAGCGGACATTCCGGCCCGGTCGGCCGTTTATGATCGGCGGCCCGGATTCATTGCCCCGCCGCCACAGGGTCGCGCCGAACCTGCTTATGCGCCCCCGCCTGAATCGATTGCTTTCCCGCTAGGCGTTGCGCGGGGGCAGGTCGCAAAAACCTATATCGTTGCGGAGGCTGAGGACGGGCTGGTGATTGTTGACCAGCACGCCGCGCATGAACGGCTGGTGCTTGAACGGATGCGGCGTGGCATGGCGAATGGCGCGATTGCGGCCCAGGCGCTACTGCTGCCCGAGGTGATCGAGCTGGAGGAAACAGCGTGCGACCGGCTGGAAGCGCGTGCCAAGGAATTGGGCGAATTTGGGCTGGAGCTCGAACGGTTCGGCCCGCGCGCCATGCTGGTGCGGGGCATGCCGGCGATGCTGGGGCAGGGTGATGTCGTCGGTCTCGTCACCGATTTGGCCGATGAACTTGCCGCCTATGATGAAGCGCTGTCGTTGAAAGAGCGCCTTGATCATGTCGCCGCAACGATGGCCTGCCACGGATCGGTGCGGGCAGGCCGTGTGCTTTCGGTTGCCGAAATGAACGCGCTGCTGCGCGAAATGGAAGTCACGCCGCATTCGGGCCAGTGCAACCATGGTCGCCCAACCTGGGTAAAGCTGGCGCATGGCGACATCGAAAAGCTGTTCGGGCGGCGATGAGGATGGTGCGAGCGCTGCTGTTCTTGTTGGCGCTGCTCGCAACGACAGCGGCGTTGGCGCAGGAGCCGGCACAGGCGCCCGATCTGGTGCTGACAGGCAAGCTGACCGGGGCGGACCATCATCGGTATACATCAGCGCCGTTCCGCGTCCCGCGTGGCGTGAAGCGGCTGGTGATCGCGTTTGACCATGATGGCCGCGCTGACCGGACGGTGATTGATCTGGGCGTTGAGGATGCGCAGCGATTTCGCGGTGCGAGCGGCGGCGACAAGGCGCTGATATCCATCGCCGAACGCGATGCAACGCCGTCCTATTTCCCCGGCCAGATTGATTCCGGTATTTGGCGGCTGACGCTCGCGGTGCCCAATATCCGGGCAAAGGCCGTGACGAGATGGACGGCGCGACTGTGGTTTTTGAAATCGGCGGCGTCGCTAACCCCAGCACCGGTGGTTGATCGTGGCCCGGGCTGGTATCGTGGTGATCTCCACCTGCATACCGCCCACAGCGACGGGGCGTGCGCAAGCCAGAGCGGCAAGCGCGTACCGTGCCCTGTATTCAAGACGCTGGAAACAGCCGCTGCGCGCGGGCTCGATTTCATCGCGGTGACCGATCACAACACCCCGAGCGCACTGGCGAGCATTGCTGAAGCCCAGCCCTATTTTGATCGACTGCTCATCATTCCAGGGCGAGAGATCACGACGTTTTTTGGCCATTTCAACATCTTTGGAACCGGCGAACCGATCGATTACCGCGTCACGCCAGATGGCCCGGTGACTTTCAACGCAATCGCTGACCGGGTGCATGCGCTGGGTGGGCTGGTGTCGATCAATCACCCTGGCTTGCCATCGGGGGAGGCGTGCATGGGCTGCGGCTGGGCAATGCCCAACGCGGATATGGGCCGTGCGGATGCGATTGAGGTGATCAACGGCGGCGCGATGGCGCTTCCCGGCGGGGTAGAGGGGCCGCTGTCGGGGCTCGGGCTGTGGCTGCGAGCGATTGCCGCACCGCAGTCGATCACCGCGATTGGCGGCAGCGACAATCACGATGCCGGACGAACAGAAAATGCGCCGGGGACGATTGGCCGTCCCACCACGGTGGTTTATGCCGAAGCATTGACCCAGGCGGCGATCCTGAAGGGCATCCGGCAAGGGCGTGTGTTCATCGATCTGGCAGGGGATCCCGCCGCTTTGCTTGATCTGCGGGTTGAAGCAGGCACGTCGCAAGCCCCGATGGGCGGGCGACTCCGCGTGGCGGCTGGTGAAGCGGCGACCGCTTATGTTAGCGCAACAGCGGTGGCGGGCGCGACGCTCGATCTGCTCGTGAACGAAAAGCTGCTCGCGCGGGTCGCGCTGGTGCCGGGCCCGGATGTGCAAGTGCCGCTGACGGGGCTGGTTGCGGGCACTTCGCTGGTCCGCGCCGTGGTCCGCGACGCACGCGGATCAATCGTGCTGATGAGCAATGCGGTTTTGGTCGATCGTTAGAGCTCGATGACATTAGGTTGACCCGTTCGCCCTGAGCGAAGTCGAAGCCTGTCCTGAGCGCCCGCCCTTGCGGGCAGTCGAAGGGGGCAAGCGCAGCGCTTGGGTTTGGGCTTGGGCTTCGACTTCGCTCAGCCCGAACGGGGGGGGGCGACTTAACGGGGATCAGAGCTAAACCTGCGCGTCGATAACCGCCTGGATCGCTTTGCGCAGCGCATCGCGTGTCTGGTACAGCCAGTTCCCAGACCCGCGCCCCTTTGGCTCTTCCCAGCGCTCGGTAATCTCTGTGGCCAGCCTGTCGGCATCCAGCGCCTCGCCCGCCGCTCGCCTGCGCGCAATCGCTTCGTCGATTTCGGCGCGAAGGAGTCTGTCTATATCCATGCTGCAAAAGCTCGTGGGGTTGGGGCTGGTTCGATTCGGTCGCGGCGTTCCGCGCGCGCTCTATCGCTATGATGGCTTTGCGCGCGTTTGGGAATATGGGCAAAGGGCGGGCAGGGCAGGCGCGCGATTTTTTATCGTGGTCAATCTGCCTGTTAGTATTTCTGGGCGTTATCCTGCAACGGGCAGCATCACCGTCCCGGCATCGTCGCGCGCCAGCTCGCCATAAGCGAGCACGGCAGACAGCGGCAGGTCGCCATAGATATGCGGAAACAACTGCCCGCCGCGCGATTCCTCCCACTTCACCGCTGTACCCAGCACATCCAGATCAATCGCGGCGACCCACAGCCCGGTCTGCCCCGCGAAATGCTTGTCCACCGTTTCAGTCAACTGGGCGTGGGTTGAAAGGTGGATATACCCGTCGGCCAGATCGATTGGCGCGCCGGTGAACATGCCGTGATGCTCCAGCACCGTCATCTGGTCGGACGTGAGCACCTTATATGCGAAGGGTGTCCTCATTCGTCGCCCGATGTTTCCGGGGCGCCTGGGGTGGCGGCCAGCTCATCCGCGCTGCCATCCTCTTCGTCGCTATCGGTGATCTTTGCCGCGCTGACGACCAGCTCGTTCTTGCCGACATCGAACAGTTTCACACCCGCTGAGTTGCGCCCGATCACCCGCATCGTGGCGAGTGGCATGCGGATCAGCTTGGCCTGATCGGTGACGAGCATCAGCTGATCGCCCTTTGCCGCCGGAAAGCTGGCGACGACGGGGCCGTTGCGGACGATATTGTCGATATTGGTGATGCCCTGGCCACCGCGCCCGGTGCGGCGATATTCATAGGCGGATGACAGCTTGCCATAGCCATTGGCGCACACCGTAAGGACGAATTGCTCGCGCTCCACCAAATTGGCAAAGCGGTCCGCGTCCATCGTCGGCTCGCCTTCGCGATCGGGCTTCCACGGGGCGAAGCGCAGATAGTCCTCGCGCTCTTCCGGGCTGGCACCAACGCGGTGGAGGATCGACAGCGACATTACCTCGTCGTCCGTCTTCAGCGCCACGCCGCGCACGCCGGTGGAATTGCGGCTCTGGAATTCGCGCACATCATCGCCGGCAAAGCGGATCGCCTTGCCCTGCCGCGTCGCCAACAGCACATCATCATGCTCGCTCAGCAGCGCGACGCCGATCAGTCGATCATCACTATCCTCACCTTGAAACTTCATCGCGATCTTGCCGTTTGACGGCACGTTGGTGAAGGCATCCATCGAATTGCGACGCACGCTGCCCTTGGCGGTGGCGAACATCACGTGCAGCGCGCCCCATTCCGCCTCATCCTCTGGCAATGGCAGCACGGTGGAGATTTTCTCACCATCCGCCAGCGGCAACAGGTTGATCATCGGCCGCCCGCGCGTGGCGGGGCCACCCTCGGGCAGTTTCCACACCTTCATGCGGTACACTTTGCCGTGGGTGGAAAAGAATAGCACTGGCGTGTGCGTGCTGGTGACGAACAGCTCGGTGACGATATCCTCGTCCTTGGTCGCCATGCCCGCGCGCCCCTTGCCGCCACGCTTTTGCGCGCGGAAAGTGTCGAGCGTGGTGCGCTTGATATAGCCCTGCATGGTGACGGTGACGACCATCTCCTCGCGCTCGATCAGGTCTTCGTCATCGATCCCGTCTGCCGCAGCGGCGATTTCAGTGCGGCGCGGGGTGGCGAACATCTCGCGCACTTCAACCAGCTCGTCGCGCATCACTGCGTACAGCTTTACCCGGTCGCCCAGGATCGCCAGCAGTTCGCTGATCGATTCGGCCAGCGTCTTCAGCTCATCGCCAATTTCATCGCGACCCAGCGCGGTCAGCCGGTGGAGCCGCAGGTCCAGGATCGCGCGAACCTGAATGTCGGACAGTTTGTAGGTGTCGCCCTCAATCTCCGCCTCAACCGCCTCGACCAGCCGGATATAGGGCAGGATTTCCGACACTGGCCATTCGCGGGCGGACAGCGCGGCACGGGCGATGGCGGGGTTGGCGGATCCCCGGATGATCCGCACGACTTCGTCCATATTGGTGACGGCAATCACCAGCCCGAGCAAGATATGCGCCCGCTCGCGCGCCTTCAGCAGCTCGAACTTTGATCGGCGGGTGATCACTTCCTCGCGGAACTTGACGAATGCCTCGATGATGTCGCGCAGGTTCAGCGTTTCGGGGCGCCCGCCGCGGATCGCCAGCATGTTCGCGGGGAAGCTCGATTGCGCGGGGGTGTGCCGCCACAGCTGGTTGAGCACGACTTCGGGGGTCGCATCGCGCTTCAGATCGATGACGATCCGCACGCCGAGCCGGTTTGATTCGTCGCGGATGTCGCTGATGCCCTCGACGCGCTTTTCCTTGGCGGCTTCGGCGATTTTTTCGACCAGACCGTTCTTGCCGGTCTGGTACGGGATTTCAGTGAGCACGATGGAACGCTTGTCGCCGCGCCCCTCCTCAATCTTGTATCGCGACCGCACGATGATGGAGCCACGCCCCTCGGCATAGGCACCCCGGCAACCCGCACGGCCCAGAATGATTGCGCCGGTGGGGAAATCGGGGCCGGGGACGATCTCCATCAATTCCTCGATGGTCAGCGGATCGCCGCCATCAACCGCCCGGTCGATCATCGCCAGGCAAGCATCCACCACTTCGCCCAGATTATGCGGCGGGATGTTGGTCGCCATGCCGACAGCGATGCCGCCCGCGCCGTTGACGAGGATGTTGGGGAAGCGGGCGGGGAGCACGGTCGGCTCTTCGCGCGATCCGTCATAGTTCGGCGCAAAATCGACGGTATCCTTGTCGATATCGCTCAGCAGCATCATCGCCGCCTTGGTCAGCCGCGCCTCTGTATAGCGCATCGATGCGGGCATATCGGGATCCATCGACCCGAAATTGCCCTGACCGTCCATCAGCATCACCCGCATCGCCCAATCCTGGGCCAGCCGCGCCAGCGCCATATAGATCGAGCTATCGCCATGGGGGTGATAATTGCCCATGACATCGCCGACGATCTTGGCGCATTTGCGGTACGGCTTGCCAGGGACGAATCCGCCCTCCTGGCTCGCGTAGAGGATGCGACGGTGAACGGGCTTCAATCCGTCGCGCACATCGGGCAGCGCGCGCGATACAATCACGCTCATCGCATAGTCGAGATAGCTCGACCGCATCTCATCAACGATGGAGATCGGTGTAACGTCAGATGGGTCGGCGAGCAGCGTCTCGTCGGTCAATTTTTGGGTGCTTTCGGATGGTGTTTCAGTTCAGTGACCGGTCTAGACGGGTCGACCGCATATGTCACGCGTGCGCGCGTGCGCGAGGGGGCAGGACTTCTGCTAGCGGATAACTGGCGATATGGGTCGTGGCTTGGGCACCTTGGTCCACCTAGTGGGTTACAAACTCCCGTGGAGGAAATCCGTCAACCGCTCGCCAGGGGCACCGTCAGCTCGCAAATCAAGCCGTTTGGGTCGTAGGTGATTGCGACATCATCCAGCCCGCGCTGACGCCTGAGCAATCGGCTGCCCAGGCCTGAACGCGCCGGCGGATGAACCATTGGCCCGCCTTTTTCCACCCATTGCAGCACACATTTTGTCGCCGTGGAGGGTAACACTTTCCACGTTAGCGAAACGCGGCCCTGTGGCACCGACAGCGCACCATATTTATGGGCGTTTGTTGCCAATTCGTGCAGCGCCAACATCAGCGGTTCGCAACTGGCCGGGTCGAGCGTTGCCGGCGAGCCCGACATGCTGATCTGGCCGTCTTGGCTGAAAGCCGCCAATGCTGCCTCCGCCGCGCCGGGCAGGGCGCACGTTTCGAAATGGTCTGCAAACAGCACGTCGCTGGCCTGCGCCAGCGCCTGCAACCGCGTTTCCAGCAGGCGATAAAAATCGGTTGGGTCGGTTGCCTTGCGCGACAAGAAAAGCGCGAATGACTGGACAATAGAAATCGTGTTTTTCAACCGGTTCTGCATTTCCGACTTGCGCAGCAGTTCGGCCTCGCGTGCGGCGTTTACCCTGAGCAACGCCTGGCGCAGCCCCAGGCCCGTTGCGACAACAAGGGCGCCTGCGCATAGAAACAGGATAAGGGCGACGCCGCCAAAGCTGCCAAGCGGCACACCCGTGTTCGCCTTTGTAAAAAGATAACCCGCGACCAATCCCGACGTGACCAAAACAGCGGTCCCCCACCGCGCTCCCCACAAAAGGGTCGCCAGCAATGCCGCGGGAAAATAGGTGGAAAACGGCAATGCCGTGCCCAATGCTGGCACCATCATCAGGCGCAAGATGGTTGGCACGACAATGCAGGCCGCACTGCCCGCCGCTGCTTCCAACACGGTAACGCTGTCACGCGTTACCAGGCTCTCCCAGGATCGCATCATTAAGTGGTCCATTTTTTTTGAGCCGGTAACGGTGGTATCCATCCGGCTTCAGGCTCGCAATCCAAGCCAATGTCGTCTGCCTGATTTTTCGCACTCTATCGCGTACAATCTTCGATTTGGCGCAGGGTTCCATCGCCAAAGCAGCGACCACTAATGCTCCCACCAATGCTGATCGCCAGTTTACACCGCTAAAATTGCTGGTTAGCACTGCGTATTATATTAATAATACGGCTATTTTTGGAGACCCCCATGCGCCTTTCCCCTTCGCTGTTGTTGACCGTCGCCGTGCTCGCCATTGCGCCTAGCCTGCCTGCCGTCGCCCAAACGGCTCCGGGTGCCGCAACGCCTGTAGCCGCTTCGCCCGCCGCGCGGCTGCAGGCGCTGTTTGCCGCCAGTGATGAGGGTAGCCTGAAGCGTAATCCGATCCAGGGGTTGTTTCGGGGGGATCTTCGCTATGCGGATCAGTTTGGCGATTACCTGTCGGATGCGCACATCGCCGCTGAGAAAAAGGCAGCGGAGGACGAGCTGGCCGCGCTCGCGGCGATTGATCGCGCCGTGCTCAGCGACAATGACAAGGTCAGCTACGATGTCTTCAAATGGCAGCGCACCAACGACTTAAAGGGCTTTGATCCTGCGCTGATCGCCGCGACGGTGGTCCGTCCGATTGACCATTTCTTTGGCTTCCACACTTTTTTCCCCGACCTTTCATCGGGCGAGGGCGCCGCGCCGTTCAAAACCGTGAAGGATTATGAGGACAGCCTGAAACGCACCGATGGCTTTGTGGCCGCGCTGGATGCCAGCATCGTGCGGTTTCGCGAGGGCATGAAATCAGGCGTTGTCCAGCCCAAGCTGGTCGTCAACAACATGATCGGTCAGCTCGATTTGCTGGTCGCGCCCAAGGTTGAAGACGCGGTGATGTATAAGCCCGTCAAGAAATTCCCCGACAGTTTCAGTGCGGCGGACAAGGCCCGGCTGACCGCCGCTTATGCCGATATGGTAGGAAACAAGGTGAACCCCGCGTTCAAGCGGCTGCATGCGTTTTTGAAAGACGAATATCTGCCGGTGTCGCGTGACAGCGTGGGGTTGAGCGGGATGCCGGGCGGCCCGGCGCTGTATCGTTACCTGATTTCGAGCACCACAACGACCGACATGACGCCAGAGGCGATCCATGAGCTTGGCCTGTCAGAGGTCGCGCGGATTACCAAGGGCATGGAAGCGGTTAAAACGCGGGTTGGCTTCAAGGGCAGTTTGCAGGATTTCTTCAACTATATCCGCACCGATCCGCAGTTCAAACCAAAGTCGAAAGAGGATTTGACGGCGCGTTATTATGCGGTTGGCAAGCGGGTGGATGCGACGGTGGGGAATCTGTTCTCCACACTGCCAAAGGCACCACTCGAAATTCGGCCTGTCCCGGAATTTCGCGAGAAAAATGATGCGGGCGGATCGTATAATCAGGGCACACCAGATGGGTCACGGCCCGGCGTTTTCTATTTCAACACCTATGATCTGCCATCGCGCACCCTGCCCGGCATTGAAACGCTGTACCTGCATGAAGGCGTGCCCGGCCACCATTTCCAGATCAGCCTCGCACAGGAAAACACCGCTCTTCCCGCATTCCAGCGGTTTGGCGGCAATACGGCGTTTGTCGAAGGCTGGGCGCTATATGCCGAAAGTCTTGGGCCAGAGCTTGGTATGCTGACCGACCCCTATCAGCTTCAGGGCAGCTATGACGATGAGATGCTGAGGGCAATGCGGCTGGTGGTGGATACCGGCCTGCATTCAAAGGGTTGGACCCGCGATCAATCAATCGAATACATGCTCGCCCATAGTTCGATGGGCCGCACCGATGCGACGGCCGAAGTGGAACGTTACATCGCCATCCCCAGCCAGGCGCTGGCATACAAGATCGGCCAACTGACGATCCGGCGGCTGCGTACCAAGGCAGAGGCGAGCTTGGGCGCGAAGTTCGACATCAAGCAGTTCCATGCTGAAGTACTGATGACTGGCGCGTTGCCGATGGCGGTGCTGGAAAAGAAGATCGACGACTGGATTGCACGCGTAAAGGCGCAGGGGTGATATTGCACGGGCGATGAAGGGCGACACGAAAGCCCAGGCCCGCCGGAAAATAGCCTAGCTGGTGCCTTGGGGCACCAGTTATGGCCGCCCAGTGTTATTGCAGGCTGGCCAGCGCTTGCCCGCCCCCAAAATTAAGGCGTCACCTCAACCCCGTCCCACGCGAACAGCTTGCCGCTGTCAGGCGCGCGCAGCCCATCAATTACGTCAAGCAGTTGCGCCGCTGCCCGGCCGGCATCGAACAAATGCCCCGCCGCGACATTGGCCTGAAACGGTTTCGACAGAGCAGTGTCCACGGTGCCGGGGTGCAGTGCCACGACGATGGCGCTTGAATTCCGGCGCCGTTCCTCGACAGCGATGGTGCGAATTAGCTGGTTCAGCGCCGCTTTTGATGCGCGGTAACCGTGCCAGCCGCCCATCCGGTTGTCGGATATGCTCCCCACGCGCGCTGAAAGTGCCGCGAAAACCGTGCGCCCCGCCTTTGGCATCAGCGGCAGGAAATGCTTGGCAATCAGCGCCGGGCCGATGGCGTTGACGGCATAGACATGCGCGAGCCATGCCGGGTCAAGTTCCTTCAGCGCCTTTTCCGGTCCCGATGGCCCATCATGCAAAATCCCCGTCGCGACGAACACCAGCGTGGGGGCTGGCCCCTTCGCTACCAGCGCGGCCGCGTTGGCGATGCTCGCCTCATCGGTAATGTCGATATATGCCGCGCCGTCCAGCGACCTGGCAAAGCGGTGGACGACGGTGAACGCGCCCTCTTCCTCAAGCGCATCGGCAATTGCCGCGCCGATCCCGCCTGATGCGCCGATGATGACCGCCGCGCTCATGCCCGCGAAAACAGCCAACGGTCTGCATCGCTTTCAGCTGAAACGAAGCGGTATCCGTCGCTGTCAAAGCCCTGCATGGCCTCCACCGACTCTATCCGGTGCTCGCACAGCCAGCGCGCCATCATCCCGCGGGCGCGTTTTGCGTTGAAACTGATGAAGCGGGGGCCATTCGGGCCCGGCTCACGAAAATCCACATCGATCACGCGAACACCCTTGGGCAGCTTGCCCGCCACGGCGTGCCAATATTCCTGGCTGGCGAGGTTCAGGACGACGCCTGATCCTTCTTCAGCCACATCACCCGCCAGCATATCGGCAATCCGGGCGCCCCAATAGCTGTACAGGCTTTTGCGGCGCGGTGCCCAGCGTGTGCCCATTTCCAGCCGATAGGGCCGCATCGAATCGAGCGGGCGGAGCAGGCCGTAAAGGCCAGACGGCATGCGGACATGGTTTTGCGCGAAATCAATCGCGGGCGCGTCCAGCGATTTGGCGTCGAAACCGGTGTAGACATCACCGGCAAAGGCAAACAGCGCGGGGCGTTCAACCTGGGTT
>JBBSCC010000006.1:0-44384 GCA_038250735.1 Sphingomonadales bacterium | reverse complement strand
TGCTTCGCCAATCGCGGTCGACAGCCCCATCACGATGCCGCCCATCACCTGCGCTTCGGCGTTGCGCGGGTGCACAACCGTGCCGCAATCGACAACGGCGGTTACCTTGATCACCTTGGGCGTGCCATCTTCCTTCACCGTCGCTTCAATGACATGCGCGGCGATTGTGTTGAACGATTCGACAATCGCGATCCCGCGTCCACTGCCAGCTGGCAGCGGGGTGCCCCAGCCGCCGCGCTTTGCCACTTCTTCCAGGACGGCCAAATGCCTCGATCCGGGCTTTAAGTGGCGCTTGCGGAATTCGAACGGGTCCACGCCTGCGGCATGCGCCAGTTCGTCCATAAAGCTTTCGGTCCAAAAGCCATGTTGCGTCGCATTTACCGATCGCCACGCGCCGACCGTTTGGTTCGATACCTGCTTGAAATAGCGGCGGGAAACGGCGGGCAGATCATAGAAGAACGGCACTTCCTTCAGCCCATCCTCAGGCTGCGCAAAATCATTCTGCCAGGCGGTAATCTTGCCATCCTTGCCAAGCGCACCCCTGATTTTGGCGGAGCTTTGCGGGCGGTATGCACCCTGCGCGACTTCTTCCTCGCGCGACCAGATGAGCTTGACGGGGTAGGGCACCTGCATCGCCACGCGCGCCACTTGATCGACGATTTCGGTATACATGGGCAGGCGGCGGCCAAAGCTGCCGCCGATCAGCATCGGATGAAACGTCACCTTGTCTGCCGCAAGGCCCGATGCCGTTGCTGCGCCCATTTTTGACGCCAGCGGATCCTGCATCCCGCCCCACAAATCAAGCTTGCCGTCCTTATGATGCGCGGTCAGCGCAAACGGCTCCATCATGGCATGGTGGAGGAAGGGCAGGCGGTAATCCGCGTCGACCAGCTTTGCGTCCTTGGCGGTGAACACGGCGTTCACATCGCCGTCTCCGGCAGTGCCATCGGGCTTGTTGGCTACGCGCAAATTACCCTGATCGGCAAAAATTGTGGCGGTGGAAATGGCACCATTGCCGCCATCGCTGAATTTGGGCGACAGCGCGCGCAAGCCCTTCATCGCCTGCCAATAGCCCTTGGCTACCACGACAACCGCGCCGTCGAGCTTGATGACCTTTTCAACGCCAGCAATTGCCATCGCTGGTGCTGGATCAACCGAGACGAGTTTGCCGCCGCGTACAGGTGCCGCCATCACGGTCGCGACGCGCATGTCAGGCAGGCTGAAATCCATGCCATATTGCGCAGTGCCATTAACCTTGGCCGGAATATCGAAACGCGGTGGCGACTTGCCGATATAGCGGAAGTCCTTCGCCTGCTTCAGCGCGGGAGTGGAGGAAAGCGAGCGTTCGGCAGCCTCGGCGGCCAACTCGCCATAACGCAGCGAGCGGCCCGATTTGGCATGCGTCACCTTGCTGTCGGCGGTGGTGAGTTCAGCGGCGGGCACGCCCAGCCGCTTGGCAGCGGTATCCACCAGCGCCAGCCGGGTCGCCGCACCAACCACGCGCAGGCCGCGTTGCCCGGTAAAGCGCAGTGCGGAAGATCCACCGGTAATCTGCAGGTTCAGCGACCGGGTAATCATCGACGCCAGCGATTCGGGCAGCCCGGCGGCGATGGCGGGATAGCCACTCATCTCGCCCAGAAACCCGCGCCCCAGCGGCACATTGGCAAAAGCCGATTCAGCTGGCGCCGAGACGACTTCCATCTTTGCCCAATCAGCATCCAGTTCTTCGGCGAGCATCTGCGCCAGGCCGGTGTTGGACCCCTGGCCGATATCGGCATGTGGCGAATACAGCGTGATCTTGTCGTCTTCGCCGATGCGCAGCCAGGTGGCGAAATTATGCCCGTCCTTGCCATTGGTTAGCGCCGCTGCTGCTGAGCGCGCCGAACCGTCAGCATATTTAATCGCGAAAATGCCACCGCCAATAACGGCCGCGCCACTAATCAGGAAAGTTCTGCGGATCATGCCCATCTGCTTGCTCCTCAGGCCTGGCCGGCGACGGCGTGGATCGCCGCGCGGATACGGGGATAGGTGCCGCAGCGACAGATGTTGGTCATCGCCTCATCAATCTGCGCGTCGGTGGGTTTCGGGCTGGCGGCGAGCAACGCCGCGGCGGCCATCAACTGGCCCGACTGGCAATAACCGCATTGTGGCACCTGATGCTCAATCCATGCCGCTTGCAGCTTGTGGAGCGACCCATCGGCCCCGCCCAACCCCTCAATCGTGGTGATCGCTTTGCCCGCCACATCGCTGACCGGCACGCTGCAGGATCGCATGACTTCGCCGTTGATATGCACGCTGCACGCCCCGCACGCGGCAATGCCGCAGCCGAATTTGGTGCCAGTCATCCCCAATTCTTCGCGGATCACCCATAGCAACGGGGTGTCAGCTTCTGCCGTAATCGTCACGGGCTTGCCGTTGACCGTTGCTGTAATTGCCATCCTGCGCACCCCGCCCCGATAAGATTAATTGAGTTTCTTATAGCAACGAATAACGCCGCTTGCCATTCCCCTTAGTGTGGCCCGCTTAGTGTGACTTGGGATGAGCCTTGGGAAACCACGGTACGAAGCCGCTGGTGCGCCGTACATAGTCCTCATACCCCGGCTTTTTGCGCTTCAGCCGCCCCTCAATCGTTGGCACGCCTGACCATTTCATCAGCGTCCATGTCAGGAAAATCGGCCCCGGCAGCGCCCACAACCCGGTGCTGCTTTCGGCGGCAATCAGGAACAGGCCCCACCAGGTGCAGGCATCGCCGAAATAATTGGGGTGGCGGGTAAATCGCCACAGGCCCGTCGTCAGCACCTGGCCCTGATTGGCGGGATTGGCGCGAAACCGCACCAGCTGCCAGTCGCCGATTGTTTCAAACGCTATGCCGGTCAGGGCGACTGCCGCACCGACCATGCCCAGCGTGCCAACCCCCGGCGCGGCATCCACCTGGCCAAGCTGCACCGGCAGGCAAACAAAGAACAACAGCGGTGCCTGCGTGACATATACCAGCCGGGCCGATGCCTCTCCAAAGCCCCAGCCATTTTTCTGCTCGGCCTTGGCAAACATCGTGACGTAGCGACGGTCGGGGCCATGATTGCGCCACCGCCACAGCAAATACGCCCCCAATCGCACACCCCACAGCGCACACAGCGCCATCAGCAAGGCCTTGCGTGTCGGATCGCCACTGGTCTGCAAAAATGTCGACCCGCCAAGGACAACCATGCCAATCCCCCAGACGCTGTCGATCGGCGTTACATCACGCGTCTTTAGCGTTAACAGCCATAGCCCGAAGAACATGACCACCAGCACCACCGCATTGGTGCCCAGCAGCATGGCCACGCTCATGCGGCGATCTCCAGCCCGGCGGATTCGACGATGAAGCTGACGGTGGTGGTGGTTGACCCGCCGATGTTCAGCGTCTGCACGCGGCGCGCGCCCTCCACCTGATAATCGCCAGCACCATCGGTTACCTGTTTATACCCGTCGAGCAGCATTCTTACGCCTGTTGCCCCCACCGGATGCCCCAGCCCGATCAATCCACCCGATGGATTAACC
This sequence comes from Sphingomonadales bacterium, assembly GCA_038250735.1. Taxonomy (GTDB): domain Bacteria; phylum Pseudomonadota; class Alphaproteobacteria; order Sphingomonadales; family Sphingomonadaceae; genus Sphingomonas. The sequence continues at coordinate 40,844 of JBBSCC010000006.1, read as the reverse complement.
GGCAGCGCCCCGCCCATGTCGATTGTCCCGTCCTCAATCGCCTGCCAGCTTTTGCCGGGCGGCGTGATGCCCAGATGGTCGATTTCCATATATTCGCTGGACGTGAAACAGTCGTGGGTCTCGATGGCGTCGATCTGCGCGATATCGGCAACGCCAGCACGGGCGCGCGCATCCATCACGGCGCGGCGAACTTGCGGAAAGACATAAGGCTCGCCTGCGCTATCGGCGATCTTGCGGGCATAGCCGATCGGGGCAGAGCGGTGCCCCCACCCGCTGATCCGCGCCAGGCTTTCAAGCGGAATGCCGCGTTTTGCCGCATAGGCCGCCGCGCGGGCGGGCGACGCCAGGAACACCACCGCGCTGCCATCGGTCACTTGCCCGCAGTCCATTTTGCGGATGCGCCCTTCGACGACAGGATTGGCATCGTCATCATCGGTGAAGCTTTCGGGCGTAAAGCTATACCCCCGCGTCTGGGCATTGGGATTGCGCTTTGCATTGGCGAAGTTGATTTCGGCGATGCGGCGCAGATGCGCCGGGTTCAGCCCGTGGCGGTGATCATATTCCTCGGCCAAGTCAGAAAAGGCGCGCGGCCAGACGAAATCGGCGTCGCCAAATTCATGTCCGGCCCACGCCGCACTGCCCAAATGCTGCGCAGCAATTTTGCCGGGTACGTTACGCATCTGTTCGATGCCGACGACACAGGCGAGATCATATCGACCCGCTTCAATCTCTGCGGTTGCAGCGAGAATGGCGATGCTGCCCGATGCGCAGGCGGCTTCGTGCCGGGCACTCGGCATGCCGTTGAACGCTGGATCGACCAGCCCGAAAAAGCCGCCAAGCAGCCCCTGGCCCGCAAATAATTCTGCGGTAAAATTGCCGACATGGCCGGTATCAACCTCGTCCGCATCTAGCTTGGTTGCGGCGAGCCCGGCCTGCACAGATTCGGTGAAGGCATCGGCGATATCCATGCCCTGCCGGTGCCAATTCGCGGCAAAATCGCTTTGCCAGCCCCCCAGGATATAGACCATGCGCGCTTCCCCTGTTTCGTCCGGCGTACTGCAGCCCCCGCGGCATTGCCGTGTTCAATGCCCGGTGTTGTTGCAACTTCATGCCGCTTTGGCAATTCGGCCGTTGGGCGGGGCGGCGGCGAGCAGACATCGCCACCATGCTCATCCCAGCATTTTGGCGGCCAGTATCCACGTCCAAACCAACAGCGTCAGCGCGCCGCCCGCAAAGCTGGTTCGCACGGACTGGCGCAGCAGACGGCTTTGCGCGTCGATGGAATGGACAAAGGCGGCGAACAGGCGGCGCTGTAGCTTTTGGGCACCGTCGTCGTCATCGGCGTCACACCCGTCTGCATCAAATTCCTCCCCCACCAGCAGTGCACGCAGGCACAAGGCGCTGGACAGGATCAGTGGGGCGATGCCGATCAGGCTGGCGATTGTCAGCACCGGCTGGGTGGCGGCATCAACGCTTAACGGTGCGCCGGGGCTGGCCGAAATCGGGTGCGTGCCGATTGTCACCATCAGCGCGTTGAACGCCAGCATGCCGCCAATCCGCACCGACAGATCAAGATCGCGATTCTCCAGGAATTCCAGATCGGCGATAAAGCCGGGTTCAGGGTTTGCGCCGCGCATCGCCTGAAACGCGCGCAGCCGGGTTCGAAATGACGAGGTTCGCATTGCCGGGTGATACCGCGACTTTTGGGCAATCGCCAAGCGTCTTGCCAGCGGCTTGTGCCGCCTGACCATCCGGCATTGGTTTGCTGTGCGCTTGACCTTGCGTCCCCCAACGTATCTGGTCCGAAACGTTAATCCTTCGGGGGAAAAATCGGTGATGCGCCTATCCATTCGTGCCGTCGCCGTTTTGGTTTTTGCGGCCTTGCTGTCGGCATGTACCGGGCATGTTCTGCCCGCCAGCGACCAGTTTATCGTTCCCAAAAATGCCGATCCGGTGGCCGCGTCGCATGCTGCGGTGTTCGTGGACGCCAATGGCAGCTTTTATCCCAGCGGCTGGTGCGCCTATTTGTTGAAGCCAAAGCAATGCGCGCGCGATCCGATCAAGCCGCCGGGTCGGCTGCCAAAGGCAAGCCTGCTGAACCTGGCGAACAGCCGCTGGGCGACCGGCGGGGGCGCTGCATTTCGCGGCCGGATTGATGATGATGAAGCACGCCAGCTTGATGCCATCAGCGCTTTTGCCGCATCAAAGGACCGGGTGTATATCCTCGTCCACGGGTTCAACAGCACCGTTGCCGAAACCGATCCGTCATTTCAGGCCGTTGAGGACCGGCTCGCGATGGGGCCACGCGACGGGGTGATCCGTTTTTACTGGGACGGGCTTACGGGATCAGGGCTGGGTGCGCTGAAGATATGGTTCAACGCAGCAGGATATAGCCAGGTTGCGGGCGCGCGCGGGTTGCGGCGGGTGCTCAACCGGTTGCAGGGCAAAAACGTGTATCTGATCGCGCACAGCCGGGGTGCCTCTGTAATCCTGTCGGCGCTGGGCAACCCGGTCTATGATCAACAGTTCAAGGTTGATACCAACACGGTCGCCAATGGCTGGGTAAAGCCGATTGCCGATTTGCTGGACCAAAAGCCGCTGCTGGAACACGGCAACGCCATCCATGTGCTGCTGCTGGCCGCCGCTGTTGGCCGCGTCGATTTTTGCGATGCGACCGAGCAAGCACGGTTTGATGTCGCGACCATTCCGCCGCGTAAACGGTTTCTGCGCCGCACGGTGGTGAGCAAAGACGATGCCGATCGGCCCTGGGTCGGCTGCGTCAAGCTGCGCCGGTTCACAGACCAGCTGAAATCGATCCGCTATGTCGTCAACATCAGCGATCCGGTGCTGAAAAAGGGCGTTGGCTTTCAGTATCGGTTTAACCCGACGACGCTAGGCCTGGAACCAGAGGTAGGGCGCGCCATCGCGCAAGAGGGTGGCTATCCGATGACCGCCTATTTCACTGATCCGCCGCGCGCCCGGCATGATTTTATCGACTATGTCAGGGACCCCAGTTTTTTCCGGATGCTGTGCGATGCGGCTATCCTGCGGCCCGATTTGAAGGGCGTATCGGTGCGCTGCCAGTAGGCGCGTCCGCCAATTGCCTTGCGGATCGATCGACAAGCTTCGATGATGGGGTGTGGGCGATAGGGGGTGACGATGGGTGCAGTGATCACAAAGCGGGCGGGCACATTTCCAGCTTTCCGGCGCGGCTTGGGTATCGCGATGATTAGTGCGTCAGTCGGCCTGCTTGCCGGGTGCGTCCCCATGCCACGGATCGCCCGCCCGGCACCAGCGCCGCGCTTTGGCGCGATTGATTTTTTCACCGGGCACACCGAAGGGCGCGCGTCGCTGAAGGTGATTTTCGGCAAGCGCCATCCTGTCGCGGTACACGGTATGGGCGTGATGGACAGTGACGGCACGCTGCTGCTCGACCAGATGGTTGAGGAGGCAGGCCAGCCGGCCAAAAAGCGCCAATGGCGCATCCGGGAAACCACGCCTGATCATTATGCGGGCACGCTATCCGATGCGACGGGCGGCGTGACCGGGGTAACGCGCGGCGACCGGCTGGTGCTGCGTTTTACCATGAAGGGCGGTTTTCAGGCCAAGCAACTGCTGACGCTGCGGCCCGATGGCCAGGCGGCCCATAATGTGCTCATCGTCCGCAAATTGGGGATGACCGTGGCGGTGCTGGACGAGACGATCACGCGGGTCGGGCCATAGCCCGGCTGTAATGCGTCGCTTTGCCGATCTGCTTGATGCGCTGATCTACACAAGGTCGCGCAACGCCAAGCTGAGGCTTATTGCCGATTACCTGCGTGCCGTTCCTGATCCCGATCGCGGCTGGGCAATGGCGGCTCTGACCGGTGATCTTGATATTGCCGCAGTGAAGCCCGCGATTATCCGCGCGTTGATTGAAGCGCGGGTCGATCCTGTCCTTTACCGGATGAGTCGTGATTATGTGGGCGATACCGCCGAAACGGTGGCGCTGTTATGGCCCACACCACCCGCTGCGGCGACAACACTGCCGCCGCTGACGCTGGGTGAGGTTGTCGACACGCTGGCTGCGGCGACACGGGCGCAAGCGCCGGTGGTGCTGGCCGCAATGCTCGACCGGCTCGATGCCAGCGAGCGCTTTGCCCTGTTGAAGATGGCAACCGGCGCGCTGCGCATTGGCGTTTCGGCCCGGCTGGCCAAGACCGCACTGGCACAGGCATTCGCGCTTGATGTCGATGCGGTGGAGGAGGTGTGGCACGGTCTGTCGCCCCCCTATGCGCCGTTGTTCGCCTGGGGGGAGGGGCGCGGGGACCAGCCGATTGCCACCGACGTGCCGGTGTTCCGATCCTTCATGCTCGCCCACCCGCTGGAGGATGTGCGGCTGAGCCTCAACGACTATGTCGCCGAATGGAAATGGGACGGCATTCGTGTGCAGATCGTCCATGTCGCGGGCGAAACCCGGCTTTACAGTCGGGCGGGCGACGACATTACCGCAAGCTTCCCCGATGTCGCGCGCGCCTTTGCCACCCCCGGTGTGGTCGACGGCGAGCTGATGGTGAAGGGCGATGTGCAGGGTAGCGCGGCAGAAGGCGGGGCGGCGGCCAGCTTCAATGCATTGCAACAGCGGCTGGGGCGCAAGACGGTTTCTGCACGCATGCTGGCCGATTACCCGGCGTTTGTGCGGCTGTACGATATCCTGTTCGATGGTGCCGCTGACCTGCGTGCGTTGCCCTGGCATGCCCGGCGGGCGCGGCTCGAAAGCTTTGCCGGTGCGCTTGATCCCGATCGGTTTGATCTCAGCCGCATCATCGACGCGCCCGATTTTACCGCGCTGGAGGCGATTCGCGATGGCGCGCGCGATGCCGCGATTGAGGGCGTAATGCTCAAGCGCCGCGATTCGCCCTATGTGACCGGGCGGCGGACCGGGCTGTGGTATAAATGGAAACGCAACCCGCTCTCGGTGGATTGCGTGATGATGTATGCGCAGCGCGGCAGCGGACGGCGATCCTCCTTTTATTCCGATTACACTTTTGGTTGCTGGACGGGTGATCCGGCCGCAGGCGGCGTGCTGCTGCCGGTGGGCAAAGCCTATTCGGGCATCACCGATGACGAGCTGAAAATGCTCGACAAGTTCGTGCGGGATAACACCACCGGGCGATTTGGCCCGGTTCGCGAAGTGGAAAAGGCGCTGGTGCTGGAAATCGCGTTCGATTCGATCCACGCGTCAAAGCGGCATAAATCGGGTGTGGCGATGCGCTTTCCCCGGATAGCACGAATTCGCACCGACAAGCCGGCCGCAGAGGCCGACACGATCGACGCGCTGAAGCGACTGATTACGTGAGCGCGCGCGCCAGAACGACAAAGGCGAGATCATCAGTGCGCGGCGCGCCAAATCGGGCATCGCCGTAAGGGAAGGGGCGTTCCTCCCCGGTCAACTGATAGCCGCGCCGGACGTAATAGCTGATCAGCTCGCTGCGTTGGCGAATCACTGTCATCTCCATCCGCGCCGCGCTAAGCTGGTCGCGGGCGAACTGCTCCGCTGCGTTGATCAGGCGCTTGCCAAGTCCTTGTGCCTGCCCATGCGGTGCAACCGACAACAGTCCCAGATACGCGAGGCTGGGTGCTTTGCTGGTCACCTCCACGCACCCCGCCGCTGACCCGTCGGCGCGGGTGGCGATCAACAGATATTGGTAGGGGTCGGCGAGGATATCGGCGAGGCCTTCCAGGTCGATTCGCTGGCCGCCCAGCAGGTCAGCCTCATGCGTCCAACCGGCGCGGGCCGCGTCGCCGCGATAGGCGCTTTCGATCAGCGTGTGGAGCGCCGGAATATCATCTGTCTGGGCCGCGCGAATCGCGATCTCAACCGGTTCGGGAATCATAATGGGGTACCCTGACGAGCGTTGCACGGTCGTAAAGCCAATGACGAAAAAGACCCGGCACGCCGTTAGCGCGCCGGGTCTTTTCGAACACCCCTGGCAAATGCCGAATTTGGCAAATGCCGGGAAAATTACTGCATCGGTGCCAGATTGACGGCTGCAAACTTGCCGCGACGATCGACCTCCAGCTCGAACTCCAGCCGGTCGCCTTCGTTCAGCGTTGGCATGCCGGCACGTTCAACCGCGCTGATGTGAACGAACGCGTCGGGCTGGCCATCATCGCGCTGAATAAAGCCGAAGCCCTTCATTGCATTGAAGAACTTCACCGTCCCCGTTGCCTTTTCACCGGTCAGCTGCCGTTGCGGGCCACCTGCGCCACCGCCACGGGGTGCACCCGGGCCTGCATCGCGATCGCGTGGTGGGCCGCGATCTTCAACCGCCATGGGCTCGCCGTCGATCTTCAGATCGGTCGCCGAAATGCGGCCACCGCGATCAACCAGCGTGAACCCCAAAGGTTGCCCTTCGGCCAAGCCGGTCAGGCCGGCCTGTTCGACCGCACTGATGTGCACGAACACATCTTCGCCGCCGTCATCACGGACGACAAAGCCGAACCCCTTTTGGCCATTGAAAAACTTGACGACCCCGGTGCCTTCACCAACGACCTGGGGGGGCATGCCGCGTCCAGCGCCGCCGCCACCGGGCGCACCGCCAAAGCCGCCGCCGCTGCGAAAACCGCCGCCAGCACCGCCGCCGCCGAACCGATCACCGCCGCCACCGCCGCCGCCGCCGAACCGGTCGCCACCGCCGCCGAAGCGATCACCACCGCCACCAAAACGGTCACCACCACCAAAGCCGCTATCGAATCCGCCCTCGCCGAAACCATCGCGCTTGTCTTTGCCACGCCCGCCACGATCGCCGCGGCGCCCTTTATCGAAACTCATGCCCTGTTCGTCTTCCCGGTCCGCCCGTAATAGTTCAAAGATCCCGAGCGTCGGACGACAAACGCAGGTTTCCGGGCGCTCCTCTGCTCGCGCCTCGACCTGTGCATAACTCAAAAACTGCCTTGCTGCGAACAAATTCGTCGCGGCAATGCTTCGCCGTGGCCCAATGCAGTGCCTGATCGTGAACGACCGGTGTCGGCAACCCGCGCCAGCACCCGTTGCGGGGCAAAAAAGCGCGCAAAGCATTGAGCGTTGCCGCGTTCGGGTCTAGGCGACGCTGATGACCGTTCACCTGCATGAAGAAGATCTGCCAGCCAACATGTTTGCCGCCGGGCAATCAATCGCTGTCGACACCGAAACAATGGGGCTGATCACGCCGCGCGACCGGTTATGCGTGGTGCAGCTATCGGATGGTGGCCCTGACGAGCATCTGGTGCGGTTTGCGGCGGGCAGCGATTACGCCGCCCCCAATTTGCGCGCGCTGCTGGCTGATCCCGACCGGCTGAAATTATTTCACTTTGCGCGGTTCGATCTGGCGGCGATCAGCCATTATCTGCACGTTACCGCCGCGCCGGTATATTGCACGAAAATCGCATCTCGGTTGATCCGGACCTATACGGATCGCCACGGGCTGAAGGAACTGGTGCGCGAATTGCTGGGCCAGGAAGTGTCCAAAGCGCAGCAATCGTCAGACTGGGGTTCACCGGTGTTGAGCGACGCGCAAAAAGATTATGCGGCGTCCGACGTCCGTTTTCTGCACGCGATGAAGGAGGAGCTTGATCGGCGCCTGATCCGCGAAGGCCGCATGGCGCTGGCGCAGGCGTGTTTCGATTTTCTCCCTGCACGCGCTGAACTTGATCTGGCCGGTTGGCCTGAAATCGATATCTTCGCCCATGCTTGAGCGTGATGGGCGTGATCCTGATCGGCCTGCGCGTAATGGCTGATTTCGAGCCGCGTCCCCGATCGGATCGGCAGCGTTGGGCCGCGCCCAACAGCAAGCACGACCGCGTGATCGCCACCTCAAAATTCGTGCTGCCCGTGTTGATTGGCGTGCTGGCGGCATTCCTGGTGACGGCCCCGCTGACGATGAGCGGCGATGTCAGCTTCCTGCTCGACAAAAATCAGGTTGAAGTGGCCAAGGAACGGTTGCGGATTCAGTCTGCGCAATATCGCGGTGCCGATGAACAGGGGCGCCCCTTTTCGCTGCGCGCGGGCTCTGCCGTGCAGCAAAGCTCCGCCGAGCCGATCGTGCGCCTAACCACGTTGGCAGCGGATATGGCGCTTGCCGATGGCCCCGCCACGCTGCGCGCGAACAGCGGGCGCTATTTTCTGGGCACCGAAAAGGTGATGGTGGATGGCCCGATCCGCTTTACCGCTGCCAATGGGTATGATCTGAAAACCAGCAACGCGACGCTCGACCTGAAGACCCGCAAATTGCAAAGCGGCGGCGCTGTGGTGGGCCAGGTGCCACAGGGAAAATTCAGCGCGGCGCGCATGTCAGCCGATCTTGATTCGCATATCGTGACGCTGAACGGCGATGCCCGCTTGCGGATCGTGCCGCGAAGGACGAAATAGGCGCGCATGGACATGATCCGCCTTCCCGCATTGCTGCTCGTCAGCACGCTTCTCGCCGCTTCCGCACCGCTTTTGGCGCAGGCACGCCATGATTCGAACGCGCCGATCGATTTTGGCGCCGACAGGATCGAATTGCAGGACAAGGCGAACCGCGCCGTCCTGTCGGGCAGCGTATCTGTCCGCCAGGCGGAAATGACGCTGAGTTCCGCGCGGATGACGGTCGCCTATACCGGCCAGGTGGTTGACGGCAGCCCGCAGGTGTCGCGGCTGGACGCATCGGGCGGGGTTTCGGTAACTCGGCCCGATCAATCGGCCCGCAGCGAATATGCGGTGTATGACATTCAGCGACGCGAAATCACCATGATCGGCAATGTCACCTTGGTGCAGGGCGGCAACCCGGTCAGCGGCGGGCGGCTGCGGATCGATCTTGATTCGGGCAAGGCCTATCTTGATGGCGGCGCGGTGGGCGGCGCAGGCGGCACGACATCCAGCAGCGGTGGCCGGGTGACGGGCCGTTTTACGGTGCCTAAGCGCGACAAATAACGCTGTTTTCGGGCACAGTATGGGACACCGGGCTTCCCCCCGCGTCAGCGATCGTGCACAAGCCATGCACAAAGCCTGCCAATTGCGTTTTTGGCACCCATCATTAACCATTTCCTGCAAGCATTGAGGCTGCACCATGGACGATGTCACCACCCTGTCGGCCCGGCCCGCCACCGCGCCATTGCCCGTTGGCAGCGGCCTGTCAGTCGTCTCGATTGCCAAGGCCTATGATAAGCGCCCTGTGCTGTCAGACGTATCGGTATCGGTGGGGCGCGGCGAAGTCGTCGGCCTGCTTGGCCCCAATGGCGCGGGCAAAACGACATGCTTTTATTCGGTGATGGGGCTGGTGAAGCCTGATTCGGGCCGCATCATGCTGGACGGCGATGATATTACCGGCCTGCCCATGTACCGCCGCGCGATATTGGGGCTGGGGTATCTGCCGCAGGAAACATCGATCTTTCGGGGCCTTTCGGTTGAAAAGAACATCCTGACGGTGCTGGAGCTTTCCGAACCTGATGCGGCAAAGCGGCAGGTTCGGCTTGATGAATTGCTCGATGATTTCGGGCTGACAAAGCTGCGCGATGCGCCCGCCATGGCGCTGTCGGGTGGTGAGCGGCGACGCGCAGAGATTGCGCGCGCGCTGGCGGCCGATCCCTCAATCATGCTGCTTGATGAACCCTTTGCCGGCATTGATCCGATTTCGATCGCCGACATCCGCGATCTGGTCCGCGAGCTGAAAAAGCGCGGCATCGGCGTGCTGATCACCGATCATAATGTCCGCGAGACGCTGGAAATCGTCGACCGCGCCTATATTATCTATGATGGCCGGGTGCTGTTCACCGGTTCGCCCGACGAACTGGTGGCCGACGCCAATGTCCGCCGCCTGTATCTGGGCGAGGGTTTCTCGCTGTAGCGGCGATGGGGTTAGGCCCGCGCCTCGATCTGCGGCAGTCGCAATCGCTGGTGATGACGCCCCAGTTGCAACAGGCAATCCGGTTGCTGGCGCTGTCGAACCTTGAGGTTGAGGGGTTCATCGCGGAGGAAATTGAGCGCAACCCGCTGCTCGATGCCAGCGCGCCCGATGATGACGGGCCCACCATCGATCGCGAAATGCCGGTTGAGCTGCCCAGCGAACCCGCCAGCGCCGACGAGCTGATCATGGGCGGCGAGAATGCGGGGGAGGCGGCGCTCGATGTCGATTTCGCGGCGGAAAGCTTTCATCACGACAGCCCGTCCGACGGCGCAGGGCTTGGCGCGGGGATGGACGGGTCGCTTGGCCTGAACGGGGCGAGCAGCGGCGGTATGGCGGGCGAGGACGGCCCCGATTTCGACAGCTTTGCCGCCGCCGATATCAATCTGGCAGATCATCTGCTCGCCCAGGCTGGGCCAGTGTTGAGCGGCACCGATGCATTTATCGCGGCCCATTTGATCGATCAGATTGATGAATGCGGGTACCTGACGGTGCCGCTGCTGGAGGTTGCCAACCGGTTGGGCGTGCCGCTGGCGCGGGTGGAGGGGGTGTTGGGCATCATCCATACCTTTGATCCCACCGGCGTTGGCGCGCGCACCCTGTCTGAGTGCCTGGCGCTTCAGGCCAAGGAGGCGGATCGATATGATCCGGCGATGGCCCGGCTGATCGACAATCTCGATCTGCTGGCGCGCGGCGAACTGGGGCGGCTGAAGCGGCTGTGCGGTGTGGATGACGAGGATATGGCCGACATGATCCGCGAATTGCGCGATTATGATCCCAAGCCCGGCTGCCGCTATGGCGGGGAGGCGGCGCAGGCGGTGGTGCCCGATATCTTCATCGCGCGGCGCAAAACGGGCTGGGCAATCGAGATCAATGCGGCCACGCTGCCGCGCCTGCTGGTTAACCGCAGCTATTATACCGAATTGTCGAGCGGCGCGCAGGACAAGAATAGCAAGGCCTGGCTGTCAGATATGCTCGCCAGCGCCAACTGGCTGGTAAAGGCGCTCGATCAGCGCCAGCGCACCATCATCAAGGTCGCGACCGAGATTGTGAAGCAGCAAGAGGCGTTCTTCATCAACGGCGTCGCCCATTTGCGGCCGATGACGCTACGCCAGGTGGCCGATGCGATTGAAATGCACGAATCGACCGTCAGCCGGGTGACCAGCAACAAATATCTCAGCTGCGACCGGGGGCTGTATGAGCTGAAATATTTCTTCACCAGCGCGATCCAGTCCGCTGACGGCGGCGATGCGGTGTCCGCCGAAGCGGTGAAGAGTGCGATCAAATCATTGATTGCACAGGAAAATGCCAAATCAATTCTGTCGGATGACACGCTGGTTGAGCTGTTGAAAGAAAAGGGATTTGATATCGCGCGGCGAACGGTGGCCAAATATCGCGAGGCGCTGGGCATCGGATCGAGCGTCCAGCGGCGGCGCGCCAAGGCGCTGGAGGGGGCTTGATGATCATCATTACCGGCACGGCAACCGCGCGGCCTGACAGTTTTGAGGCGCTGTTGCAGGCGAGCCTGGACCATGTCCAGCGGTCACGCGGGGAAGATGGCTGCATCAGCCATTCGGTGCAGATCGATGCTGAGGACCCGCTGACGCTGGTTTTCTTTGAGCGATGGCGTGATATGGCGGCGGTGCAGATTCATTTTCTGCAGCCCGGATCGGGCGAATTCATGGACGCGATCAAAGCCTTTTCGGCCCGGCCCGGCACGCTCGATCTGTACGAGGCGTCGCCAATCAAGCGCTGAAAACGTACCGAAATTGCTGCAAATGGCGCGGTTTTGGTGCGATATTTCGCAAAATCGGTGCGTTTTTTTACCGAAAGACAAGAAATTTGCGGCATTTGGAGCAAATGGAACCGTACTTTGACATTGATGTAGATGTGCAGCGCAATCTGGTGCTGATCCGCTTGGGCGGCTTTTTCGGGCCCGAGACGATCGCGCAGTTTATCCAAACGCGCAACGCAGCCCATGCCCGTCTGCAATGCGCGCCGAACGCGCATATGACGCTGACCGACGTGACTGACATAAGCATCCAGTCGCAGGACATGGTCACCTCTTTCCAGAGGTTGCTGGCCGATCCCACGCACCGTTCGCGCAAGCTGGCTTTCGTCCATGCATCAACGCTGGCGCGGATGCAGTTGCAGCGCGCCGCGGCATCGCGTGATGTCGCCTATTTCCGTACCGCCGAGGAGGCAGAGGCCTGGCTGTTCGGTGAGCAGGAACAAGTGCAGCCCCGTTCGGCCAACGGCTGATCCGCGCCAAAGCGCCGGTTAGAGCGGCCTGCGTAAAATATGAACCGTCATTGCGAGCGTCGCGAAGCAATCCAGTCGTGCCACATGCGGAGGGGCTGGATTGCTTCGCTACGCTCGCAATGACGGAAGTGATGCAGAATCAACGCACGATGCTCTAATCGTCCTCATCCTCATACCCGTTCAGGGCTAGCGCGCGGGCCTTGATCTGGCGGGTCATGCACCAGTGGACCAAGGCGTCCTCGCGCCCATGCGTTACCCATACCTCTTTGGGTGCAATCTCGGTCAGCGTCGTGGTCAGCTCATCCCAATCGGCATGGTCGGAGAGGATCAGCGGCAATTCCACCCCGCGCTGCACCGCGCGCTGGCGCACCCGCATCCAGCCGCTGGCCATCGCGGTGATCGGATCAGGCAGGCGGCGCGACCAGCGATCCTGCAGCGCAGAGGGTGGCGCGACGATGATGCGACCCGCCATATCGGCCTTGTTCGCCACCGTTGCGGGGCGCAGTTCGCCCAGATCGACGCCGTGGGCGACATACAGGTCGCACAGTTTCTGCATCGCGCCGTGGATATATATGGGGTCGTGATGCCCGGCATCGCGCAATTCGCGGATCACCCGCTGCGCCTTCCCCAAAGCATAGGCCCCCACCAGCACGCAGCGATCAGGATTGGCGTGGAGCGCGGCCAGCAGCTTGGCGATTTCGCCCGGCGTATCGGGGTGGCGGAACACGGGCAGGCCAAAAGTCGCCTCGGTAATGAAGACGTCGCAGTTGACGGGTTCGAACGGCGCGCAGGTGGGGTCGGCGCGGCGTTTGTAATCGCCCGATACGATCACCGTCTCGCCGCGATGCTCCAGCACGATCTGCGCAGAGCCCAGCACATGCCCGGCCGGCACAAAACGCACGCCGACATCGCCAAACTGAAGCTGCGCGCCGTAAGCCACCGCCGTCCCCGATTGCGGGCCATATCGCACCGCCATGATCGCCAGCGTTTCGGGGGTTGCCCATACCGCGCCGTGCCCGCCACGCGCGTGATCGGCATGGCCGTGGGTGATCAGCGCGCGCGGCATGGCGCGTGACGGATCAATCCACGCATCGGCAGCGGGGATGTAGATGCCGTGCGGATGCGGTTCGATCCAGTCGCCAAGCTTGGTCATGGCTGGCATATGGGGGGATATGCGCTGCCCGCCAACACCGTGCCCCAGCGTTTTCAATCGTCGGCGAGCAGCCGCTCGATATCCGCGACCGGCGAATTGATGAACGTCTTGGCGTGTTCGGCGATGATCTTTTCCGCCACTTCCTGGTGCAGCAGTGGCCTGATCTGCCCGAGCGTCTGGGGATCCGCGATCAGCACCAGCCCCGTGAACGCGCGCTTGTGCGCCATTGCATACAGGCGCTGTGCAATCTGCTTGGCAAAAGTTGCCTCGTCGACCTCCTTGGGCGAATAATCGGTTGGCGTGCTGCCGCCGGGGCCATCATTCGCCAAATCAGACGGCGTCCAATCATCCTGATGCGCCAAGCTTCCATCGGAAACGCGGAACAGTTTTGCTTCCTGCCCCGTCGTCACCAGCACCAGCGTATCGTCAGGAAGTTTCAGGGTTGTCATGGGGGCATCCTTTGATGGTTGTCGCTATTGCGTCGGCGCCATGCCAGCGCCTGTGCAGTGGATGATCAACGAAGGCGCGCGAAAGTCGTTGCATCCCGGCGTGCCGGGGCGGGGGGCAAACACGCCAGCCCGTTCCTGCTCCCCAATCCTGTTCGCCGCAAATCTGTTCCCTCTAGCCCAACGGCCTGTCGTGCCCCCATATCATCCGCGTGACCATTGCCCTTCCCCAACCGCTGACTGACTGGTTCGCCGCCAAGGGCTGGCAGCCGCGCCAGCACCAGATGGATATGCTGGCGGCGGGGCGTGCGGGCGCCCATGCGTTGCTGGTCGCGCCAACCGGGGCGGGAAAGACGCTGGCGGGGTTTTTGCCGACCTTGGTCGATCTGATCGAGCATCCGGCAGACGGGCTCCACACGCTCTACGTCTCGCCGCTAAAGGCGCTGGCGGTCGATGTGCAGCGCAATCTGATTACGCCGGTGGACGAGATGGGGCTGGATATCCGCGTGGAAACGCGCACCGGCGATACCCCCAGCGACCGCAAGCTGCGCCAGCGGATCAAGCCGCCGCACATCCTGCTCACCACGCCTGAATCGCTGTCGCTGCTGCTCAGCTATCCGGACAGTTTTTTGATGTTTGCCAATCTGCGCACGATCGTGATTGATGAGGTGCACGCCTTTGCCACGCAGAAGCGCGGTGACTTGCTCAGCCTATGCATGGCGCGGTTGCAGGCGATATCGTCGGGCATGCGGCGGGTGGCGCTGTCGGCTACGGTGGCTGATCCGGACGGGTATCGGGCGTGGCTTGCGCCCGATGGCGATATTGACCGGGTGACGGTGGTGCAGGGCGAGCCGGGGGCTGATCCTGAAATCTCGATCCTGTTGCCGCAGGGGCGCGTGCCGTGGTCCGGCCATTCGGGTCGCTATGCCGCCGAACAGGTGATTGCGGAGATTGAAACGCACCGTACCACATTGGTGTTCTGCAACACGCGTGCGCTGGCCGAGCTGATCTTTCAGGATTTGTGGAAGGCGAATGATCTGCAACTGCCCATTGGCATCCACCACGGATCGCTGGCGCTGGAGGCGCGGCGCAAGGTGGAAGGGGCGATGGCCGATGGCAAATTGCGCGGGCTGGTGTGTACCGCCAGCCTCGACATGGGGATTGACTGGGGCGACGTTGATTGCGTGATCCAGATGGGCGCGCCCAAGGGGGCGTCGCGGTTGTTGCAGCGCATCGGCCGCGCCAATCACCGGCTGGATGAGCCGAGCGAGGCCATCGTCGTGCCGGGCAATCGCTTTGAATATCTGGAAGCGCGGGCTGCGCTGGACGCGGTGGCGGACCGCGAGCTGGACGCCGATGATTTTCGCGCAGGCGGGCTGGACGTGCTGGCCCAGCATATCATGGCGTGCGCCTGCGCCGCGCCGTTCCGTGAGGAGGATTTGCGGGAGGAGGTTCGGTCGGCGCTGCCCTATTCGGCGCTGAGCGATGAGCAGTTTGCGCGTGTGCTGGGGTTCATTAGTGATGGTGGCTATGCGCTGAAGGCGTATGACAAGTTCAAGCGGCTGGTGCGTGATCCCGGTGGAAGCTGGCGTGTCAGCCACCCCAAATTCATCGCCCAGCACCGGCTGAACGCAGGGATCATCGTTGAGGCGACGATGCTGAAGGTGCGGTTCAAAAACGGGCGGCAATTGGGGCGCGTGGAGGAGGGGTTCGCCGCCACGCTGAGCCACGGCGATACGTTTTTCTTTGCGGGCATGAGCCTGGAAGTGGAAAAGATCGACACCGAAGACCTGATCGTCCGCGCCACCGCCCGCCCCGCGCGCATCCCCAGCTATGGCGGCGCGCGGATGCCGCTCACCACCAATTTGGCGAACCGGGTGCGCGGGTTTCTGGCGGATCCCAGCGGCTGGCACCGGTTTCCGCCCGATGTGCGTGAATGGCTGGATATTCAGGCGAAACGATCGATCATGCCGCAGCCGGGGCAGTTGCTGGTCGAAACATTCCCGCATGAAGGGCGGCATTACATGGTCGCCTATTGTTTCGAAGGGTGGAACGCGCACCAGTCGCTCGGCATGTTGCTGACGCGGCGGATGGAGACGGTTGGGCTGAAACCGCTGGGCTTTGTGGCGAATGATTATGCGCTGGCCTGTTATTCGCTCGATGCGGTGAGCGATCCCGCCGCGCTGTTTTCCGCCGACATATTGGAGGATGAGTTTGTTGATTGGGTGCAGGGCTCGCACCTGCTGAAGCGCGCCTTTCGCGAGGTCGCGGTGATTGGCGGGCTGGTCGAGCGCCAGCAGCCGGGCAAGCGCAAAACGGGGCGGCAGGTGACGTTTTCCACCGACCTGATTTACGATGTGCTGCGCCGGTATGAACCCGAACACCTGCTGCTGAAGGCCGCCTGGGCCGATGCGCGCGCGAAGATGACTGATGTCGGGCGGCTGGCCGACCTGCTCGACCGGGCGGCGGGAACAATGCTCCATGTGCCGCTGGCGCGCGTGTCGCCGCTGGCGGTGCCGGTGCTGGTGATGATCGGCCGGGAAAGCGTGCCGCAGGGGCTGGCCGATGATGCGCTGCTGATCGAGGCGGAGGCGCTGGCGACTGAGGCGATGCGGCTTGATTGATCGCTTGTCGAAACCCTGATCGGGGCATATTCCCGGCGGCATGCGCGGTGGAATTTTCCTGATGTTGATGACGGCCGCGCTGATTGGCCCGGCATCGGCGCAACAGGCGTCGCCCGCACCCGGGCCACCGCCGCCGCCAACCACCGAAAGCGTGATCGCGCTGGGCAATGATATTCCCGGGCGGATGACCGTGCCGGTGTCGATTGGCGGGGCGGGTGGCGCCGGATCGGAGGAGGCTGGCCCTTATCCCTTCACGATCGATACCGGGGCCGAGCGATCCGTCATCTCAAACGAACTGGCGACGTTGTTGAAGCTGGCCAAGGGTAAATCGGTGCGCGTCACCACGATTACTGGGGCGGCGGGGGTTGCCACTGTCGTTATCCCCTCGCTGACCGTGGGTATGGTATCCGCTGCGCGAATCGAGGCGCCGTTGTTTCGGGGGTATGATCTGGGCGCGCCAGGGCTGCTCGGGCTGGATTTGCTGGCCGGGCACGCGGTGCGGATTGATTTTGAGGCGGGGCAGATGCTGTTGCTGCCCGCCGCCAAGCGACCCGCCGATTTTGGCGACAGCCCGGACGAAATCGTCATCCGCGCGCGCAGCCAGTTTCGCCAGTTGGTGGTGACCGAAGCTTTTTTTCGCGGGCGGCGCATTCGCGTGATTCTTGATACCGGGACGGCGGTGTCGCTTGGCAACAAGGCGATGCGCGATCTGTTGGGCGAAGGTCAGCAGTCGGCGGGCAGCATTACGCTCACCAGCGTGACCGGCGCCAAGCTGGAGGCAGAATTGGCGGTCGTGAAGGACCTGACGGTTGGCGGCGTGGTGTTTCAAGCGCTGCCCGTGGCGTTTCGCGATGCCGCCCCCTTTGCCGCGTTCGGGCTGCGTAACCGCCCCGCGTTGTTGCTGGGCATGGATGCGCTGCGCCAGTTCCGCCGCGTCGACATCGATTTCGCCAATCGCGAGGTGCGCCTGTCGCTGCCGCGCCGCCCGCGCTGATCGGCTGTTGCCATCTGGCTGCAAAACCGATCTACTTCGTGGCAGTAAACCAAACAGGATGGGTCAGGCGATGCGCGGAATGATGGTGACAATGAAACTGGCCAAGACTGTCCTTGCAGGCGGGGTCGCGCTGGCCGCAATCGCGGTGCCAGCGGTCGCCCAGGCGCAATCGCGGCCTGATCAGCAGGCGTTTTTCGGGCTGTACAAGGAACTGGTGGAAACCAACACCACGCTGTCTGTCGGCAGTTGCACCAAGGCCGCTGAACAGATTGGCGCGCGGATGAAGGCGGCGGGATACCGCGATGCCGACATCACGATGTTCAGCGTGCCCGATCATCCGCGTGAAGGCGGCATGGTTGTCATCCTGCCGGGCAGCGACAAGAAGATGAAGCCGATGCTGCTGCTCGCCCATCTCGATGTGGTGGAGGCCAAGCGCGAGGATTGGGTGCGCGATCCCTTCACGCTGATCGAGGAAGGCGGCTATTATTACGCGCGCGGCACGATGGACGATAAGGCGCAGGCGGCAGTGTGGTCAGACAGCATGATCCGCTTCAAGAAAGACGGCTATACGCCCAAGCGCACGATCAAGCTGGCGCTGACCTGTGGGGAGGAAACCACTTTTGCGTGGAACGGCGCGCAGTGGCTGACCCAGAACAAGCCCGATCTGATCGCCGCCGAATTTGCGCTGAACGAGGGCGGCGGGGGCCGTTATGATACCGCCGGCAAGCGCCAGTTGCTGGCGATGCAGGTGGGCGAAAAGGCCGCGCAAAATTACACTTTCCTCGCCACTAATCCCGGCGGACACAGCTCGCAGCCGGTGCCCAAAAACGCGATCTATGAGCTCGGCGATGCGATAAAGGCGGTGCAGGGCTATGAATTCCCGGTGAAATTCACTGATACGACGCGGGCGTTTTTCAGTGCCAGCGCAGCCGCGGCGGGCGGGGCGATGGGGGCGGCGATCACGCGGTTGCTCGCCAATCCGCTGGATGCCGAGGCAGACGCGCTGATCAGCCGCGACAAGGCGATGCATTCAACGCTGCGCACCACCTGCGTCGCGACCATCCTGAACGCGGGCCATGCCGAAAATGCGCTGCCACAGCGTGCCACCGCCAACATCAACTGCCGGATTTTTCCGGGTGAGAGCGTTGAGGAAACCCGCGTAAAGCTGCAGGAATTGGCCGGGCCAAAGGTGACGGTAACCGCCAACGCGCCCGTCCGCCCGACCGCCATTCCCACCAAGCTTGATCCCAAGATCATGGATCCGGCGCGCAAGCTGGCGGCAAAGCATTTCCCTGGCGTGCCGCTGTTGCCGCTGATGTCCACCGGCGCGACCGACGGTATCTTTTTGCAGGCAATCGGCATTCCGGTGTACGGCGCGCCGGGCATCTTCATCGACCCGGACGGCAATGGCACCCACGGCCTGAACGAGCGGCTGAAGGTGGAATCGCTCTATGCGGGCCGCGATTATTTGTTCGATCTGGTGAAGCTGTACGCGGGGTGAGGCTACCCGTTCGGGCCGCCCCCTTCGATTTCGCTCAGGGCGAACGGGGGGCAGTTCAGTTCAGTGAAATCGACTCTACCTGCCTCGCGCCCGTTTCCACCGGGCCAGCCAGCCGAGCCGTTCGGGGATCAGCACAATGCCCGATATCAGCAGGATCATGCTTGATCCAACCGCGAGCACCAGCAGCCAAGTGTTGAAATTCTGGTGCTCGCCCAGATCAAGAATGTGCAGACCCCATAGAAAATCATAGAAGCGCCACAGCTGTGATCGCCGGGCGGTGACCATGCCGGTATCGGCGGCAACATAGATTGACAGTCCGGCATCGCCCGCGAGCCGCACTTCCCATGCGGGCAGCGCACCGCGATATTCGGTTGACGGCTGGGCAATGGCCACCACGCGCGCAATCGTCGCGGTGCCGCTATAGTCGCGCCGGGCAATCGCCATGGCTGTTGCTGCGGGCAGGGGCGACAGGCGCTTGCCCGTTTCCAGATCATACAGCACGGGGCGGTCCTTTCCCCGGTTGATTAGTGCGACGGGCGTACCAAGCAGCATGCGCAAATCGACCCGGTCGGCGGTGTCGACACCCTGTTCGGCCAGACGCTTCAGCCCCGCAGCGGCCTTGCCGAGCGCGACCTGCTGGGCCGGGGCATTGGCCATGAATTGCTCGCTGCGGACCTGTTCAATGGGCGACAACGCGAAAAACAGCCCGCTCAAAAACCAGAACAGGATAGGCACCACCACCAACAGCGACAGCCATTTATGGACGGTGCTGGCAGTGCGGGTGATCGACATATCGGCCTTTCAGGGCGCGGGATTTTGACGGTGGGTCTGCCCGGCTGAACCGGGCGCGGCGATTTACTAGACCGTCACTTGCTCGCCCAGTTCGAGCACCTTGCCGGGGGGGATGCGCAGAAAATCGGTGGGGTCGCTGGCGTTGCGCTGCATGAACATGAAGATGCGGTCCTGCCATAATGGCATGCCCACTTCGCCCGATGCCTTCAGCGTGTTGCGGCCGATGAAATAGCTGGTTTTCATCGGCATGATCGCCAGTTGCATCGTCAGGTCGTGCGGCACGTCTGGCGTTTCCATAAAGCCGTATTTCAGCACGACGCTGGTGAAATTATCGTCGATCCGCGCCACCGTCGCGCGTTCATCGGCATCAACGGTGGGGCGGTCAGCGGTGCGGACGCTGACAATCAGGTTGCGTTCGTGCAGCACCTTGTTGTGCTTCAAATTGTGGAGCAGCGCGCCGGGGGTGTTGGCGGGGTTGGCGGTCAGGAACACCGCCGTTCCTTCAACGCGTTCGGGCGGGCGCTTGGCGAGCGCGGCGGCCAGATCGGCCAGCGGGATGCTCTGCCGCGCTTCGAATGCCCCCACAATGGCTTTGCCGCGCCGCCAGGTCGCGATCAGCAGGCCAATAATCGCGGCGACCACCAGCGGCACCCAGCCGCCTTCAATCACGCGCAGGATATTGGACCCGAAGAAAATCAAGTCGAGCAACAGGAACGGGGCGATCAGCGCAATCGCTGGCGCGCGGCCCCAATGCCAGTGATGCCGCACCACCAGATAGCCAAGGCAGGTCGTGACCACCATCGTGCCCGTCACCGCGATACCGTAAGCAGCGGCCATCGCGGTTGAACTGCGGAACTGGGTGACCAGCACGATCACGCCGATCAGCAGCAGCCAGTTGATTGCGGGCAAATAGATTTGCCCCGAATGATCCGCCGATGTCTGGCGGATGCGCAGGCGCGGCAACAGGCCGAGCTGGATCGCCTGCTGCGTGAGCGAGAAGGCACCCGTGATCACCGCCTGGCTGGCGATGATCGTCGCCAGCGTTGCGATCAGCACCAGCGGGATACGCAGCATGCCGGGCGCCATCAGGAAGAACCAATCCTGGTTGGCAAAGGGCTGGCCGGCTGCCGTCGCCGCCGCCAGCGCGTTCAGCGCAAAGGCACCCTGGCCCAGATAATTGAGCACCAGTGCTGGAAAAACCAGCGCGAACCAGCCAAGCTGGATCGGGAAACGCCCGAAATGGCCCATATCCGCCGTCAGCGCCTCTGCACCCGTCACCGTCAGGAACACCGCCCCCAGCACAAACAGCCCGATAACCCCGTGCTGTAGCATGAAGCTGATGCCGTAGAGCGGGGAGAGCGCCCGCAGGATCGTCGGCTCGTCGGCAATATGGTACAGCCCAAGGCCGCCGATCGTCACGAACCACAATACGCAAACCGGGCCGAACAGCGCGGAAACGCGGGCGGTGCCACGCGACTGGATCAGGAAAAGCCCGGCCAGAATCGCAATGGTCAGCCCCTGGATGATGTTTTCGCTGAATACGCCCTCGCCGCCGGGGATGGTGCGTAACCCTTCAACCGCAGACAATACGGATAGCGCGGGGGTGATGATGGCATCGCCGTAAAACAGCGCCGCGCCGGTGGCACCCAGCACCAATGCGACCCGGGCGCGCGTGCCCAATGATCGCCGGGCCAGCGCGGTCAGCGCCAGCACGCCGCCCTCGCCCTGATTATCGGCGCGCATCAGGAACAGGATGTATTTGAACGTGACGACGATCAGCAGCGTCCACAACGCCAGCGATAAAACGCCCAAAATCTCGCTCGCATCAATGCCACCCGCCGCCGATTGCGCCAGCGCCTCGCGAAAGGCGTAAAGCGGGCTGGTGCCGATATCGCCGAACACCACGCCAATGGCACCGATCGCCAACATCAAGGTGGCGCGGTTGGTGGGGTGGTGATCGTCAGGCACGGTGTCAGCAGCGGACATATTGTTGGGTGCTCATGAACGGACGGCGCGCTTTACGCCTGTGGTTAATCCGCGCAACTGATTTGTTGCAGTAGCGAAGTGGCGGTGGCGGTGAAGCATTGCTCCACGGGGCAGGAAGCGCCATAGCAGATAAATGGTTCCCTTTTCGTTCGCTGATCATGCGCTGTTTGCGCTGCCGCAAGGGGCGTTGTTCTGGCCGGCCCGGCGCGCCTTGCTGGTCGCGGACCTTCATTTTGAAAAGGCCAGCTGGTTCGCGTCGTTCGGGCAGATGCTGCCGCCCTATGACAGTATCGCCACGCTGACTGATCTGACGGCAATCGTGGACGCTGTGGCGCCGCAAGAAATATGGTGCCTGGGCGATAGCTTTCACGATTCGGCAGGGGCGGGCAGGTTGCCGCCGCCGGCATTGGCGCTGCTCCAGTCGCTGACCGGGCGGGTGCGGTGGACGTGGGTGACGGGCAATCACGACCCTGCCCCTGCCCATCATCACGGCGGTGCGGTGGTGGATGAGGCGGTGGTTGACGGGATTGTGCTGCGCCATGAAGCCGATCCGTCGGAGCTGCGGCCCGAATTATCGGGGCATTTCCATCCCAAATTGCGGGTGCGGGTGCGGGGCCGCCACGTATCACGCCGCTGTTTTGTGGCGAGTGCAACCAAGATCGTGCTGCCCGCCTTTGGCGCGTTGACCGGCGGGCTGGATGCCGCCCACCCTGAAATTGCCCGGGCGATGGGGGGCCGTAGCGAAGCGCTGGTACCGGTTGATAACCGGCTGCTGCGCTTTGCCCTGGCGGCTTGATTTTGCCGCCGCACCAATGACGCCCCGTCGTCCCCCGCCCGTTCAGGCTGAGCGAAGTCGAAGCCTAAGGCGTTGCGCCTGCCCGTCGACTGCGCCTGCCCTTCGACTTCGCTCAGGGCGAACGTTTCGGGACGAACGCTTCGGGGCGAACGGTGCAGGGCAGGGCCCCGCTACCGCGCGATGGGCGCGAAGGCGGCCTTGAACGCGGCGACCTTTGGCTTGTCGAAGCGCACGATATAGGGGTGGAAGGGGTTCTGGCGGAAGAAATCCTGGTGATAGGATTCAGCCGGATAGAAGTTGCCGCTTTCCAGCCTGGTGACGATCGGCTGGCCGAACGCACCGGTTTTTTGCAGCTGGGCGATATAGGCGGCAGCCACGATTTTCTGCTGGGCGTTTTGCGGGAAGATCGCTGAACGATAGCTGGGGCCGCTATCGGGGCCCTGGCGGTTCAGCTCGGTCGGGTTGTGCGCGACCGAGAAATAGACACGCAGCAGCGTTGCATAGCTGACGATCTGCGGATCATAGGTGATCTTGATCGCTTCGGCGTGGCGCGTGGTTTCGGTGCTGACAATGTCATAGCTTGCGGTATCGGCAGTGCCGCCCGCATAGCCCGACGTGACCGATTTTACGCCCTTCACGCCTTCAAACACAGCCTCCATGCCCCAAAAACAGCCACCGGCCAGAACGGCGGTTTGGGTGCCGGGCGTTTTGGGCACGTCTTTCAGCGCTGCCGGGATGATGACGGCGCGTTCTGCATTCGCGCTGCCGCCAGCAAAGGCGACAAATGCAAGGCCGGCAAAGCCAGCGGCGGCAATGATCGTTCGGGTCATGGGTTTCCTCTTGGTGGTTCGTTGAGGATTACGCGCGGCAACCGGCGCTGGTTACACACCCTGGCCATTTATCAGCCAAAAAAGGGCGCGATTGCTGATACATTGCTGGTCAGCGTGCGGGCGGCATCGGCAGACTGGAACGCCAATATGCCCAATGTACCCAGCACAAAACCGCCAGAAACCTGCCATAGCAACGATGATTTCAAAATCTTCAACATCAACCTGATCCTTATGGGTCCGGCCCGGCGCGAGGGGGAGGGGGGAGTGCGCCGGAACAAGCCATTCAGATCGGGGTTGTTTTTAGTCCCGCAACCCCAAGAATGGCTTGGGGCCGGTGAACAATTGCTGCCCGATCCGATTAAGATACGGCGGCACAGGCGGTTTGGATACGTTCGCAGGCCGCGCGCAGCACATTTTCTGACGTGGCATAGCTGATCCGCATCGCGGGTGAGAGGCCAAACGCGGCACCGTGCACCACCGCCACGCGGGCTTCATCCAGCAGATATCCGGCAAAAGCCTCATCTGTATCGATCAAAACGCCCTTTGGTGTGCGCTTGCCGATCAGCGCCGAGATATCCGGGTAGACGTAAAATGCGCCGTCCGGCCGGGGGCAGATGATGCCGCTAGCCTGGTTGAGCATCGAGACAACAAGATCGCGGCGCGATTGAAACGCGGTGGCGCGTTCCTGCAGAAAGCTTTGGTCGCCGTTCAGCGCGGCAACGGCGGCGGCCTGCGCGATGGAGCACGGGTTTGACGTCGATTGCGACTGGAGCTTGGCCATCGCCTTGATCAACCAGGCCGGGCCGCCGGCAAAACCGATCCGCCAGCCGGTCATCGCATAGGCTTTTGAGCAGCCATTCACCGTCAGCGTGCGATCATAAAGTTCGGGGCACACCTGGGCGATCGTGGCGAATTCAAAGCCGTCATACAGGATATGTTCGTACATATCGTCGGCAAACACCCAGACATGCGGGTGACGGATTAGCACCTCGCCCAGCGCACGCAGATCATCGGCGGTATAGGCGGCACCGGTGGGGTTGGACGGCGAATTCAGGATCACCCATTTGGTGCGCGGGGTGATGGCCGCTTCCAGCTCGCCTGCCGCGACAATCACCGGCACGCCGCCTGCGAACAGCACAACATCGGGATAGCTGACCCAATAGGGCGCGGGGATGATCACCTCATCCCCGGCATCCACCGTAGCGACCATGGCGTTGAACAAGGTGTGCTTGCCCCCGACATTGGCGGTTACCTGGTTGGTGGCATAATCCAGTCCATTGTCGCGCTTGAACTTGGCGACAATCGCGGCCTTCAATTCGGGCGTGCCGTCCACCACGGTGTATTTGGTCTTGCCGTCGCGAATCGCCTTGATCGCGGCTTCCTTGACGAAATCGGGCGTGTCGAAATCGGGCTCGCCTGCGCCCAGGCCAATCACGTCAACCCCTTGGGCTTTCAGCTCGAATACCCGCGCCGTGATGGCGAGCGTGGGCGATGGGCTGATCCGGTTGAGCGCGGCTGAAGGATGCATGTTGGGTCGCCTGGCAATTGAACGCCGCCCGGCTATAGGCGCGGGCCTTGCTGCGGTGCAACCGAAACGGTGGCAGCAGTGGTAATGGGAGGGGCGAGAATGGCGGGAATCAGCCCGCGCAGCGCGTTGCCGATGAAAAATCCGTGGGCCAGATCATCGCTGGTGAGGTCGCTTTCAATCGCCTCGCCGCGCGCCAGCAATTCGGCGCGGAGCACGCCCGACAACAAACCTGCACCGGTCAGCGACGGCGTGACCAGCACGTCGCCCCGCTGCACGAAGATGGAGGTGAAGCTGCCCTCTGTCAGGCGACCGTCGGGATCGACGAATATCACCTCAAACGCGCCCCCGGCGGTGCGGGCCGCGTCGTAAAAACCCCGGTCGCTGGTTTTGTGGCGCAGCCGGAAATCAGCCGGATCAACCGGCAGTGGTGCAATTGCGACGGGCACCGGCCCTATGGGGTTAACCGGCATCGCCGCCGATTCGATCGCGATTGCCCCGCTGGGGGCCAGCAGCAACCGGACCCGGCTAGGCAAGCCAAGCCGGAAGGTGGCGGCTTGCAATTCATTGCGCGCGGCGTGGCGATCAAACGCAAAGCCAAACCGGCTGGCGCTTGCCTTCATCCGCGACAAATGCCGGTCGAGCAATGCGATGCCGGTTTGCGGCTGAAAGGCCATGGTTTCGATCAGATCAAAGCGCGGCGGGCCACCCGTTAGGAACCCGCCCTTGGCGCGCGCTTCATCCCATTCCTCATCCGCGCGCGAATCGGCGACGATGCCGCCGCCGCTGCCGAACAGGGCGTAATCGTCGCCGCCCTCGATCAACAGCGTGCGGATGGCGACATTGAACATCGCATCGCCGCCTGCATCGAATCGGCCGATGGCACCGGTATAGGGGCCACGCGGGGCCTGCTCGATTGCCGCAATGGCCTGCATCGCGCGGATTTTGGGCGCGCCGGTGATTGATCCGCAGGGAAACAGTGCCGCCATCACGTCTACCGCGTCCTTGCCCGGCGCCAGATCGGCGGTGACGGTGGAAACCATCTGGTGGACCGTCGGATAGGTTTCCACCGCGAACAGCGACGGCACGGCGACGCTGCCCGGCACCGCGACGCGCGACAGATCGTTGCGCATCAGATCAACGATCATCAGATTTTCGGCGCGCTGTTTGGGGTCGGCGGCGAGCGCGGTGGCAATAGCTTCGTCCTGCGCCGGGGTTTCGCCGCGCCGCGCGGTGCCCTTCATCGGTTGGCAGCGGAGCTTGCCGCCCTCCAGCGCAAAGAACAGTTCGGGCGACAGCGACAAGAGCCGATCCGTGCCGGTATCGATAAAAGCGCCATACCCTGCGCCGGAGCGTGCGCGCAGTTGCGCATAGACGGCCAGCGGATTGCCCGCAAACGCCACGGTGGACGGGAAGGTCAAATTGGCCTGGTACAGATCACCCGCCGTGATCAGCGACAGCACGTCCGCCAGCCGGGCATCATAGGCCGCACGATCAACAAAGGGCGCAGCCGCACCAATCCACGCCCCTGCGGGATCGGGCAGCAAGGCGGGTACATCCTCGCCGGGAATTTCGGTAAAGGCGTCGAACAGCCCAAACCACAGCAATGGCCCGATCCGGCTGGCGGGTTCGCCCAGCACCGGTTCAAACGCTGCGGCTGCTTCATAGGCGATATACCCGGCGGCGTGCTGGCCTGCCTGGGTAGCCGCGCGAATATCGGCGAGCGCGGGTGCCACCCCGGCGATGTCGCGCACTTCGATAATGCGCGTGGGTGCTTGATACAGGCGTGCAGCCGCACCGCCGGGTCTGGCATCGTCGAGTAAGATAAAGGGCGCGGTGAAGTGGGGCATTGGCTATCCGCCAAATGCCTCGCGCGGGAAGGCGGGGCAAGCCCGCGCGTGTATGCAGGGTGCTTGTCTGCGCGGATAAGCCGACATATTTGCTAGCGTATGACAAATCCTGCTTTCCCCCCGGCCACGCCGCCCATGCGTGCCGCCATCGTTCCCGTGACGCCGTTGCAGCAGAATTGCACCTTGCTGTGGTGTACCGCCACGATGCGCGGTGCCTTTGTCGATCCGGGCGGCGATTTGCCCAAGCTGCGCGCGGCAATGGCGCATCACGGCGTCACCATCGAAAAGATCATCCTGACCCACGGCCATATCGACCATTGCGGCGAAGCGGGTGTGCTGGCCAAGGAATTGGGCGTGCCGATTGAGGGGCCGCATGAGGCTGACCGGTTCTGGATCGCGCGGCTGGCCGATGATGGCCGGGCTTACGGCATCAACGGCGTGGTGTTCGAACCCGATCGCTGGCTGGTGGAGGGCGATCAGGTGACCGTCGGCAATCTGGTGCTTGATGTGTATCATTGCCCCGGCCACACGCCGGGCCATGTGGTGTTTCACCACCCCGCCTCAAAGCTCGCGCTGGTGGGCGATGTGCTGTTCCAGGGATCGATTGGCCGCACCGATTTTCCGCTGGGCAATCACCAGGATCTGCTCGACGCGATCGTCACCAAATTATGGCCGTTGGGGGACGACACATCGTTCGTCCCCGGACACGGCCCGATGAGCAATTTCGGCCATGAACGCCGCTATAACCCCCTGGTGGGGGATGCCGCGCTGGCGGCTTAGACAATCAGCCAGCGGGTTGCTGGACCGTGATTGGCAGCACCGTGATGGGGCTTGCTGGCGTGGTGAACGGGATCACCAGCGCATAAATGCCCAGCCCCAGCATCGTGAAAAGTGAGATCAGCGTGCCGCCGAAACGGCCGGGCGTCCAGCCGTCCATGCCGATGCCGTGGCCGACACGGCCGAGCAGGTACAGGCCGGTCACGACCCATAACCAGGTTGATGTGCCCTGGCTCAGTTCAATTGCGCCGATCAGGACAAGGACAATCGGCGTATATTCGATGAAGTTCGCTTGCGCCCGCATCCGCGCGATCAGCGTCATGTCGCCGCCATCGCCGATGCTCACCTTTGCCGCGCGGCGAACATTGCCGACGCGCATCGACAGCCAGAAATTGATGATGGCCGCGCCACCGGCGGCAACAAGTGTGATCGGAAGGGCGCTGGACATCGTGATTCCTCTGGTTGACAGGTCTTGGCGCGTCTCTTGGCAGTCTCGCCACCGCCTGACAATGCGCGCGTTGATCCGCCAGCAGTTCGGTACGCTTGCAAGCGTCTGCAAATTCGCTATAGCGCCACGCTTCGCGATGCGTCTGGCCGCTGGTGGCTTCTGCGGCTGATTGGCCGTTGGTTTGTACACCAATTGCCCGGTTTGTCGCCTTCGTTCACGATTTTCACAGCTTAAGGTGCCGAAATGGCCGTCCCCAAAAGAAAGACTTCACCGTCCAAGCGCGGCATGCGCCGCAGCCACGACTCGCTGGCCGTAGAGGCGTATCAGGAATGCCCCAATTGTGGCGAACTGAAGCGCCCGCACATCATGTGCGGATCTTGTGGCCATTATAATGGCCGTGAGATCCTGTCGGTCGAAGGCTGACCTAAGCACCAACCGGGGATCGCCAGCACGTGCCGATCAGTTCTTACATTGCCATCGACGCGATGGGTGGCGATGAGGGTCTGACGGTCATGCTGGCAGGCGTCGCGCTTGCGCGGCAACGCTTCGATTCGCTCCGGTTTCTGCTGGTGGGCGACGAAGCGGCGATTGCCCCTGCGTTGAAAGCCTATCCGGCATTGGCGCAGTGCACCGAAATTGTGCACGCCCCCGACATCGTTACCGCCAGCGAAAAGCCCAGCCAGGCGCTGCGGCGCGCCAAGACGACGTCGATGGGCATGGCGATTGATATGGTGAAACAGGGCCGCGCTGGCGTGGCTGTTTCATCCGGCAACACCGGTGCGCTGATGGCGATCGCCAAGATTGCGCTGCGCACGCTGCCGGGGATTGATCGTCCAGCATTGGCCGCGCTGCTGCCCACCCTGGGCAAGAATGATGTCGTGATGCTCGATCTGGGCGCGAACACCGAATGCGATGCGCGCAATCTGGTGCAGTTTGCGGTGATGGGCGCGGCCTATGCCCGTACCACGCTAGATCTCGCTGCCCCCCGAGTCGCGCTGCTCAACATCGGTACCGAAGCGTTGAAGGGCACAGACAGCATTCGCGATGCCGCTGCCATGCTGAAAGCCGCCACCCACCTGCCCATGGTGTTTTCAGGCTTTGTCGAAGGCAACCAGTTATCGCAGGGCGACATTGATGTCATCGTTTGTGACGGCTTTACCGGCAATATCGCGCTGAAAACAGCGGAAGGCACCGCCAAGTTTGTCGGTGATCTGCTGAAGCGCGCGTTTCGCAGCTCGATCCGGTCAAAGTTCGGTTTCCTGATTTCGCGGCCGGCCACCAAATTGTTGCGCGATCACCTTGATCCCAACAACCATAATGGCGGCGTGTTTTTGGGGCTGAACGGGCTGGTGGTGAAAAGCCATGGCGGTGCCAATGCGATTGGTGTCGCGCACGCGATTGAGGTTGCGGCCAAAATGCTGCGCGATGATCTTACCCGCCGAATCAGCGACGATCTTAGCAATTTTGAAGCGCAGGCCGCGTGATCCGTTCGGTCATCACAGGGACAGGGTCGGCGCTGCCCGTGCGCCGGGTGTCAAACGCTGAACTCGCAGAAACGGTCGACACGACTGATGACTGGATCGTCGAGCGCACCGGCATCCGCTTTCGCCACCTTGCCGGCGATGGCGAGACGACGGCGACGCTGGCCACAGATGCAGCACGCGCGGCGCTGGCCGCAGCGGGGCTGGATGCAAGCGCCATCGACCTGATCGTGCTGGCCACCGCCACGCCTGATCAGACGTTTCCGGCAACAGCCACCAAGGTGCAAGCGGCGCTGGGCATCAATGATTGCGTCGCGTTTGATGTGGCGGCGGTATGTTCGGGGTTTCTATATGCGCTGCATGTTGCCGACAGCCTGATCCGCACGGGTGCCGCTCGGCGTGCGCTGGTGATTGGTGCCGAAACCTTCAGCCGCATTATTGATTGGGAAGATCGCACGACCTGCGTGCTGTTCGGTGACGGCGCGGGTGCGATTGTGCTGGAGGGACAGGACGGCGGCGATCGCGGCATTTTGTACAGCCGCCTGCACGCCGATGGCCGTCATAACGAGCTGCTCTATGTCGATGGTGGTCCGTCAACCACCGGCACGGTCGGCAAGCTGCGGATGAAGGGGCGCGAGGTGTTTCGCCATGCGGTCGTCAATCTGGCGGCGGTAATGGAAGAAGTGCTGGCCAGCGCGAATCTGACGCCCGCCGATGTCGACTGGGTGGTCCCGCATCAGGCCAATGCCCGCATTCTGGACGCGACGGCGCGCAAGCTGGGCCTGCCCGGCGAAAAAGTGATCATGACGGTTGATCAGCATGCCAATACATCGGCAGCATCGGTGCCGCTGGCGCTTGATGTCGCCGTGCGTGATGGGCGGATAAAGCGCGGCGACCTGTTGGTGCTTGAGGCGATGGGCGGCGGCTTTACCTGGGGCGCGGCGTTGGTTCGCTTCTAGCGATTGATTCCGGGGCCGGTTTTGGGCGTTGGCTTTACAGATTCTGTTTTGGACGTAACTTTTTCGTTACAATCTGCTTTTCATCGCTAGATTGCGTGTGATAGGCAAAAAAATCGGCCAAGCAATCGGGGGGGAATCGGCGCATGGCAATTGCGGGAACGTTGACACGGGCAGATCTGGCAGATGCATTACATCGCGATGTAGGGCTATCGCGAATGGACTCCGCCAAGCTGGTTGAGCAGATTCTTGGTCACATGTGCGATGCGCTGGCGGAAGGCGAGAACGTCAAGATTTCCGGCTTCGGCACATTTGTGTTGCGCAACAAGGGTGAGCGGGTTGGCCGCAACCCTAAAACCGGCGTTGAAGTGCCCATCGCGCCGCGCCGCGTACTCACCTTTCGGGCGAGCCAGATGATGCGTGAACGCATTGTCGGGGCGAACTGAAGCCGCCTATGCCAGCGCCGCTTGAAAAGGCGGCCGGGGCCTTCCGAACGATTGGCGAGTTATCGCAGGAAATCGGCATTCCCCGGCATATTCTTCGATATTGGGAAACCCGGTTTCCGCAGCTGCGTCCGCTCCAGCGGGCCGGTAAGCGGCGCTATTACCGGCCTGACGATGTTGCACTCGTTCGGCGGATCAACACGTTGCTCAATCATGAAGGCTATACGATTCGCGGCGTCCAGACGCTGCTCGCCGCTGAGCGCAAGCAACCGGCGGCACCCGTAAACGCAGCACCAGCAAACACAGCAGCGTTAAAGGCGGTGCGCGATATGCTGGTCGACGCGCTGGAGCGCGACACAGCGTAACCGGCGGGCTGATTTGTCACGCCGGTTAGGCCCAGCCCAGTTTAGGCCCGACCGACTGGTTCAGAACCGCCGATGTTCTTCGATCGCGGTTGTGCCGGCGGGCAGCAAAATCTCCGTCCCGTCATGCCCGATCACCAGCGGCCCTCTGAACCGCGCGCGCGCATCGCCCAAAAATGGCCCTTCCAGAATCGAATAGGGCAGCGGCGGCACGATGTGAGTGAGCAGCAGCATTTTCACGCCCGCCCGCTGGGCAAGGTCAGCCGCTGCTTGCGGGGTGGTGTGGTAGGTGGGGATATCATGGAAAATCCGGGCCAGATTGGTGCGACCAGCCCGTTTTGCCGCTGCCTGTTGAAGGGCAACCAGCCGTTCCGAAAGCGCTTCATGCACCAGCACATCGGCACCCTTGGCGGCACGCTCTACGGACCGGGTGGGCTTGGTATCGCCGCTCACCACAATGCGGCGACCCTTATAGGCAAAGATATAGCCATAGGCAGGCTCAACCGGCGCATGATCGACCCGGAACGCGAAAACCTGAAGGCCGTTTTTGACAAAGATCAGCCGTGGATCGCCATTGGCCGGGGTGTCCTGCGGCAACGCCTGCATGCCAAAGGCGACGGGTTGCATCACCTGGGTGCCGTGGTGGGCGATGCGGTAACCGCGATCCAGGCTGTAGGCGGCGTTGAATCCGCCAACAACGGTTTCCACGCCCAACGGGCCATAGACGGGCAGCGGCAATGGCGACCCGCTGGTTCCCCAATGCTGTAGCATCAGCGCGCCAAGCGAATCGATATGATCCGAATGAAAATGGGTTAGAAACACCGCCTCTACCCGGCCCGCGCCATAGCCCATCCGGCCCAGATTGCGGACGCCGCCCTCGCCAATATCGACCAGATAGACATGGCGACCAGCGGTGATGACGGTGCATGGCCCGGCGCGGTCAGGTGATGGCATGGGCGACCCCGCGCCGCATAGGGCGACACCCAGCCCATCGGGCCGCCCGGCAAAGGGATCGGTGGTCAGCACCTGTTCCATGCCGCGTTCAAACAGCGCCAGCGCGATCCGGTCGCGCATCAGATAGGCCCCGCCCGCCAAAATCCCCAGCAGCAGCGCGACGATGCCGATAATGCGTTTCATGCCATTTTCCGATCAATTGCGCTTAGCCCCAGCGCGCCCCGAAGGTCGTCCTCAACCCGCCACAGCCGGTCTTGTCCCCACCAGCCGGGGCGATCATCGACCTGGAATGATGGGACGCCCCACAGCCCCAGCGCGAACAGATCAGCGCGGTTGGCCTCTGCGACGGTTTGCCACGACGGATCGGCAAGCGCGGCATGAACCGCCGCTGCGTCGATACCCGCGCGTGCGGCGACGGGCAGCAGCCCGGCATCGGTGGTCATGTCGATCCCATCGGCAAAGGCTGCGCGCAGGAAGGATCGGGCAAAGTTAAGCCCAGCGGCTGATCCATTCTCGTGGGTAATCGCGTGGTGCAGCACCGCCAGCCCGCGCTCCACGCCAAGCCCCACCGGATCGACGATCGTGCCAAAACCAATCCCGGCGCGCGCCGCCTCGCGCTTGGTATCGCGCGTAATGTACATGCGTTTTGCGCCCGGCACCGGCAATCCGCGCATCACCATCGGCAGCACGAATTTCAGCCGAAGGTCAGCGCCATAGGCATCAGCAAGCGCGCCAATCCGCTCAGCCGCCACCAATGTGTAGGGCGACCGGAATGACAGGTAGAAATCGACCCGAGGCCGGGTTGCGCGCGGTTCAGGCGCGGGCAGGGTGCGCAGATCAAGGATGGGGCATATGGTGGCACCGGTCGTCCCGGCTTCGGCACGCAATCGCGATTCGAGGTAATGGAGCCGGTCGACCCCCCAATAAAACTCGCCTTCAAAATGCGTGGTGGCACCCAGATAATGGCCCAGTTTCTGGCGGGTAACCGCACCTGCGTTGACCAATGCTGCCGTCGATGTTTCGTTGAGTGACCCATGTTGCTGCGCCACCGCATCCAGCGCGGCATCTGCATCATCGGCCAGGCAGGCGTGCGCAATCGCGATCAGCGCGTCAACCGGGCGATCATTCCCCAGCGCGGCACCGGCAATCGCCTGCGCCCGCGCGATGTGCGCCGGGTTGGGATGGCCGCTGCCGATAGGCTCCAACCCCAATGTGGTGGCGAGCATCCGCGCATCACGGCGACCATAATCTTCAAGCCGGTCAATTTCGGGCGCGGCAGCGGCATCGGGCGCGGGCACCAGATGCAGCCGCAGCGTCAGCCCGTGCCGCGCCGCCAGCGCCGCCAGAAACGGCAACGCCACTGGCCCATAGGGATCATCGACCTGGAAAAAGAAATCCGCCGTCATCGCCCCGCCCCTCATCCGTCGCGCCAGCCGGTGCCGCGCGCGCTGCACATCGCGCAGCGCGTCGCTTGTCAAAATGGTGGTCACCAGGCGGCGAATGGCGCTCATGGGTGATCCATAGCTTATAGCATGGGTTGCGACAAAAGAAGAATTTCTGTGGCGGTTTAGCAGGGCTTTACGTGCAATAGGCCGAGGCTAACAATTAGCATTAGCCATGCCGATTCTGGCGCGTTTCGCCGGTGCTGGACGCTGCATCACCGATTGCTTATGCCATGGGCAGAATTGATATGAAACCATCACCATCCCTCATCAGCCGCACCCAACCCCAGCCCCTGCCTGATCAGGCGCTGGATGGTCGCCATCTGCGCAGCCGCACGACGCGCGCCAAGATTGTCAGCGCCTTGCTGACATTGGTGCGCGAAGGCGATGTTGCGCCCGGCGCTGCGCGCGTTGCCGAGGTGGCGGGCGTTGGCCTGCGCACGGTGTTTCGCCACTTTGACGAAATGGAATCGCTGTACCGCGAAATGGCAGAGGTGATTGAGGCACAGGTGATGCCGATCATGCTCAAACCGTTTGAGGCGACGGGCTGGCGGAACCGGGTTCGCGAAATGGCGGATCGGCGGATTGGTATTTACGAAACGATCATGCCGTATCGGATCTCGTCGAGCATCAAGCGGTTTCAGTCCGAATTTTTGATGCAGGGCTATCACAAGCAGCTCCAGCTTGAACGCACATCGCTGCATGCCATCCTGCCGCCCGCCGTTATCGCTGATGCGCCCGCGGCGAGCGCGATTGAGGTGACGATCAGCTTCCAGTGCTGGCGCCGCCTGCGCCATGATCAGGGGCTGGTGATCGACGATGCGCGGGTGGTGATCCACCGCCTGCTTGAGGCGATGCTGGCGAGCATTGCTGAATAGGACTTGGTCGCCGCCAAAGCCATCGAACCGTTACCTCGATCCAGTCGGCAATTACTCTTTTCAGTCAGGGAAGAACGCCAATACCAACCGGGCGCAGAGCCCCTTGTTCCCCCGCGAAGGCGGGGGCCCAGACTGGGCTCCCGCCTTCGCGGGAGCACAACGAAACTGGCATTGGTTGGGCAGGATAATTACCGATCAAGTCCGGGGTGGCGGCAACGGGGGGGCAACCCATCATCTCGCGCGTTCAGATCAGATAAGCAGCATCAGGATCGGCAGCACGGTGCCCAGCGCGAGCATGATCTGTGCGGTTCGGCGCACTTGTTTGTTGCTCAGCGCGATCATGATGCCCAGCAAAGTCGAAATCATCAGGCCGATCGACATGAAGCCGAAAAACACTTTCAGCGGCCAGGGCGAATGCGCCGGAGCGGCAGGGGCGGGTGCTGATGTTGCAGGCTTGCCGTCGGCGGCACCCGCTGCGGCGGGCGGGCGTGGTTTGCGGGGCTTGGGGAAATCCTGTTTCTTGTGGATCGACGCGATGGTGGCGATCCATTTGGGCGGCGCAACGCCATTTTCGGTTTCATGAAAATCAAAGGTTTGCAGCGCGCCGCTGAACGCGAAAAACAAAATCGCGGGTGCAAACAACATCCCGCACCACAAGTGAAACTGCCGCAGGCGGCGAAGGGTGCGCGGGTGCATCGTACATGCCTTTCAGGCGGGTTCAGTAACAGCTTCATACCGCTGCGCCGCGCCGCGCGCTATCCAGCTTATCGGCTGAATCCGCCTTTACGGTACAACATCGTGATGGATACCCGGCGATTGCGCGGATCCGCCGGATTTGACGAGATCATCGGCTCGCGGTCAGCCACGCCTTCGATCCGTTCAAAGCGGCTGTCGGGCAGACCTTCTTGGGATAGGCGGCGGCGGGTCGCTTCGGCGCGGCTGCTGGACAGCAGCCAGTTGTTGATGCCGCCCGAATTCTTGAAACCCAGGCTGTCGGTATGGCCGCGGATCATGATCGCATTGTCCATCGATTTCAGCGATTGGGCGATGGCGCCGATCAGCCGGTCGGCTTCGGGTTCCAGCTGTGTGGTGCCCAGGCCAAACATCGAGTAATCGGCATTGTCGACCAGATCGATGCGCAAACCATCACGCGTCGGCACGAATTTCACGTGTGTCGCCAGTTTTTGCAGCTTGACGCTGACGACCATGGCCTTGCTGACCTGCGCCTTGATCTTTTCAAAATTCCGGCGGTCTTCAGCGGCAATGCGCTTGTCTTTCAACGTGCCCTTTTCACCAGTGCCAACCTGGGTGCCGCCCGATGCCTCTGCAGGCACGGTGAGCGAGAAAGTGCCGGTTTGCGCGGCCTTGTGCGGATAGTTTTCCAGATCGTTCAGCGATGAACCGCCGAACAGCCCGTTGGAGCCAGCGCTGTTCTGTTTGAAATCGATCAGCGTCGGCGCGAAATAATCGGCCAGCGCCTTGCGCTTTTTTTCCGATGTCGCGCCCAGCAGCCACATCAGCAGAAAAAACGCCATCATTGCCGTCACGAAATCGGCATAGGCGACTTTCCACGCGCCGCCGTGATGGCCGCCATGCCCCTCGATATAGATTTTCTTGACGATCACCCGGGGCGGCTGGTTGGTGCCGTGCGGTGCGCGCGCGGCCATTATTCCTGCCCGCCCACTGGATCATGCGATGATGCGATCACCGGCCGCGCAGCCCGTCAAACACCTCGGCAAAGCCGGGCTGGTTGTTATGGGCAATCCCCGAACGCGCCGCTTCGATGACGAGCGGTTGCGGGTGGCCGTGCAGCGATGCGATGATGATCTGCTTCACGGTGTGATAAATCGCGGCATCGGCATCGATCACTTGCTGCAGGCGGCCCGCAAGTGGCGCGACCAGCCCGTATGCCAGCAACACGCCCATGAACGTGCCGACCAGCGCCGATCCGATCATCGCGCCCAGAATGGCAGGCGGTTTATCGATAGCACCCATCGTCTTCACCACGCCCAACACGGCCGCGACAATGCCCAAAGCGGGCAGGGCGTCGGCGAGACCCTGCAGCGTGGTTTGCGGACCCTGCACTTCGTGATGGTGGGTTTTGATGGTGTTATCCATCACTTCTTCCACCGCATGCACATCAAGCGTGCCTGACGACACGACGACAAGGCGCAGCGTATCGGCAATCAGCGCGATCAGTGTGTGATCGGCCAACAGCCGTGGATATTCGCTGAAAATGGCGCTGGACGAGGGATCTTCGACATGCGGTTCAAGCGCAATCGGCCCTTCGGTGCGCAGCATTTTCATCAATTTGGAAACCAGGAAGATGGTGTCGAGATAATCCTGCTTTTTATAGCGCGGCCCCTTGAACACCTTGGCCAGCCCGCCGCCAATCGCCTTCAGCTCCTTCATCGAATTGCCGATGACAAGCGCGCCAAGCGCGGCACCGCCGATGATGAGCATTTCGTGCGGAATTGCTTCCATCACGGGTCCAAGCGCGCCGCCGGTGATGGCAAAGCCGCCAAACACCATCACCATCAGGATGACAAAGCCGATAATCGGAAACATGAACTCAGCCGCCTCCGGACGTTTGGCCCGCCCCGGAATGGGGTTTCGACCATGAAACCCCTTATTCACCAAACTTCGTCGCTAATCCGTTAACCAAACCGCCAAATCAGCGCAGATAGTCGAATAATGAGAGCGAACTTAGTCGGCTCAGGCTCGCCTGGGTCGCTTGCAGGATCGTGGTGGTCTTTTGCAGCTCGATAATCGCGCTGGTCAGATCGGTATCCTCAATGCCCGAGCGTTCGGCTTCGCGGGTCAGCGCGGTCGAATCGAGCCGCGCGGATTCAAGATCGAGCCGCGCACCGCGCGCGCCGATGGAGCCGCGTGCGCTGCTTACCTGGTCAAGCGATGCCTTCACCCCGTCAAGCGCAGTGCCTGCAACTGCGCTAACGCTGCCCCCGGCGGCCAGCGCATCGGCAAGGCCCGTGAGGACGGCAAAAATATCGGCTGCCCCGGCACTGGCGGGCAGGCCACCAAAGATGCGTTCGGCTGATTCGCTGGGCTGCACATTGGTGCCGTCCCCCACCGGAATCGCGACCGGATCGCCGGTGCCAGTAAAGCTGACCAGGCCAGCGGCATCGCGGGTAACGGCGGTATCGCCATCAGCGGCGCCGAACAACGGGCCTCCCCGTGCATCCTTGCTGTTCGCAAGCGAGACGAGATCGTCAACGATGCCGCGCAGCTGGGCCGCAATGACCGCCTTATTGGCATCAGACAGCGTTCCGCTGCTCGCCTGGACCGTCAGCTCCTGTGCTTTTTGCAACTGGCTGGTCACCGAATCGAGCGCGCTGTCCGCCTGGTTCAGCACGGTGCGCGCCAGATCGATATTCTTGCCCCAGGCGACATCATCAGCACCGGCGCGCGTAATCACCTGCAGCCGCTTATACCCGACGGCGTCGTCGGAAGGGGCGGCGAGCTTTTTGCCCGACGAAATCTGTTCTTGCAGCGTCTGGTTGCGCCCGTTCAGGCTGTTCAGCTGGGCGGCTGACCGATCAAAGAACAGGTTGGTGCCAATTATCGTCATGATCAGCCTCAGCGGATATCGAGGATGGACTGGAAGGTTTCGCGCGCCACCTGAATGACCCGGCTCGACGCCTGATAGGCTTGCTGGAAGCGCAGCAGATCGACCGCCTCGCTATCCAGATTGACGCCCGTTAACTGGTCGCGCGCGGTGATTGCCCCTTCGCGGATCGCATTTTGCGCATCGGACACGGTATGGCGCTGGTTCAGCGCGGTGGCGTTGTTTGCCACCAGCCCGGCGGCATCGGCCTCAAATGCACCCGATGTCCGCAGCGCCTGCAGTGCCGTCAGATTCGCGTTGTCACGCGGGCCCCCGCCCACCGCAGCGGCGGCAATGCCGCGCCCGCTGGATAGCGCCAGGCTGATGTCGGTCGGTGCAGCGCCAATGGCGAACAACGGTGCGCCAGGATTGCCGTCCAAATCACGACCCCCGGCCTGCACGGCGTTAACCCCGTCGACAAAATCGGTGGCGATCCGGTTCAACTCGGTGCGGGCAGCACCAATGCGTTGCCCCCCCTCTGCAATACCGGCAAGCGCCCCGCCATTGGGGCTAAGGCTGGATGCCGCGCCATTCAGGAACACCGCAAATGATACATTGCCCGATGGCGCGCGGACATAGGTGACCGATCCGACATCGCCGCCGGTGGTGACTAAGCCCGGCCCGGCGGCCCCGCCCAGCGACACGCTGGCACGGCCCGACGAATCGAAGGTGACGCCCACATCGCTTAGCGCGCTGAGCTGTTCGAGCACCTGATCGCGCTGGTCCAGCAGCTGCGCCTTGGCGCTTGAATTGGGTGTGGCGCTGCCCAGTCCCTTGTTGATCTTGGCAAGCGCGTTGCCCAGCGTTTCCAGCGACGACACCGCCGTTTCGGCGGTGCTGTCGAGGTCTGCCGTTATCTGATCAAGCGAGCGCGCCGTGGCAGCAAAGGCATTGCCAACGCTGGTGCTGGATTCAAGGAAGGCCGCACGCGGCGTGCTGGCGGTGGGGTCGGCCGCGACCGATTTTGCCGCGTTGAAAAAACTGGCGAGCCGATCGTTGAGCTGATTGCCGGACAGCGCGCTTTCGATACCGGTCAGCCAGACGATGCTGGTTTCGGTGCGGGCCAGATCAGCCCCCGATGCGCGCACGGCGGTTGAGCGGATTTCATCGGCGGCGCGGTTAATGCCGAACACGGCAACGCCGTTGCCATTGGCAACATTGGCACTTGAATAGCGACCACTCGACGCGCTCACTTCGGTCAGCGTGGCCGTGCGCCGGGCATAGCCG
Source organism: Sphingomonadales bacterium (assembly GCA_038250735.1). Taxonomy (GTDB): domain Bacteria; phylum Pseudomonadota; class Alphaproteobacteria; order Sphingomonadales; family Sphingomonadaceae; genus Sphingomonas. The sequence goes on along the minus strand of JBBSCC010000006.1, from coordinate 1,590 downwards.
GGCGTGGCCGCATTGGCGATATTGTCAGATGTGGTGGTCAGCGCCGATTGATAGGCGCGCACGCCGCTGGCACCGATGGAGAGCAGATCGCTCACGGCGTTTCACCGATTGCCGGGCCATCAACCACGGCAGGGGCAGCGGCCTGAAGCGCTTCCTGGTTCTTCGCCAGAAAGTCGACCATCGCTTTGCCAATGCCAAGCGGCTTGGATTCGGCCATCACCACCGACAGCTTCTGGTCCTGCATGTCGCGGAACGTGTCGATTGCCTTGGACGAGAAAAGCTCCTCGGCCAGATGCGTGTTGCGCATCGATTTCAGCATCATCTGCGTGAACACAGCCTCAAACTGCTTGCCTGCCTTTTCCAGATTGGCGCGCGACGCGAGCCTGCTCGTGTCGGTCGACACGTTCGGGGCGTTGATGCCGGTGGTCGGCAGCGCAGGGATGGCGGGAATGGCGGTCATGTGGATATCACAGGATGATCAAGTCGGCTTTCAGCGCGCCGGCTTCTTTCAAGGCTTCAAGGATGGCGACCAGATCGGCCGGCGACGCGCCAATCGCGTTCATCGCCTTGACGACGTCTGACAGGCGCGGGCCGGGATCGAGCAGGAATATCGGCTTGGTTTCCTCGGCAATGCCGACGCCGCTTTTCTGTTCGACCGTGGTCTGGCCCTGGCTGAACGGCGCGGGTTGGCTGACCCGCTGGGATTCATCGACGCGCACCGTCAGCTTGCCCTGCGTTACCGCAGCAGGCCCCAGCCGGACGGCAGAGTTGATGACCACCGTGCCGGTGCGAGCGTTGACGATAACGCGGGCGGCGGGCTCGGCTGCCGTCACAGTCAGATTCTCGATCTGGCTCATCAGCGTGGCGCGCGAATCGGCACCCTCTGGCGCGCTGATCGCAATGGATACGCCGTCAATCGCCTGGGCGCGGCCCGGCCCCAGCCGTGCGTTGACCGCAGCGGCAATGCTTTGTGCCGTGGTGAAATCGGAACGCGCAAGGTTGAAGGTGAGAAGGGGAGAGCTGGCAAAGCCGGTATCGACGGCGCGTTCAACCGTTGCCCCTTCAGGAATGCGACCTGTGGACGGCACGTTGACGACAATCTTGGAACCATCTGCCCCTTCTGCACCCAGCCCGCCGACCGCAAGATTACCCTGCGCCATGGCATAAACCTGGCCATCGGCACCGATCAGCGGTGTCAGGATCAGGCTGCCGCCGCGCAAGGACTTGGCCTTGCCGAGCGCGGCGACAGTGATGTCGATCCGCTGGCCGGGCTTTGCAAAGGCGGGCAGTTCAGCGGTGATCAGCACGGCGGCTGAGTTTTTCAGGCCCGGATTGACGTTGGCCGGCAACTGCAAGCCAAAACGGCTGGCCACGCTTTTCAGCGACTGCACGGTATATTCCAGATTATCGTCACCCGTTCCCGGCAAGCCGACAACAATGCCATAGCCCGTCAACTGGTTGGTACGAATGCCCTGAAACGCGCCCAGATCCTTGACGCGGTCCGCCCAGGCCGGGGTTGCCACCAGCAGCGAGATCAAAAGGGTAAGGAAAAGGCGGATCATCGGGGTTCCCACTAAAACGGGCTGACGG